>CAMLGG010000160.1 GCA_946479475.1 uncultured Ideonella sp. | reverse complement strand
TGGCGGTCCCACAGGCAGGCCGCGATGCACGAGCCCAGCGTGGTCATCACCAGCAGGTCCTCGGTGTCGCAGTAGTACTCGCCGGGCAGCACCTTCACCGCCTCGTTCTTGAAGTGCGCGTCGTAGAAGAAGAAGGACGCCTCGCCGGGCTTGCGCGGCTGGGCCTTGAGCCGGTCCAGCCGCGGCGTGCGGCCGACGATGCCGGCGGAGGCCAGGGGAGGCGGCGTGGCGGCTCGCGGGGCGGCGGAGGCGAAGGGCAGGGTGGCCATGGTGGAGTCGGTGAAGTCGCGTGGAGGTTTCTCGCGGCAGCGCCTGGCTACACGCGCTTGTAGATCGTCTTGCCCTGCAGGTGGAACAGGTCGCGCGAGTCGGTGAAGTTCTCGGAGTGGCCGACGAAGAGCAGGCCGCCCGGCTTGAGAACGCCGTGGATGCGCTCGAGCACCTTGCGCTGCGTGTCGTGGTCGAAATAGATCATCACGTTGCGGCAGAAGACCATGTCGAAGGGCTCGCCCATGGCCCAGTGGGTGCTCATCAGGTTGAACGGACGGAAATCGATCGTCTTGGCCAGCTCCGGCTTGACGCGGATGAAGCCGGCGTTGCTGCCGGTGCCGCGCATGAAATGCCTCTTCAGCCGCTCGGGCGAAAGTCCGCGCGAGTCGGCCGGGTAGACGCCGCGCTGCGCCGTGGCCAGCACCTTGGTGTCGATGTCGGTGGCCAGCACCTTGCCGCCCGAGCCGCTGCCCAGGGCCTCGGCCAGCACCATGGCGATGGAGTAGGGCTCCTCGCCGGTCGAGGCGGCGTTGCACCAGATCCGCGGGCTGCGGTTGGACAGGTGGCGCAGCGCGTCGGCCAGGGCGTGGAAGTGGTGGTCCTCGCGGAAGAAGGAGGTGAGGTTGGTGGTCAGGCAGTTGATGAACTCCTGCCACTCCTGGTCGCCCGAGGGGCCGGTGGCGCCCTCGAGCCACTGCAGGTAGTCCTTGAAGCTGCGGTGCCCCGTCTCGCGCAGGCGGCGGGACAGCCGGCTGTAGACCATCGCGCGCTTGCCGTCGTGCAGGCTGATGCCGGCGCGCTGGTAGATGAGCTTGCGCACGCGCTCGAAGTCGGCGCTGGCGAAGCTGAACTCCTGTTCGATGGTGGTGTCGAGCTCGGCGGGGCGGCTGGGGGCGTCTAGCAGGGAGCTCATCGTGTCGTCGAAGGCATCGCGTGGCGGTCGTTCCGGGCCTGCCGCCGGCGCCGCGAGGCGGCCGGGCGGGCGGCAATGGGGGATGCCGGCAGTCTGCCCGCCGGGCGAGGGGCAGGCCGGCGGAGTTGGGCCCGGTTCCCCTTCCTTATTCGGCAACAGTCGCCCGAAGGTGCACTGCTAGACTGCGTCGAAACCTCCCCGCCCTCGTCAAATTTCACGCCTGCCGAGTGAGTGCCGCGCCCAGCCGTCCGCCCGCCGACCCCGCCAACACGGTGCGGGTCGAGCAGGCCTTGCAGCTGCTGCAGCAGTCGGGGCATCCCATGCCGCCCGGCGCGCCTGGCAGCGCGGCGTGGATGCAGGGGCTGATCGACGCCCTGTGCGATCTTTCCAGCCGCGATGCGCTGACCGGCCTGGCCAACCGCCGCAGCTTCGAATCGGGCCTGGCCCGCGAGATCGACCGCGTCGCCCGCTCCGGCGAGCCGGCACTGCTGCTGCTGCTGGACATCGACCATTTCAAGCGGGTGAACGACACCCACGGCCACGCCGTGGGCGACCTCGTCATCCAGGCCGTGGCCGAGTCGCTGCGCGAGACGGTGCGGCCCATGGACCTGCCGGCGCGCATCGGCGGCGAGGAGTTCGCGATCATCCTGCCCAACTGCCCGCCCGCCTTCGGGCTGACCGTCGCCGAGAGGCTGCGCACCCACATCGAGGCCCGGGCGATCCGCATCACCCCCTCGCAGACGCTGGGCGTCACGGTCAGCGTGGGCGGCGCCTACGCGCCGCAATGGGTGCGGTCGACCGCCAACCTGTGGATGGAGCGGGCCGACCTGCAGCTCTACCGCGCCAAGGCCGAAGGCCGCAACCGCACCTGCCTGGAGCCCACGCCCGTGTCCATCGTCAGCGCCGAGGAGAAGGGCCTGCTGTTCGGCACCTCGAACTTCGGGGAATTCGAATGAGCCCAGTTCCCGCAGCGCCTTCCAGGCAGGCCCGCATCACCGCCGTCACCAGCGGCAAGGGCGGCGTGGGCAAGACCTTTGTCTCTGCCAACCTCGCCGCCGCGCTGGCCCGCCAGGGCGAGCGCGTGCTGGTGCTGGATGCCGACCTGGGCCTGGCCAACCTGGACGTCGTGCTCAACCTTTTCCCCAAGATCACGCTGCACGACGTGTTCACCGGCAAGAACACGCTCGAGCAGGCCATCGTGCCGGCGCCCGGCGGCTTCCACGTGCTGCTGGCCGGCTCGGGCATGGTCGAGTACTCGCGGCTCACGCCCGAGGTGCGCGAGCGGCTGGTCGAGACGGTGGCCCAGGTGCGGCCGCAGTTCGACCGAATCCTGCTGGATACCGGCGCCGGCATCTCCGACGTCGTGCTCTACACCGTGTCGCTGGCCGACGAGGTGCTGATCGTCACCACGCCCGAGCCGACCGCGCTGACCGACGCCTACGCCACCATCAAGGTCCTGGCCACGACCCAGGGCCGGCGCGACCTGCGGCTGCTCGTCAACCAGGTCACCCGCCCCGGCGACGGCCGCATCATCCGCGGCCAGCTGCAGCAGGTGGTCGACCGTTACGTCACGCCTGGCCTCGATGCGCCGGTGAAGCTGGAGTTCCTGGGCGAGGTGGCCACCGACAAGACCGTGCGCGAGGCCGTGACGAGGCGCCAGCTGCTGCTCGAGGCCTTCCCGGGTTGCCCGGCCGCGCAAGGCGTGGTCGCGGCGGCCACCCGATTGACCGCCTGATGAGCACTGACCACGAAGACGACCGCCCCGCGCCGGGCACGACCCCTTTCGAGATGCTCGGCGGCGAAGCCGGCGTGCAGGCCCTGGTCGACCGCTTCTACGACCTGATGGACCTGGAGCCGGCCTACGCCGTGCTGCGCGGCGTCCACGGCTCGGACCTGCACTCCGCGCGCCAGAAGCTGTTCTGGTTCCTCTGCGGCTGGCTGGGCGGCCCCAACCACTACATCGAGCGCTTCGGCCACCCGCGCCTGCGCGCGCGGCACCTGCCTTTCTCCATCGGCCAGATCGAGCGCGACCAGTGGCTCGCCTGCATGTACCAGGCGATGGCCGAGTGCAACGTGCCCGAGGCGTTGCGGGAGCGGCTGGAGAAGTCGCTGTTCGATACGGCGGACTGGATGCGCAACCGGGCCTGTTGAGAGTGGAAAGGGGTGCCTGAGGGCCAACATAACCCTCTCCCCGCAAAAAGGCGCGGTGTACGATGCAAGTCCGTTCTGCAGGGTTGGCGGCAGAGCTGCCCGCCATAGGCCGTGAAGACCGAATTCCTAAGACCTCGCCTCGTCGGCAAACGATTCGACGACCACTCGATACCCGTAGAGGTCCTGAAGGACTGGGCGGCGTTCGAGGGCCTTATCGTGGAAGTTGCGCGGTGGCTGTATTTGGAGCAGTTTCCCCGTCGCAGGCGGACGCCGCGAGGCTTCACGCAGAACTTCGCCATACACCTGTCGCAAGTAGAGGAAGGCAGCGCCGTTCCGGTCCTGGAGCGCCCTCTCCCTCAGGGCAGTCTGGTCCATGACGCATTCTCGGAATGGTTCGACAAGGCACGAGACCGGGTACTGGACACCATCCAGGCTGCGTCCCAAGGGCAGTCCATCGACGATCTCCTTCCTAAGTCGCTCCTGGCCTACTTTGACCAGTTCGGTCGTTTCCTGAGGGAAGATGAAAGGGTCGAGTTCACGCGCGCCACTGCTGCCAACGATGTCGTGATTTACGACAAGCGAGTGCGGAAGACGTTGGTACTGAAGTCCGCAGGCGTGTATCGGACAGAGGAATCCGTGCGGGGCTCGATGTCCGAGCTGAATCTGGAGAACCGCACCTTCACGCTGAAACTCATCAGCGGCGAAAAGGTAGTTGGCCAGTTCAGCGGCGAGTTGCGCGACGCTGCCCTGGGTGCCTTGGGTGCCTACGGCGAGTCGCTCGTCATGGTCGAGGGTGCCGTGGTACGCGACCAGAGCGACAACCGCAAACGCATCGAACAAGTCACCCGAATCGAGCCGCTCGATCCGCTGGACGTGCCGGCCCGCCTCGAAAGCCTCGCATTGCTTCGCGACGGGTGGATGGACGGACAAGGCGTGCGGCTCTTGCCGGCGGGCCTTGCTTGGCTATCGAAGGCATGGACGGAAGTGTGGCCCGACGAGGTCGCACTGCCCTACGCCTACCCGACTCCCGATGGCCGGGTACAGCTGGAGTGGAGCACCCCGCAAGGGTCCGTTGCCGCGGAGGTAGACCTGGTGGACCACATGGCTGAGGTGCTTGTATCCCGCACCTCGGATGGCGAAGTTCTCGAAGAGGCCCGCCTGGGGCTTGATGAGTCGGACCAATGGGAGGCTCTGGCGAACCTGGTCCTTCGACACAGTGAAGCGCAAAGCGACGCTGAATGACGGACGAACAACATCTGTTGCACCGACAGGTGAATCCTTCTTGGGTACAGGAAGGCCGGATCAGCAGCCAGGCTTTCAACCCGACCCCGAAAGATTCAGGCCTGCTCTCGGTATATGACGGCGCCCTGATCGCGCCCGAACCAAGCTTTCACCACTACACCGCAACCCTGGGACTGAAGGCCGTGGGAACAGTGTCGGTTAGCGTGGACGAGGTGAGCGCCGTCGGACTGACCTGGCGGCCGGACACAGAGCCATTCGCCGAGCATGCGGTCATCGACTACACAAGCCTTGGGTCAGCGGGCAAGGTGAAAGCCAAAGCCCAAGCCCTCGCGGAAAGGGCGCGGGCGCGCGGCTGGACATACGAGCAGCCCTGAAGCTGGAATCGCACTCGCGCAAGCGCGCGAGGATGGCTGGGCGGTCTAGCGGGCCTTCATTAGCCGCAGCCCGTACAGTCCTCCCGCCACCGAGCCGGGCTGGGCGACGAAGCGTACCGTCAGGCGTCCCTTCGCGGCCCGGACCAGATCAGCGGGCAAGTCGAGGTCCAGCGGATAGACCTCCTGCGCCCCGGCCTTCAGCTCCAAAGTGGCCAGGCGCTGGTCGTTGACGAGGACTTCGAAACGCCGGCCTGCGTCGGCCGAGGCCAGTTGCAGGCGCAGCACCCGAGCTTCGCCCTTGGGATCGGCCAGCTCGTAGCTGAACCATTGCCGCGCATGCCGCCAGCGGCCCCAGGCGGCCACGCCGGTCTCGACGCCTTCGCCCTTGAAGCCGTGGTCGACCTCGGGCTGCTGCTCGCCGGGCGCCACCTGGTCGATGGTCACGGCGTCCAGCGCCAGGCGCTCGCGCTCGGCGCGAGCAAGTTCGGTGCGCAGGATCCCGTAGCCAGCCGGGGTGACCCGGGGCCAGTAGAGCATGTAGCGCGAGTCGTGCAGGCGGAAGAAGGGGATGAGCTGCAGGGTCGCGGCGTTGCGGCCGCGCAGCAGGTCCGGCGCCGTGAAGGTCAGCGGCTGCCCGGGCACCGGCTTGATGAGGCGGGCGAAGTCGGCCCGGTCGCTCACGAACACGGGCGCGTCCTGCTGCGCGCACACCGGGCCCGAAGGCACGTGCCCCATGCGGGAGTCGTCGGCCAGGAAGTTCAGGTGCTCGCCGGGCTGCGGGGTCTTCGCGGCCAGCACGATGGGGCCGTGCAGCACGGCGACGTATTGCTTGAGCCCCGGCATCGGCTCCAGCGTGGTGCGCATGGGCAGGTCGACGTCGACGTGGTCGCCGGCCGACCAGCGGCGGCGCAGTTCCACGTAGCCGCCGGGCCGGGCCTTCACAGGCAGGGCGCGGCCGTTGAGCCTGATGCGCAGGGCGCCGGGCGCCACCCAGCCGGGATGGCGGATCTTGAGCGCGAACTCGGCGGCATCGTGCACCGTGAGGCGGGTGCGCGATTCATCCGGGAAGCGGGTGGACTGCGTCAGCCTCACGCCGCGTTCGCGCCAGTCCAGCTTCGAGGCGATGAAGAGGTTCACGTACAGAGTGCTGTCGCCGCTGTCGTGCGCATAGATGAACTCGCCGTGCCGTGCGTGGCTCTCCAGGCCCGAGCCCACGCAGCACCACATGCCCTGGTCGACCTGCGAGTAGACGCGGTAGTGCTGCGGCCGCATCGGCGTGAAGTAGACGAAGCCGCCCTGCGGCCGCTGCGCCGAGAGGATGTGGTTGTAGAGCGCGCGCTCGTAGAAGTCGGCATAACGGCCGTCTTCAGGTGATACGTGCTGCAACTGCGCGGTCAGCTTCAGCATGTTGACGCTGTTGCAGGTCTCCGGACCTTCCACCTCGTCGAGCATCGGCTTGAAGTCTTCGGCCGGATGGAAATGCTCGCGCACGCTGTTGCCGCCGATGGCCACCGTGCGCTTGTGTACCACCGTGTCCCAGAACTCCTCGGCTGCGCGGTGCCCGGACGGGTCGCCACCGAGCTCGGCGATGCGTTCGAAGCCTATGACCTTGGGGATCTGCGTGTTGGCGTGCAGGCCGGTGAGCGTGTCGCGCCCTTCGGCGAGCGGCTCGAGCAGCGCCTGGTGCGAGAAGCGCTGCGCCAATGCGAGGTAGCGCTTGTCGCCGGTGAGAGCGGCCACATCGGCCAGCACCTCGTTCATGCCTCCGTGCTCGCTGCGCAGCATGTCCTGCATCTGTGCGTCGCTCAGGGGAGCCGTCAGTTGCTGCGTCCAGTCGGCCAGGCGGATGAGCATGGCCTTCGCGTCGGCGTTGCCGGCGTGCACCCAGGCATCGCGCAGGCCGGCGAAGAGCTTGTGCAGGTTGTACCAGGGCACCCAGCGGCCGTTGACCGAGAAGCTGTCCACCTGCAGCTGGCCCGCGTGGACCTGCGACCAGGCCTTGGCGCCGTCGGGGATGCCGCCGAGGTAGCCGGTGCCGATGGCATCCTGGCAGCGCTTGAGCTGGGCCACGAAGTAATCCAGCCGCAGTCGGACCTCGGCATCGCCGGTGGAGGCCCACATCATCGACAGGGCCGAGAGGTAGTGGCCGCCGATGTGGCCGTCGAGGCCGCTGGATTCCCAGTTGCCGTAGGCGGGCTCGGGCAACGGCAAGCCGGCCTCGCGGCGGAAGGGCGCGAGCAGGCGCTCGGGGTCGAGCGCCATCAGGTAGCGCAGGTCGGTGAGCTGGGCCTCGAGGAAGGGGCCGTCGAGCAGGCGGACGCGGTCCAGCGGGAAGGCTTGCGTGGCCGCACCGGCTCCTGCACCGGCTCCCGTGCCGGCGAGCGCGAGGGTGAGCGCGAATGCGACGGTGCGGATCAGCTTCCGGTGCGCACGGCCCACAGCGCCACGCCTCCTGCCGAGAGGGCACTGAACGACACCGCGAAGGCGTTGGCGTTCGTGTTCCATTGCCGCGAGAGGACGCCCGCGTAGGTCGTGCCACCTGAAGTCAGGCTGATCCTGTTCCCGCCTTGCCAGGCCCAGGTGCCCGTCAGGTCGCCAGTGACCGATCCATCGGCTTCGAGAGTGACGTTGACGCTCGCCTTGATCGTCGCACTGATGTCCTTGCCGTGGTTCACGAGCTTGTAGCGGCCGGCCGCCTGTACGGCGCTGACGTCTGCGGTGAGCCCAGAATCGTTCGCCAGGCTCAGCGGTGCGTAGCGCAGCGGCGCGACCACCAGCCAGCCGTCGGCGTTCAGGTGCATCTCGTGCACCCGCACTTCGTGGACCTCGCCGGTGCCCGGGAAGCGGGTGTGGAAGATCAGGAAGTACTGGCCGGTGCCGGCGTCGTGGTAGGCCGAGTTGTGCCCGGGCGAGACGTAGCCCAGGGCCGTGCCGCTTTCGCCTGGCGCCAGCGCGTACTGATGGTTGCCCACCAGCTTCATGCCGTGGGGCGCGATGCTGGCGTCGTCGAACACCGTGCCGACGGCTCCCATGACGGTGGCCATGTCGGTGCCGTTGCCGTCCACGTAGGGGCCGTCGGGCTGGCGCGAGCGGGCCATGCGGATGTTGTAGCCGCCGTCGGCCGAGAGGCCACCGAAGGAGCAGAAGAGGTAGTAGTACTGGCTCTCGGGGCTGTAGAGCACGTAGGCGCCTTCGATGCGCGCATGGTTGCCGCCCATCAGGTGCTTGCCGTAGCCTTGGCCCGCGACGGGCAGGCCGTTGGCCGGGTCCATCCGCAGGATGAACAGGCCGCCGGAGTACGAGCCGTAGATCATCCACGGCTGCCCCGTGGCGTCCTTGAACACCTGGGGATCGACGGTGTTGGGGTGCCGGGTGGCATCGTAGGGCGTGCCGTCCTCCGAGGTGCCCACCATGCCGGACTTCAGCAGGATCTGCTGATTGACGTATGGCCCTTCCACCTGGTCCGCCACCGCGACGCCCAGCGCCGAGCGCGGCGAGTCGCCCTTGCAGGCGCAGTAGTACATGCGGAACTTGCCGTCGCTCAGCTGCGCCACGTCGGGCGCCCACAGGTCGGTGACCTGGGCCCAGGCGAAGGTCTCGGCCAGTTCGGTCGTGACGGCGTCGAACAGGGGGTTCGCATCCGTCACGCCGTCGGCGAAGCGGGTCCAGTTCATCAGGTCCGTCGACTTCGCCGCGGCGAGGTGGGAGCCGAAGACGTAGAAGCTGCCGTCGGCGCGGATGACGGAAGGGTCGTGGACCGAGACGTTGGTGAAGCCGACGCCTGGCGAAGGGGCGGGCGACGGCGACGGGCCGGGCGCCGGCGCGCCGTCACCGCCACCCCCGCAACCCGTGAGGGCGAGCGCGGACCAGCCCGCGAGGAACTCGCGTCGATTCAGGTCGCCCACGGGTTCAGCCCTCGACGGCGACGACGACGATGGACTTGGCCGGCAGCTTGAGCATCAGCTTGCCGCCCGCGGCCTGGGCCTCGAAAGGCTGGGGCGTGACCTGGGCCGGCTTGCCGAGCTCGTTCTGCGCGTCCATCGCCGCCGCGGTCAGCAGCTTGCCGCTCACGCGCCTGGGCGTCGCGCTGCCCACCTGCAGCGCCAGCTCGGCGCCTTGCGTGGCATGAGCGTTGACCAGGCCGATGTAGAGCTTGCCGTCCTTGCCGCGGGCGGCGGTGGCGCTGAGCTCGGGCATCTCGGTCGCGCCGACCTTGTAGACCGGGTTGTTCTCTATCGTCGCCGGCAGCGAGGTCGCGTCCTGGAAGGGCACGTACATCGCGAAGGCGTGGTAGGTCGGCGTGAGCACCAGCGAATCCTTGCTGGTCTGGATCATCGCCTGCAGCACGTTGACCATCTGCGCGATGTTGGTCATCTTCACGCGGTCCGCGTGGGCGTGGAAGACGTTGAAGTGCAGGGCCGCCAGCAGCGCGTCGCGCAGGGTGTTGCGCTGCACGAGGAAGCCCGGGTTGCTGCCGGGATCGGGGTCGTACCAGCTGCCCCACTCGTCGAAGTAGAAGCCGATCTTCTTCGCCGGGTCGTTCTTGTCGAGGACCGCGGTGTTCCTGGTGATGATCGCGTCGATGTTGCGGACGTTGGCGAGCGTCGAGATCCATTCGGATTCGGGGAAGCCGACGGCCGAGCCCTTCTTCTCCCACTGCCCCGTGGGCAGGGTGTAGGAATGGTGCGAGATCGCGTCGACGCTGTGCACGCCCTTGCTGAGCACCTCCGTCCAATCCGTCTGCATCCCGTTGCCGCCGCTGGCGATCAGGATGGGGCGGTTGTTCTGCGGCGTCTTCAGGAAGGTGGCGACCTGGCGGAACTGGTCGGCGTAGTACTCCGGCCGCATGTTGCCGCCGCAGCCCCAGGCCTCGTTGCCGACGGCGAAGTAGTTGACGCGGAAGGGCTTGTCGCGCCCGTTCTTGCGGCGCAGCTGGGCCAGCGAGGAGTTGCCCTCGGCGGTCATGTACTCCAGCCACTCGGCCATCTCCTGCGCGCTGCCGGTGCCGAGGTTGCCGTTGACGTAGGTCTCGGCGCCGATCTGCTCGGCCAGGTCGAAGAACTCGTGCGTGCCGACCGCATTGTTCTCTGGCACGCCGCCCCAGGTGGTGTTGACCTTCACCGGCCGCTTGCTGCGCGGGCCAATGCCTTCGCGCCAGTGGTACTCGTCGGCGAAGCATCCGCCGGGCCAGCGGATCAGCGGCACCTTCAGCTCCTTGAGCGCCGCGACCACGTCCTTGCGCCAGCCGCGCACGTTGGGGATCTTGGAGTCGGGGCCGACCCACATGCCCTCGTAGATGCCGGTGCCCAGGTGCTCGGCGAACTGGCCGTAGACGTTGCGGTGGATGACCGGCCCGGGCTGGTCGGCGTTGACGGTGAGCTTGATGTCCGCGGCCTGGGCGCCGAAAGCGCCGAGCACGCAGGCCGCTGCCACGGCTGCGAGTACTTTGTTCATGGTCTGTCTCCGGTCTTGTTCTGGGTGAGGTTTCAGTTGCGCGTCAATGCGCCGTCGTGGCGCCGCCAGACGCCGCGCTCGTTGGGCTCGCGCAGCACGGCGGGCAGCAGCGCGCGCGGCAGGTTCTGGTAGCACACCGGCCGCAGGAAGCGCAGGATCGCGGCCGTGCCGACCGAGCTGCTGCGCCCGTCCGATGTGGCCGGGAAGGGGCCGCCGTGCACCATGGCTGTCGACACCTCCACGCCGGTGGGGAAGCCGTTGACCAGGATGCGGCCGACCTTGCGCTCCAGGGCCGGCAGCAGGCGGCGCGCGGCGGCGATGTCGGACTCGTTGTCGTCCTGCAGCTGCAGCGTGGCGGTGAGCTGGCCCTCGAGGCTTTCGACCAGGCCGTGCAGTTCTTCCAGGTCGCGGCAGGCCACGATCAGCGAGCTGGGGCCGAACACCTCGTGCGCCATGTCCGGGTTGGCGAGAAAGGCCGCGGCGGTGGTCTTGAACAGGCTGGGCGCGCCCATGCAGCCGCTGGAGGTGCCGCGCAGCACCGCCTCGACCCCGGGCTGCTCGGCCAGGGCCGATTCGCTGCGCTGGTAGGCGGCGGCGATGCCGGGCGTGAGCATCACTCCGGCGGGCAAGGGCCGCAGGGCCTCCGCCGCCGCCGCGGCGAAGCCGTCCAGCTTGGCGCCGGCCAGGCCGAGCACCAGGCCGGGATTGGTGCAGAACTGCCCCACGCCCAGCGTGAGCGATTGGGCGAAGCCCGAGGCGATCTCGGCCCCGCGCTGGATGAGCGCGCCGGGCAGCAGGATCACCGGGTTGATGCTGCTCATCTCGGCGTACACCGGGATGGGCTGCGGTCGCGCGGCCGCCACCGCCATCAGCGCGGTGCCGCCGCTGCGCGAACCGGTGAAGCCGACGGCCTGGATGGCCGGATGGCGCACCAGCGCTTCGCCCGTGTCATGGCCGTTGCCCGTCAGCAGGGCGAACACGCCGGCCGGCAGGCCGCATTGCCGGACCGCGGCGCAGACGGCGCGGCCCACGAGCTCGGAGGTGCCGGGGTGGGCCGGATGCGCCTTGACGACGACGGGGCAACCCGCGGCCAGCGCCGAGGCGGTGTCGCCACCGGCCACCGAGAAGGCCAGCGGGAAGTTGCTGGCGCCGAAGACGGCCACCGGGCCGACGCCGACGAAGCGCAGGCGCAGGTCGGGTCGCGGAGGCTGGCGCTGGGGCAGGGCGCTGTCGATGCGCGCGTCCTGCCAGCTGCCTTCGCGCAGCAGCTCGGCGAAGAGCTTGAGCTGGTTGACGGTGCGGCCGCGCTCGCCTTCGAGCCGCGCGCGCGGCAGGCCGGTCTCGGCCATGGCGCGGACGATGAGCTCGTCGCCGATGGCCATGATCTGCGTGCCGATCTGCTCCAGGAAGTCGGCGCGCTCGTGGTCGCTGGTGGAGCGGAAGCTGTCGAAGGCCGCACCGGCGATGCGGCAGGCCGCGTCGACCTGGTCCGCCTCCACGGCGTGGAACGCCGGCCCGATGTTCTCGCCCGTCGCCGGGTTGAAGGCCTGGAAGGCAGGACCGGCGCCGCGCACGGCCTCGCCGTGGATCAGGGCCAGGCCCTCGATCGTGAAATCCATCGAAGGAACCTCGAAGTCAGTGGGAGTGGCGCGGGACGGCCGAGCCGCGGCAGCCGCGCAGGAAGTCGAAGTCGCACCCTTCGTCGGCCTGCAGCACGTGCTGCACGTAGAGCTGGCGGTAGCCGCTGGCGTCGGCCGGGTCGGTGGTCTGCACGGCGGCCCAGTCGGCCAGGCGCTGGTTCAGCTCGGCCTCGGGCACGTCCAGGTGCAACCGGCCGGCG
>CAMLGG010000159.1 GCA_946479475.1 uncultured Ideonella sp. | reverse complement strand
CTCAACCGGCCAAGATAGTTGTCGTCAACCGGCCAAGGTAATTGTCGTCAGCCACCCAAGCCAGGGAGCTCCTTGAAGCGCACCCGGCTGCCGTCGAGGAACTGGTGCTGGTGCTGGAGCGTGTGTAACGGCGCGGCGGACGCTGTCGCTTGCATCGGGCCCCAAAAGAAAAGCGGACTCACTCGGTAGAGGAGTCCGCCTGAAAGCACAGGGGCTGTGCTAGGAGGAGACAAGCATGAACAAGATCAATCTGACGGTGTGATCGGCTGCCGAAGCCGAGGTTCAAGCGCCGTCAAGCTCGAATTCGGTAAGAGTTCGCAACACCTCCGACGCCGAGCCGGTTTCACTCTTCGTCCTGCGTCGCCAGCTGCCGGCTGGCCGCGCTGGGCATCTGCAGGGCACCGGCCTGGCGGCCCTTGCCGGCACGGGCGGGCGGGTTGCACAGGCCGCAGACGAAGTGCTTGGCGATCTCGTGCGGGTGGCTGACGTAGTGGCCGCCGCACCTGGTGCACTTGGTCATGGTCAGCATGCCGTTGTCGACGAACTTGACCAGGCGCCAGGCGCGCGTCACCGAGAGCATGGGCTCCAGGCCCTGGGCCGCCGTCTGCTCCAGGTACAGCTGGTAGGCCTTGATGACGGTGTCGATCTCCTCGAGCTCCGAAGTCTTGTTCAGGTACTCGTGGATGTTGAGGAACAGGCTGGCGTGGATGTTGGGCTGCCAGGTCATGAACCAGTCGGTCGAGAAGGGCAGCTGGCCCTTGGACGGCGACTTGCCTGACACCTCCTTGTACAGCCGCAGCAGGCGCTCGTAGGAAAGGTCGGTCTCGGACTCCAGGACCTGCAGCCGGGCGCCCAGCTTGATCAGCGTCACCGCGCGCTCGATCTGCCGGGCTTCGGTCAGGATGCTCTTGGTGCGGGCCATGGGTTCCTCCTCAAGGTGTGCAGCGTATTGGGGCTTCGACAAGCTCAGCCTGGCTTCGACAGGCTCAGCCCGAACGGTCCGATGAGAGTGAGATCAGGCGGCCTCTTGATGGCGGCCGGCCATCAGGATCGAGGCGTGCAGGCGGCTGACGCTGTCGTTGGCGGCCGACTTGCCGTGGCTGGTCAGCAGGCCCCAGACCAGGTCGTCGTCCATGCGGAAGCGGCACAGCAGGGTGTTGCCGGTCGCGATCTTCATCATCTGCGCCGAGGTCAGCGTGGCGATCAGGTTGGCGGTCTCTTCCGAGACGCCCAGGCGGAACAGGGCCTGCTCGCGGTCGGCGCGAATCAGGCTTTGCGCCAGCATCAGGTACGACAGGTTGGCTTCACGGATCTCGGCGAGGATCTGGTTGGTGTCCACGGTGCTGTTCCTTGGGGTTGGGCGGCTGTTCAGGGTGTAGAGACTTGTGTCTCGGCCTGGGATGAACTGTAAGGACCGAAACAAGCTGGAAACATCAGCTCACTTCCGCGGCTTGAGTCCGGCTTCTTCCGTCGCCCTTGTCAGGCAAATTCCTACAACCCCGTCCGACCCTCGCGCCGTGCCGTGAAGCGTGTCACGACCGGCCCCGCCCTGCCAGGCACGCGGGATTTGCGGCGATTTGAGAGGGCTTCCACCGGCTCATCGCCCGAATGGGCAAGACATGGGCCGCGGATCATGGCCGCATGAATCAAGCTGCCCCGACTGTGAGCGCGCCTGCGGCGCTGGTGGTGATCGCCGGCGGCGCCGGTGAAGCCGGCTGGCCGGCCGCCGCCTCCACCTGCGACGCGAAGCTGCTGAGGGCGCTCCCCGCGGCCCGGCGGGTGCTGGAAGTCGGACCCGGGAGCCCCGCCCTGGCGCGCGGTTACAAGCAGCGCCAGCCGGACGCCCATTGGACCGCCGCCGCCTTGACAGCCCCCGCCCGGACGGGCAGCCCCGAAGCGGTCGACCGCTGGTGCGCCCTGGAGGCGCTTGCCGACCTGCCGGGTGGCAGCCACGACCTTCTGGTGGTCAACGACATCCTGCCGTGGCTGGCGGACCCGCTGGCCGCGCTGCGCGAGCTGGCCCGCCTGGCCGCGCCCGGGGCGAAGTTGATGCTGGGCGTGGAGAACCACGCCAGCCTTTCGACGCTGGAGCGCCTGCTGGACACCGACCTGGGCGCCGAGCTGCGCCAGTCGCCGACCCAGGGGCAGCCCCGGCTGATGTCGCCCGCCGTCGTCTACAAGCTTCTGATGGACGCGGGCTGGATGCCCACGCTGGCCGATGGCCACGCCGAGCCGGTCAGCGCTGGCGGCACGCGCGCCACGCTGCAGGCGCTGGCCCGGTCTTCCGGGCTTTCCGGCGGCTGCCCCGAGCGGGTGCTGCAGCTGGACCGGCTCGTGGTCGAGGCCCGCCGGACATTCGCCGATGCGCCGCGGCAGTCCGGCCCGGCTCGCTTCAGCGTGCTGGTGCCCACGACCAACGAACGGCAGCTGCGCGTCAACGTCGAGCAGTCGCCGGGCCTGAAGGAGGTCGGCGCGCGCATCGTCTCGTACCGCGGCGCGAAGAGCCCCGCCCAGGCCTTCGAGCAGGGCCTCGCGCACGTGGATGCGGACTGGGTGCTGCTGTGCCACCAGGACGTCTACTTTCCCGCCGGCTTCGGCGAGCAGCTCAACGCGATCCTGGCCGGCATCCCGGCCCAGGAGCGGCCGAAGACGCTGATCGGCTTCATCGGCCTGGGCGCCCAGCCGCAGGGCCAGGGCGCGGCGGCCTGCGGCTTCGTCATCGACCGCCTGAACCGCGCCGACCACCCCGAATCGAGCCAGGCCATCTCCATCGACGAGGTGGCGCTGGTGATGTCGCGCGACACGGTGCACCGCATCGACCCTTCGCTCGGCTGGCACCTGTGGGCCACCGACCTGTGCCTGCAGTCCATCTGCCGGCACCAGACCTTCCCGCGGCTCGTTCGCGCGCCGCTGTTCCACAACTCCCGCACCGGCTGGACCCTGCCCGCCGGCTTCGCCGACGCGGCGCACAAGGTCGCCGCCAAGTGGGGCGAAGGCTTCGGCCCCATCCCGACCCTGTGCGGCGTCATCGACGCGGCCTTCCTCGCCAAGAACCCCCGGACGACGCCATGACGAAGATCACCACCCTCATCCCGGCCTACAAGCCCGACTACCTGGGCGAGATGTTCCTCGGCCTGAAGCGCCAGAGCGTCAAGGACTTCCGCGTCATCCTCTCGGACGACAGCGAGGGCGGCGCGATCACCGACATGATCCGCGACGGCCGCTTCGGCCCGCTGCAGCAGGAGCTGAACCTCACGGTGGTCAAGGGCCCGGGCAACGCGCGCCGCAACCACCAGCACCTGATCGACCTGTACCAGGCGGGCGCCGAGCGCAGCCCGTTCGTGCACTTCATGCTGGACGACGACGTCGTCTTCCCGGATTTCTACAAGACCCATTTGGAGGCGCATGCCGGCGGCAAGTACGCCGTCTCGGTGAGTGCCCGATGGCTGAGCCAGGGCGACAGCCGGCCGGCCTGGTCGCTGCCGCTGCCGAAGTTCGTCACCTCCAGCCCGATGCGCGCGGTGCCGGTGAACGCCAGGCAGCTGTTCTCCAGCGTCGTGGCGCCCTGCGACAACTGGCTGGGCGAGCTGACCAACATGGTGTGGACCGCCTCGGGCATCCGCCACTATCCGAAGCCGCCGGCCACCGGCCTCTCGTACTACGGCCTGCTCGACATCTCCGCCGTGCTCGAGGCGGGCAAGCACCAGCCGCTGGTCTTCGTGCGCGACCACCTCAGCGTGTTCCGCCAGCATGCCGAGCAGACCACGCGCGGCGTGAAGTCGCACGGCCACCGCGTGACCATGCTCGTCTGGGCCGCTGCGGCGCTGCATGCATGGAAGGAGAAGCGCGTCACCGACCAGGAGGCCGCGCAGGCCATCGGCATCACGGTGCAGCGCTGCCTCAAGCTCTACGGCGAGGCCGACGAGGTGATGAACCAGTTCTTCACGATCGTGCAGCACCAGGGCACCTCGCTCGCCCGCCTGCACGATGCCTTCGCCGCCTGGTGGCTGCCCCTGCTGGCCAGCCACTTCAGCACCGCACCGACGACCTACGCCGGCGTCTCGAAGGGCGAAGAAGCCGTCGCCGCCTGAAGGAGGAGTCCGGAAATGAGCTCGCCGATCTTCGTCACCCAGCCGGATCTCCCGCCGCTGGAGCAGTTCCTGCCCTACCTGGAGCAGATCTGGCAGAACAAGGTGCTGACCAACGGCGGCCCCTTCCACAAGCGCTTCGAGGCCGAGCTGGCCGAGTACCTCGGCGTGCCGCACATCAGCCTGTTCACCAACGCGACCATCGCCCTGGTCACGGCGCTGCAGTCGCTTCGCATCACGGGTGAAGTGATCACCACGCCCTACAGCTTCGTGGCGACGGCGCACTCGCTGCTGTGGAACGGCATCAAGCCCGTCTTCGTCGACATCGACCCGAAGACGCTCAACCTCGACCCCGCGAAGATCGAGGCGGCCATCACGCCCGAGACCACGGCCATCCTCCCGGTGCACTGCTACGGCCGGCCCTGCGAGGTGGAGGCCATCCAGCGCATCGCCGACGACTACAACCTCAAGGTCATCTACGACGCGGCCCATGCCTTCGGCATTCAGCGCGCCGGCACGAGCGTGCTCACGCACGGCGACCTCTCGGTGCTGAGCTTCCACGCGACCAAGGTCTTCAACACCTTCGAGGGCGGCGCCATCGTCAGCCCCGACGCGAAGACCAAGCAGCGCATAGACCACCTGAAGAACTTCGGCTTCGTCAACGAGACGACCGTGGTGGCCACCGGCATCAACGGCAAGATGAGCGAGTTCAATGCGGCGCTGGGCCTGCTGCAGCTGCAGCACGTGGGCCGCGCGATCGAGCGCCGCGGCCAGATCGCCGCGCACTACCGCGAGCTGCTGGCCGACCTGCCCGGCGTGCGGCTGATGGACCCGCCGGCCGACGCCAGCGCCAACCATTCCTACTTCCCGATGCTGGTCGGCGGCAGCTTCCCCATCGGCCGCGACGAGCTGTACCAGAAGCTGAAGGACGAGGGCGTGCATGCCCGCCGCTACTTCTATCCGCTGATCTCGGATTTCCCGATGTACCGCGGCCTGCCTTCGGCCGATCCGGCGAAGCTGCCGGTGGCGCGCGCCGCGGCTTCGCAGGTGCTGTGCCTGCCGATCTACCCGGCCCTGGCCGACGCGGACGTGGAGCGGGTCGCCGGCATCGTGCGGCAGGCGGCATCGCTTCGGCCAGCCGCATCGGCGGCCAGCGAGCTGCCGGACCTCGCGCTGGCCGCCTGAGCCCATGCACACGGTCGCGATCTTCGGCTGCCCGCGCAGCGGCACCAGCTGGCTGGGCCAGCTGTTCAATGCGCACGAGGCGGTGCTGTATCGCTACCAGCCGCTGTTCGCCTACGAGTTCAAGGACTGGTTCGGCCGCCGCGGGCTGACCGAGCGCACGCTGGGCGACTTCCACTCCGCGCTGATCGATGCGCGCAGCGACTTCGTGCTGACCGAGCTGCGGCCGCCGAAGAAGCCACCGGCCACCCACCTGGTCTGGAAGGAAGTCCGATTCCACAAGCTGATGGGGCCGCTGATGGACCTCCACGGCCTGGATCGGCTGGTGTACCTGTACCGCCGCCCCGAGGACGTGCTCAACAGCTGGTACCAGGCGCCCAAGGAATTCCGCGCCGGTCAGGACATCTTCGTCGAGTACCTTCACGCGCCCTCGAAGAACACCGACCCGAGCGAGTTCAACGGCTTCGCGAAGTGGAAGGAATCCATGCAGCTCGCGCTGGCGCTGCAGCACCGGCATCCGGACCGGGTCCTGATGGTCTGCTACGAGCGCTTGCGCGACGAGCCTCTGGCGCAGCTCGAACGGCTCTTCGGCGCCACCGGCCTGCAACTGACGGGACAGGTGCGCGATTTCGCTGCTCATTCGACCTCCCGCCAGGAAGACGATGCCTACAGCGTCTTCAAGGCCGAACGCACCCCGATGCGCCTGCCCGCCGCCATTGCGGACGAGGTGGCCCACGACCCCGAGGCACTGGCCCTGCTGGCGAAGGCGGACGCACTGGCGGCTTGACGGAGTCCTCCGGAGCAAGGCTTCGACCGGCCCAGCCCGAACGGATGTGAATGGCCCACAAGCTTCATGTTCCGTTCGCCCTGACCCTGTCGAAGGGCCCTGTCTGCCAGGCGCCGGTCCGTCCGGCCTGACTTTGCCCGCCTTCACCACCCGGCCCAGCGCGGCAGCGCACCCACGCACTCGTGTGTAGATCCTTTGCCGGATTCGCTTCATCCGAAATCCGGCCGCGGCCGGCCGCAATGATTGCGTCGAAAGCCGGCGCGATGCTGCAAACGCAGGCCGCAGCCCCGCGGTGGGACTGACGGCGAACTGCCCATCCCTCGAAAGGAAACATCATGCGAAGCCTTCCCCAAGCGCTGCTTTCAAGCGTTTTCGCCGGTGCCGGCCTGATGCTGTCGATGGTCGCTGCGCACGCTGCCACCGGCTACGAGATCAAGCCGGCCCAGGAGCAGCTCGTCCAACCCGGCATGAGCAAGGCCGAGGTGAGCCAGGCGCTCGGCCGTGCCGAGCGGGTGGCCCGCTACCGCAGCGAGCCCGGCGCGAGCTGGACGTACGAGGTCGCGCGCGGGCCGGGTGCCGACGTGACGCTGTTCGACGTGGATTTCAACGCCGACGGCAAGGTCGCGAAGACCGGCGAGCGCCTCGTCGAGGCGGATTGACCCTGGCGGCGCGAGCCCGGCGCCCGATGGCTCAAGTCCGATCCGGCCCGGCCGATGACGCGCCATGGACTTCCGCCGCCTGCTCCTCGCGCTGGCCCTGTGCTGCCTGGCCGGCGGGGCGCCGGCGGCCACGCCGCCGACGGTGCTGGAGCTGGAGCGCCAGCTCTCCGACGATCCGGCTCCGGCGCTTGCACAGGCACGAACCGCCTTGTCCCAGGCCGCCGACGATGGCGCCCGGCTGGCCGCCATCGTGCGCCTGGTCGCGGCCGCCGGCACGCTGGAACAGCTGGACGAACTGGCCAGGCACCTTCCGCAAGGGCAGTCCCTGGCCGAGGCCCGCGGCGATCACGAAGCCTGGTGCCTGCTGGCCGTCGAGGCGCCCGCGTGGCGGGTGCGGGAGGCGGGCCTCGATGCCGCCCTGGCGGAAAACGAGCGCGACCGCGGCCGGGCCGGCTCGCTGAAGCTGCCGTGGTGCGCTGCCCGCCTGCAGCAGGCGCGCGGGCGACTGCTGCAGAACGAAGGGCGGCTCGCCGACGGCGCCGCTGCCTCCCTGTCCGCCCTGCGCTACTACGAGGCCGAGGGCGATGTGCTTCGGGCGGCGGCTGCCTACAGCGAGCTGTCCTGGCTCGCCCACAGGGAAGGCGGCGAAGCGAGCGAGCGCCTGGCCATCGAGCGCGGCATGGCGGCGCTGGCCCGACTGCCGACTCCGGCGCCGCGCCAGCTCGAGGCCACCATCCATCACAACCTGGCCGGCGCCTTGACGGCGGTCGGCGATGTCGCCGGGGCGAGGACCCAACTCGAGCGGGCGATGGCGCTGGCGCTGGACATCGGCGACGAACTGGGCAGCGCCTACATCGGCCGCCTGCTGGCCCGGCTGGAGCTGCGCGAGCGGCACCCCGCGGCGGCCCTGAGGTGGCTGGCGTCGGCGCAACCGATCTTCGAACGCGCCGGCCTCGTCGACATGCAGCACGTGGCGGCCACGCTGCGCGCGCAGGCCCTGCTGCAGCAGGCGCGCTACCAGGACGCCCTCGAGGTGCTGGCCGCGGCCGAGTCCCTGCGCAGGAAGATCGACTCGGCGCAGTACGACATCGATCACTGGCTGCTCGCCTTGAAGGCGCACGCGCGGCTCGGCCATGGCGAGGCGAGCGCTGAAGCCGCGGACGCGCTGGTCAAGGCGCTGAACCGTCGGGAGGACGAGTCGCGGCAGCGCCTGCTGGCGGAGACCAACGCACGCTTCCAGGTCGAGCGGCGCGAAGCCGAGAACCGGCTGCTGAAGGAGCAGCAGCACGGCGCCGACGCGCGGCAGTTCTGGCTGATCGCTTCGCTGAGCCTGTCGTCCGCGCTTCTCGCCGGCCTGCTGTGGCACGCGCGCCAGCAGCATCGGGTGCGACTGCAACTGAAGACGCTGGCCGAGGTCGACGAGCTCACCCAGTTGCCGAACCGCCGCGCCATCGTCGCGAGCCTGAAGCAGCAGGCCGAGGCGGCACGCGCCGGCGGGCATCGCCTGGTGGTGGCCCTGTGCGACATCGATCACTTCAAGCGGGTGAACGACCGCTTCGGCCATGACGTGGGCGACGAGGCGCTGCGCTGCTTTGCCCGGGTAGGCAGGCAGGCCATCCGCCGTGGCGATGTGCTCGGCCGCTTCGGCGGCGAGGAGTTCCTGCTGGTCTTGCCGGGCACCGTGCCGGCCGGCGCGCAACTGCTGTTCGATCGCCTGCTGGACTCCCTGGGCTCGACGCCGGTCAGGGGGATGCCCGAGGACGAGCGACTGAGTTTCAGCATGGGCGTGGCGGCGTGGGATCCGGCCGTCAGCGAGGACGAACTGCTGAGACGGGCCGACGAAGCGCTCTACCGCGCCAAGGCCGCGGGCCGCTCGCGGGTGGAAGTGGCGATGCCCGACGGACCCGCGCCTGCGGCCCCTGCCTCCGGCGCGCCCGGCCAGGCGGCGCCGGGACTCGCGTCCTGAAGTCCTGCACCGGCCTCGCCATCGGAGGCGCAACTCGACCAACACTCGCGCGGGGAGGTGGCGTCGCCGGACTTGACCTCTGACGTCCCAGCTGGCGACTCTCGAGTGTCTCCCTGGCCTGGCTTTTGCCGCGATGCCCTGCGACGGCAAGCACCATGCCGCCGCCCTCGTGAACAGGAAAGCCGGCACATGCCAGATGATCTGATCCCCTTCTCGGCCGTCTTCTTCTGCGGGCTCGCCCTTGTCCCGGGCGCAGCGCACGCGATGGAGCTGCCCAACAAGATCCGCCTGTCCAGGCAGGAGTACCTGATCGCGCAGAAGCTCTACAGGGGCTGGCAACGAGTTGCGCCCGTGGTCCTGCTGGCGCTGCTGTGCACGGCCCTGCTGGTCGGCCGGACGTGGGGAGCACGGCCCGCGCCCCAGGCCGCATCCCTCGTCGCCTTCGTCTGCATCGCGGCAACCCAGCTCGTGTTCTGGACCTTCACCTACCCGGTGAACAAGGCCACCGACAACTGGAGCGCTGCCCCGCAGCACTGGGAATCGCTGCGCCGCCGCTGGGAGTTCTCGCACGCGGCCTCGGCGCTCCTGAACCTCCTGGCCTTCGCGGCGGCGATCCTGGCCAGCCTTTGGTCATGAGCGCCGCCCGGCCGTCCGTAGGCGCTCATTCCCTCCCGGAGGGACCGGGCCGCAGCACCTGCCCGAAACCTGCGAAACGCATGCAACAGGAAGAGGTGTCGCCTGAAGCCGCCGTGCGACCGCCGCCGTGCATGCTCCGGCCCATGAATCGAAGCCGGATCCGGACACCCTCCCTGCTCATCGCCATGCCGGCATCGGACACGCCGTGAAGCCCGACAGCGCCTACGAGACGCTCTACGACATTGCGCTGCAGGGTCCGCCCAACACCGGCTGGCTCGTCGCGAGCGCCGTCGCCCTGGTGATCGCGCTGGCCTTGCACTGGCGCCGCCGCCGCCGGGGGCACAGCCTCGGCGCGACGCGCTTCTTCGCGGCGGCCTTCGCATTGATGCTCGCCGTGACCGGCCTCTCGGTCTGGGACCATCACCGCCTGCAGGCGGCGCTCCGCGAGGGCCGTGCCCTGGTCGTCGAGGGCACGCTGCAATCCCATGGCGTGGAGCAGCGGGCTCGCTACAACGCATCGAGCAAGCGCTACGACAGGAGCATCTCGGAATCCTTCTACGTCGGCGCGATCCCCTTCGGCTTCATCCGCGACGCTTCAGCCGCCGGCTTCACGAACAGCGGCGACGAGCCGCTGAGCTTCGAGAACGGCGAGACGCTGCGCCTGCACTACGTCGAAGATCCACCGGGCGGCTTCGACAGCCGGCGGATCCTGCGGGTGGAGCGACGCCGGCCGCCGAGGGTGGCTGAAGCAGGCACGCGCGGATGGGCTGCTTCGGAGGGCAGCGGGCCTTGAGCAGGGGCGGGAGGGGAGAGCGCCCAGCACCGCGCGAGAGCGTTCTCCAAGGGTCATGCCGGGGGCTGCCAATCTGGACACAGTCGTCACAGCCAGCGGCATGTCCGCAGCTTGACCGGTCGCTCGGCTCTCTGCGCCCTGCTCACGCAATCGGCCCGGAGCGGAAGCTCATCAAGGGCCGCTTTGCGCCTGCCATCGCGAACGTCGGGCACCATGGGAGCCTTCCAATCGTCGGACCCAGTCGCAAGAACGCTGAAGCGATCAGGTCGATTCTGCCGCTCCTCGCTCGTCGTGCAGACATGCCACCCTTCTTTTGGGAACGCTGGAGACTCAAATGGCTGCATCGGTACTGTTCATGTCAATGTCGCTCGACGGGTATATCGCGGGTCCGAACGACGAAGTCGGCAATCCCGGCGGCGATGGCTTCGACCGGCTACACGAGTGGTACGGCGACTTCTCCCGGCCACCGGGGGCCGTCGGGGAGTTGTGGGACGAGTGGAACGCGCCTGGTTCGATATTGGCGGGTCGTCGTACCGTGGAGCAGATCGATCACTGGGGCGGTGACAACCACGGAGTCCCGATCTTCGTGCCCAGCCATCGGCCGCCCGGCCCGTCCGTGGCGAACTATCCCTTGGTGACGTATGTGCGCGACGGAATCGAGAGCGCGATGGCCCAGGCGAAGGCCGCCGCCGGCGACCGGAACGTGCTCATGCTCGGCGCATACACAGCGCAACGGGCACTTGAGGCCGGTGTGCTGGACGAGCTGCAGATCCATCAGATACCCGTGCTGTTCGGTGGCGGCCGCCGGCTATTCGAGGGCTTGCCTTCGCGGATCGAGCTGCAGATCGTCCGGGTGATCGACACGCCGGACGCCACGCACATACGCTATCGCGTTCGTCGCTGAGCGGGGGCTGCCATGAATCCATTGACTTCATCGCAGCGGCGTGGGCTAGGCTCGGGGCGTCGACGACTGGAGAGCACGATGACGAAGCCGAGCAGCGATGTTCATGCCCGCATGCAGCAGACCCTCCAGTCCTACGAGCAGTCGGCACGTGAGTATGACAAGCTCGTCGACCCGCATCGGCCACCGCACATCCAGAAGGCGCTGCAGCGACTCGTCGATGCCGTGCCGCCAGGAGGACAGATACTGGAGGTCGGTTCCGGACCAGGACGCGACGCGGACGTCCTCGAATCGCTCGGTTTGACGGTCCGGCGCACCGATGCAACCCAGGCCTTCGTCGATCTGATGGCGCAACGCGGCAAGCGTGCCGAGCTGCTGAATGTCGTGACCGACGAACTCGGGGGGCCGTACGACGGCGTGCTCGCCATGGGTGTGCTCATCCACGTCGATCGGGACCAGATCGACGCCGTCCTGCGCAAGATCCACACCGCCCTGAGGCCCGGCGGGGCGTTCCTCGCCGCGATGCGCAAGGGCGAAGGCGACACGACGGGCGGCTACCACACCGTCTGCTGGACGCGCGAGCGCTTCACGGAACGACTCGCCGCAGCCGGCCTCTCGGTTCTCTGGGACGCAGACAGCGTGGGGCGCGACGGCAACCACTGGGTCACCTACCTGGCGCGCCGCGCGGCATGAACTGCAAGGGAGTCGATGCCACGCGGAACCGGCGGGTTCTCTTCGTGCAAGGAGCGGGTGAGGGAGCGCACGCCGAGGACCAGGCGCTGGCGACCTACCTGACGAGCGGCCTCGCGCCGGAGTACGCGGTACGGTATCCGAAGTTCTCCGGCCTGGAGGACGTCGTCTACGAAGCATTCAAGACCGAGATGGATGCCGAGCTGAGCGGGTTCGGCGAGCCGTGCATCCTGGTGGCGCACTCGCTCGGCGGCGCGGCGGTGCTGAAGTACCTTGCCGAGGAGCGCCGGGACCTGGGCCTGGCCGGCCTGTTCATGATAGGCATGCCCTACAAGTGCGCCGACGGCGAATGGGGCGACGATGACTTCGGTCTGGCGGTCGACTTCGCTTCGCGCCTGCCCGCGATCGGACAGATCGTGCTCTATCACAGCGAAGACGACGAGTGGGTGCCTTTCGCTCACTTGGCCCGGTGGGCTGAAAAGCTTCCGCACGCACGATCACGCACCTTCGCCGACCGCGGCCATTCCTTCTCAGCCTCGGCCTTCACCGAGTTGCTCGCCGACATCAGGCTGCTGCTGCGCGGAGCGTGAGGTGGGCCGCTGGCGGCCGCAGGCGAGTTCGCCT
>CAMLGG010000158.1 GCA_946479475.1 uncultured Ideonella sp. | reverse complement strand
CCGAAGGGCTCGATGCGGATCCGTCGACGACGATCGCGCGGAAGTCGTTCACGTTGGTCAAGGTGGGTCCGGTGACGACCGAATCGCCCAGGGCCTGGAAGAACCCGTGGGCATCGTTGTTGTCCAGGCTCTGCCGCGGCGAGATGCCGAGCCGCCAGGCGCGCGCCAGGGTGTCCGGCGTGACGATCGCGCCGGCGATCTCCTCCACGCCGTCCACGCCATCGGTATCGCCGGCCATGGCATGGACACCCGCGATTCCTTCGAGCTGGATGGCCAGGGAAAGCAGGAATTCCACGTTGCGCCCTCCGCGACCCTGGCCCCGGATCGTCACCGTCGTTTCGCCGCCCGAGAGAAGCACGCATGGCCACGGCACCGGCTGCCCGCGCAATGCGACCTGCCGCGTGATCCCCGCCAGCACCTTGCCGACATCGCGCGCCTCGCCCTCGAGGCTGTCGCCCAGGATGAACGGCGTGAGGCCCTCCTCGCGCGCCACCGCCGCGGCCGCCTCCAGCGCGATCTGCGGCGAGGTGATCATGCGGACGTCGTGACCCGCCAGCCGCGGATCACCCGGCTTGAGCGTCTCGCTCTCCTGGCTCGCCAACCACGCACGCACAGGGTCCGGCAGCTCGATGCGATAGCGCTCGACGATGGCCATCGCCTCCTCGCGCGTCGTCGCGTCCCCCACCGTCGGGCCGGAGGCGATGTCGGCCGGATGGTCGCCCGGCACGTCGGAGATCAGCAGCGTCACGACCTTCGCCGGATGGCAGGCCGCCGCCAGCCGGCCGCCCTTCACCGCCGAGAGATGCCGGCGCACGCAGTTCATCTCCGAGATCGTCGCGCCGCTCGCGAGCAGCGCCTTGTTCACCGCCTGCTTGTCGGCCAGCGTCAAGCCGGGCGCAGGTGCCACCAGCAGCGACGAGCCCCCGCCCGAGATCAGGGCGACGACGAGGTCGTCCTTCGTCAACCCCTGCACCAGCGCCCGGATGCGCTCGGCGGCGCGCAAGCCGGCCTCGTCCGGCACCGGATGCGCGGCCTGCACGATCTCGATGCGCTGGCAGGGCACCTCGTAGCCGTAGCGGGTGACGACCAGGCCCTCCAGCGGGCCCTCCCAATGGTCCTCGAAGGCACGCGCCATCGCGGCCGAGGCCTTGCCCGCGCCGATGACGATGGTGCGGCCCTTCGGCCTGGCCGGCAGGTGCGCCGGCAGGCACAGCGAAGGCTGGGCCGCGGCCACCGCGGCATCGAACATGCGGCGCAGCAGCGGCCGTCGGTCCATCTTCGTCTCCTGGCAGTTCAGGAGGACTCTGCCACGTCGTGGTCGGCCAGCAGCTCCAGCGCGCGCACCAGCGCCGAGTGGTCGAGGTCGGCCATGCCGTTGGCCGCGCAAGCCTGCATCAGCTGCGCCGCGTTGGCCGTCTGAGGCAGCGCCACGCCCAGCTCGCGCGCGCCCTGCAGCGCCAGGTTCAGGTCCTTCTGGTGCAGCTTGATGCGAAAGCCCGGCTGGAAGGTGCGCTTGATCATGCGCTCGCCATGGACTTCGAGGATGCGCGACGAGGCGAAGCCGCCCATCAGCGCCTGCCGCACCTTGGCCGGGTCGGCGCCGGCCTTGCTGGCGAAGACCAGCGCCTCGCCGACGGCGGCGATGTTCAGCGCCACGATGATCTGGTTGGCGACCTTGGTGGTCTGGCCGTCACCGTTGCCGCCGACGAGGGTGATGTTCTTGCCCATCTTCTCGAGCAGCGGCTTCACGCGCTCGAAAACCGCCTCTTCGCCACCGCACATGATGGTCAGCGAGGCCGCCTTGGCGCCCACTTCGCCACCCGAGACCGGCGCGTCGATGTAGTCGGCGCCCAGTTCGTTGATGCGCTTCGCGAAGGCCTTGGTGGCCATGGGCGAGATCGAGCTCATGTCGACCACCACCTTGCGGGCGGCACCGCCGAGGCCAGCCGCCACGCCGTTCTCGCCGAACAGCACGGCCTCGACGTCGGGCGTGTCCGGCACCATCGTGAACACCACTTCCGACTGGCGTGCCACCTCGGCCGCGTTGGCGCAGGCGATTGCTCCTGCCGCGCTGATCGCCTCCGGCACCCGGCCGCGGGTATGGACGAACAGCTCGTGGCCCGCCTTCTTCAGGTGCAGGGCCATGGGCGTTCCCATGATGCCCAGGCCGATGAATCCGACTTTCATGTTTTCTCCTTCGATGCTGCAAAGGTTCAGTACGAGCCCGCGGCCTGCGGCGGCGCAGCGGCGCGCATCTTCGAGATGAGCTGCTGCGCCCCGGCCGCGATCAGGCGCGCGTCCGAGCTGATGGTGACGAACTGGAAGCCCTTGGCGATGCGCGCCAGCGCCGCCTCGGGCGTGCCGTTGTGGATGCCGGCGACCAGGCCGTGGGCCTTGGCGCGGGCCAGGATGTGCTCGACGGCCTGCGCTGCAGCGGCGTCCAGGTCGTCGAAGACAGGCCGGCAGCCGAGCGAGAGAGAAAGGTCCGAGGGCCCGATGTAGACCGCGTCCAAGCCTTCGACCGAGAGGATGTCGTCCAGGTGGTCCAGCGCCTGGCGCGTCTCGATCATCGCGAAGCGCACGACCGTCTCGTTGGCATGCTGCGGGTAGTCGGCGCCGCCGTACAGCAGCGCCCTCACCGGGCCGAAGCTGCGCGTGCCGCGCGGCGCGTAGCTCGTCCAGGCGACGAGCTTCTGCGCGTCCTCCCGCGTGTTGACCATCGGGCAGATCACCGCGTAGGCGCCGGCATCCAGCGTCTTCATCACGATGCCGGGCTCCAGCCAGGGCACGCGGACCACCGGCACGGTCGGCGTGGCGGAGACGGCCTGCAGCATCGTCACCATGGCCTGGTAGTCGACCACGCCGTGCTGCATGTCGATGGTCAGCGAGTCCCAGCCCTGGTGGGCCATGACCTCGGCCGAGAAGCCGTTGGGAATGGCGAGCCATCCGTTGACCGCCGCGCCGCCCTGCTGCCAGAGGGTTCGCAAACCGTTGGGTCTCATGATTCTCCTCGAGGTGACCATGGCACGGGCGTCACCAGCCGGCCACTGGCAAAGAATGTGGCGAGGTTCTCGACGACGAGGTCGGCCATCGCGGCGCGCGTCTCCTCGGTCCCGCTCGCAATGTGCGGCGTCAGCACCACGTTGTCCATCACCCGCAGCGCGGCAGGCACTTGCGGCTCGTTCTCGAAGACGTCCAGCCCGGCCCCGGCGACCAGTCCGTCCTGCAGCGCCTCGATCAGGGCCGCCTCGTCGACCACGCTGCCGCGTGCCACGTTCACCAACATCCCTCGAGGCCCGAGGGCGGCCAGGACTTCGCGGTCGACCAGGTGCCGGGTCGACTCGCCGCCGGCCGCCGTGACGACCAGGAAATCGCACCAGCGCGCCAGCTCCACAGGCGAGCGATGCCAGGCATGGGCCACGTCGCCCAGGTGCTGCCGGTTGCAGTAGGCCACCGTCATGCCGAAGCCTTCGGCGCGTCGCGCGACCGCGCGGCCGATGCGGCCCATGCCCAGCACGCCCAGGCGCTTGCCCGCGACACGCGTGGCGAGCGGGAAGCGGCCCTTGTGCCAATCGCCACGCCGCACGAAGCGGTCGGCCGAGGCGACACCACGCGCGACGTCCAGCATCAGCGCGAAGGCCAGGTCGGCCACGCACTCGTTCAACACGTCGGGCGTGTTGCTGACCTTCACGCCGCGGCGCACGGCGGCGGCCTCGTCCACCCTGTCGTAGCCGACGCCGAAGCCGGCGATGACGCGCAGGTTCGGCAAGGCTTCGATGAGCGATGCACTCGCGCCGACGGGCGCAGGCGCCACGATGCCGTCGATCTCCGCCCCATGCGCGGCCAGGAAGGCACTGGCATCCGCCTGTTCGTGCAGCCGATGCAGCAGATAGCTCTCGGCCAGCCGCGCTTCGAGTGCCGCCTGCGGAGGCTTGCCGTTGAGCAACAGCGTCGGGCGGCGCGCCATGGACATCAGTCGAGCTTCACGCCGCCCTGCGCGACCACCGCCGCCCAGTTCCTGCGCTCACGCTCGAAGAAGCTGCCGAACTCCGGCGGCGTCATGGTGTAGACCTCGGCGCCCTGCGACACCAGCCGCTCGCGCACCTCCGGCAGTCGGATGATGCGCGTGAGCTCGGTGTTGAGTCGGGCGAGGACCGCCGGCGGCGTGCTGGCCGGCACCAGCACGCCTTGCCAGGTGCCGGACTCGAAGCCCTTGACGCCCTGCTCCTGCAGCGTCGGCACGTTGGCCAGCAGCGGCACGCGCGAGGCCTTGGAGACGCCGATCACCTTGAGCTTGCCCGACTGCACGAAGGGCAGCGTGGCCAGCATGCCGTTCATCAGCACCTGGGTCTGTCCGGCGATGGTGTCGCTGATGGCCTGCGAGCCGCCCTTGTACGGGATGTACTCCCACTTCGCGTGCGTCGCCTTCTCGACCGCCACGCCGGCCAGGTGGGGCGCGCTGCCGATGGCCGTCACCGCGAAGTCGATCTTCTGCTTCTTCGAAAGCGCGACGAGTTCGGCCAGGTTGTTTGCCGGCACCGAAGGATGCACGACCAGCAGGTGCGGCGAGTAGGCCAGCATGGTGACGCCGCGAAGGTCCTTGCCCGGGTCGAAGGCCAGCTTGGAGTAGACCGACGGGCTGATCGCCAGCGCGCCCACGTCGCACAGCAGCAGCGTGTGGCCGTCGTTGGACTTGGCCACCGCATCGGTGCCCATGTTGCCGTTCGCACCGGGCTTGTTCTCCACTATCACCGGCTGCTTGAGCGCCTCCGACAGCGGCTGGCTGATGGCGCGGGCGATGATGTCCGACGAACCGCCGGGCGGATACGGCACGACGAGGCGCACGGCCCTGGTGGGCCAGGCCTGCGCCTGCGCCTGGGCGAACGGGGCCGCCGCGAGCAGTGCGGCAGCGGCGACCAGTCGGATGCGGATGCGGGTCATCGGGTTCGTCTCCTTCGCTTCACGGATCGGGAAGTTCAAGTCACCGGTGCGGGGTTGAACAGCACCAGCGCGTTGTGCAGCTTCCAGTGTTCGGCCCAGGTCTTCCTGCGGCCGCTGGCGACGTCGAGCATGAAGCGGAAGAGTTCCCAGCCCATCTCCTCGATCGTCGCCTCGCCGTCCGCGATGCGGCCGGCGTTGATGTCCATCAGGTCGTGCCAGCGGCGCGCAAGCTCGCTGCGCGTGGCCACCTTGATCACCGGCACTTCGGCCAGGCCGTAGGGCGTGCCCCGGCCGGTGGTGAACACATGCAGGTTGACGCCGGCGGCCACCTGCAGCGTGCCGCAAATGAAGTCGCTGGCCGGCGTGGCGGCGTAGACCAGGCCGCGCTCGATGCCGCGGTCGCGCAGCTTCTCGCCCGGCGAGAGCACGCCGGTGATGGGCGCGCTGCCGCTCTTGACGATGGAGCCCATGGCCTTCTCGACGATGTTCGACAGGCCGCCCTTCTTGTTGCCGGGCGTGGTGTTGGCGCTGCGGTCCACCCGGCCCTTGTCGAGGTAGGCGTCGTACCACGCCATCTCGCGGATCATCGCCGCGGCCACCTCGGGCGTGGCGGCGCGAGCGGTGAGCTGGTCTATGCCGTCGCGCACCTCGGTCACTTCCGAGAACATCACCGTCGCGCCGGCCCGTACGAGGAGGTCGCTGCAGAATCCCACCGCCGGATTGGCCGTGACGCCGCTGAAGGCATCGCTGCCGCCGCACTGCACGCCGACGACGAGCTCGCTCGCGGGCACCGTCTCGCGCCTGCGGGCATTCAAGCGCTCCAGATGCTCCTCGGCCGTCGCCATGATCGAGTCGATCATCGACATGAAGCCGACGTGCGCCTCGTCCTGCAGGCAGACCACGTCGAGCGCGGCCTCTTCCGACGCGCCGACGTCGGCGACGTTCCGCTCGTCCACGATCGGGAAGCTCCCCGGCGGCAGCAGCCGCTCGGGCTGCAGCTTCTCGCAGCCCAGGCTCACCACCATCACCTCGTTGCCGAAGTTCGGGTTCAGCGAGATGTTGCGCAGTGTGCGGATCGGCACGATCGCATCCGGCGCCTCGATCGCCACGCCGCAGCCGTAGGTGTGCTCCAGCGCCACCACGTCGTCGACGTTCGCGAAGCGCGGCAGCAGCTCCTGCTTGATCCGCTGGACGGCGAAGTCCACGACCCCGGCCACGCACTGCACCGTCGTCGTGATGGCGAGGATGTTGCGCGTGCCGACGGAGCCATCCGCGTTGCGGTAGCCCTCGAAGGTGTAGCCCTCGAGCGGCGGCAGCACGGGCCGCTCGGCCGTGGCGACGGGCAGGCCCTCCAGCGAGCGCGCCTCGGGCATCTGCAGCAGGCGCTCGTGCACCCAGCTGCCCTTGGGGATGGCGCGCAGTGCGCGGCCGATCACGACGCCGTAGCGCCGCACCGCCTCGCCTTCGCCGATGTCGACCAGCGCCACCTTGTGGCCTTGCGGCACGCGCTCGACGAGCGTCAGGCCGTCGGCGAAGACGGTGCCCTCGGGCAGGCCGCCGTCGTTGGCGACGATCGCGACGTTGTCGCGCTCGTTCATGCGGATGGTCAGGGGCGTGGAAGGCATGGTCAGACGGCGCCGTGCGCCTCGACGTAGAGCGCGTAGAGCGAATGGCTGCTCGCCATGTACAGGCGGTTGTTCTTCGGCCCGCCGAAGCAGAGGTTGGCGCAGCGCTCGGGCAGGCGGATGTGCGCGAGCGCCCTGCCCTGCGGGCTGAACACCATCACCCCGTCCAGGTCCTCCGGCTTGCCGCGCGGCAGGTAGACCTTGCGGCCGGCGAGGTCGGCCGGCTCGGCGGCCAGCGTGCCGTTGCTGCCCCAGCCGCACCAGAGGTTGCCGTCGCGATCGACGCGAAACCCATCGAGCGCACCCTGGTCGGCCGCGTCGATCAGCTTGGTCTTGTTCGCCACCGTGCCGTCGGCATCGACGTCGTAGGCCCAGAGGCTGCGGTTGGGCGTGCCCTTCCACTCGACGACGTAGAGCTTCTTCTCGTCCGGCGAGAAGGCCAGGCCGTTCGGATTGACGAGGTCCGTGATGATCGCATGCAGCCTGCCATCGGGCATGAGCCGGTAGACGTTGGTCGTCGGCTGCTCGGGCTGTGCGCGCGACCCCTCCCACTCGCCGTTGATGCCGAACAGCGGATCGGTGAACCAGATCGAGTCGTCGGACTTGACGACGATGTCGTTGGGCGCGTTCAGCCGCTTGCCTTCGAAGCGGTCGGCCAGCACCGTGACCTTGCCGTCTCGCTCGGTGCGGGTGATGCGCCGCGTCACCGAGTGCTCGCAGGTCACGAGGCGGCCCTGCCGGTCGCGCGCGTTGCCGTTGGCGAAGTTGGAGGGGCTGCGAAAGACGCTGAACGAGCCCGTCTTCTCGTCGAACTTCATGATCCGGTTGTTCGGGATGTCGCTCAGCAGCAAATGGCCCGGCCCGCCGCCGTCGCCGGGGAAGTAGGCCGGCCCTTCGGCCCAGCGCATGCCGGTGGCCAATTGCTCCACCGTGCTGCTATAGAGCCGGTACCTGGTGAACGCGGGATCGAGGATCTGGACGGCCGGATCCGGATAGCGCTGGCTGGGCTTGAAGTCGAAGGACTGCGCCAGGGCCGGACCGCCGATCGCCGCCAGGCCGGTCGCGCCGGCAGCGCGCAGGAAGACACGTCGCGGAAGGTGAGATTCGATGGGCATGGTCCGTGGGTTGACTCTTAGACGCGCACAGTGCTGCTCAGCCAAGGGCGTGCGCGGATCCGGCTCTGCCGGTCCGCTGCGCGAGCCCCCTCGGGGGGCAGCCCCCGGGAGGGGGCGTGGGGGCTTCATCAATCCGCCGTGATCCTTCCGACTTCGATGACCTTCTTCCAGCGCGCGAACTCGGCAGCCTGGAAGGCGGTGAACTGCTCCGGCGTGTTGCCCACGATCTCGAAGCCGAGTTCGAGCAGCTTGGGCTTGACGGCCGGGTCGTTCAGCGCGGCGACGATGCCGTCGTGCAGCTTGGCCTTGATGTCGGCCGGCAGCCCCTTGGGCGCGGCGAAGGCTTGCCAGGAGTAGACGGTGACGCCCTTGAAGCCCAGCTCCTCCATCGTCGGCACGTCGGGCAGCAGCGGCGAGCGCCTGGAGCTGGTGATCGCCAGCGCGCGCAGCTTGCCGGCCTTGATGTTGGGCAGCCCGGTGTTGATGTTCATGAAGGTCGCGTCGACCTGCCCTGCGAGCAGGTCCGACATGGCCGGCGCGCCGCCCTTGTAGGGCACGTGGACGGCCTTGGTGCCCGTCTCCTGCCAGAACAGCTCGGCGGTGAGGTGGTCCGACGTGCCGTTGCCGGCGGAGGCGAAGGTCATCTTGTCCGGGTTGGCCTTGATGAACTTCAGCAGGTCGGCAAAGGTCTTGTGCGGCGAACTGGCCGGCACGGTGAGCACGTTCGGCGCCTGCACCGCCACGGTGATGTAGTCGAAGTCGGTCAGCGGGTCGTAGCCGGTGGTCTTGATCAGGTGCGGGCCGATGACGAAGGGGCCGAGCGAGGAGACGAAGACGGTGTAGCCGTCCGGCGCCGAGCGCTTGGCCTGCGCCGCGCCCAGCGTGCCGCCGGCGCCGCCCTTGTTGTCGACGACGAAAGTCCCGCCCAGCTTCTCCTGCAGCTTGGCACCCACGGTGCGGGCGATCATGTCCGTCGAGCCGCCCGGCGGGAACGGCACCAGCAGCGTCACCGGCCTGGCGGGCCACGCCTCGGCGAAGGCGCCGGTGGCCACCGAAACTGCAGCGAGGCCGAGGGCCACGGTGGCGATGAGCTTGCGCATGTCTTGTCTCCTGTCTGATGGGGGTGCGCGAAGGGAAACGGGGGCGGGTTGCGTCAGGCGCGCTCGCCGAACTCGGCCTGCCGGCCAGTCCAGGCGCGCGCCTGCCCGCTGAGGCTCAGGCCCAGGCCGGGGCGATCGGGCACGAGCATTCGGCCGGCCCGGACCTCGAGCCGCTCGTTGAACAGCGGCTCCAGCCAGTCGAAGTGCTCGACCCAGGTCTCGGTGGGGTACGCCGCCGCGAGGTGCACGTGCAGCTCCATCGCGAAGTGCGGCGCGAGCATCAGGCCGGCGGCCTCGGCCTGCGAGGCGATCCTGAGGAAGGGCGTGATGCCGCCTACGCGAGGCGCATCCGGCATCAGGTAGTCGGCCGCGCGGTGGCGGATGAGTTCGCCGTGCTCGGCCACGCTGGTCAGCATCTCGCCGGTGGCGATGGGCGTGTCGAAGCGCGCGGCCAGCGCGGCGTGGCCCTCGTGGTCGTAGGCGTCCAGCGGCTCCTCGATCCAGACGAGGTCGAGGTCCTCGAAGGTGCGGCACATGCGCTGGGCCGTCGGGCGATCCCATTGCTGGTTGGCGTCGACCATCAGCGGCACCTGGTCGCCCAGGTGCTTGCGCACGGCCTCGACCCGCTTCACGTCCAGCGCCCGGTCGGGCTGGCCGACCTTGAGCTTGATGCCGCCGATGCCCCGTTCGACCGAAGCGGCGGCATTGACCAGCAGTTGCTCCAGCGGCGTGTGCAGGAAGCCGCCCGAGGTGTTGTAGCAGGCGACCGAATCCCGCCAGGCGCCCAGCAGCTTGGCCAGCGGCAGGCCGGCGCGGCGGGCTTTCAAGTCCCACAGGGCGACGTCGAAGGCGCCCACGGCCTGCGTCGCCAGGCCGCTGCGGCCCGCCGAGGCGCCGGCCCAGCAGAGCTTGTTCCACAGCCGGGCGATGTCGCTCGGATCCTCGCCGATCAGCACCGGCGCGATCTCCTCGGCATGGGCGAACTGGCCCGGGCCGCCTGCGCGCTTGGCGTAGCTGAAGCCCAGGCCCTCGTGGCCTTCCCGCGTCTGCAGCTCGACGAAGAGCAACGCCACCTCGGTCATCGGCTTCTGGCGGCCGGTCAGCACCTTGGCGTCGCTGATCGGCGTGGCCAGCGGCAGGCTGCAGGCGGACAGGCGCAACCAGCGGATGCTGTCGGCAGATGTGCGCGTGGTCGTCATTGATGAGGTGTTAACGTTAACATCTAACACGAAAAAGAAAGCGCTGGAGAAGCGCTTCAAGAGAGAGATTTCGCATGACAGGTGTTCAGTCGGCGGGATGATAACGTTAGCATCTCGGGAACGTCAATCATCCCTGCCACGTGGTCGACAATGTCGTCGCCCTCGCTTGTCGCAACCTCGCCCCGATGACTTCGCCCCGCACCAAGTCCGTCACCCTTCACGACGTGGCCCAGGCCGCCGGCGTGTCGCTGATGACGGCCTCGCGGGCACTGAAGACGCCGGAGATGGTCTCCAGGTCGACCCTCGAGAAGGTGCAGCGGGCGGTGCAGGCCACCGGCTACATCCCGAACCTGCTGGCCGGCGGCTTGAAGTCCAGGCGCAGCATGGCGATAGGCGCGCTGCTGCCGGTCGTGGCGGTGCCGCAATTCCTGCCGACGGTGCAGATGCTCACCCAGGCGCTGGATGCGGCCGGCTACCAGCTCATCCTCGGCCAGACGGGCTACGACCACGCCCGCGAGGCCGCGCTGCTGGAGACCATGGTCGGCCGCCGCGTCGACGGCATCGTGGTCGCGGGCCTGCTGCAGGCCGGCCCGTCGACGGAGCGCCTGAGGCAGCTCGGCATCCCGGTCGTCGAGACCTGGGACCTGAGCGACCGCCCGGTCGACATGCTGGTCGGCTTCTCCCACCTGAAGGTCGGCAGCGCGGTGGCCGGCTTCTTCCTCGCCAAGGGCTGGCAGCATGTCGCGGTGGCCACGGCCGACGACCAGCGCGCCCTCGCCCGGCGAGAAGGCTTCCTGGCCGCGATGGGGCGAGAGGTGCCGACCGCCTGCGTCAAGGCGCCCAGCAACATGGCCTCCGGCCGCGGCGCGCTGCGCGAACTGCTGGAGCGCGATCCGCGGATCCGCGCCGTCTTCTGCAGCTCCGACGCGCTTGCGCAGGGCGTGCTCACCGAGGCGCGCGCCAGGGGGATCGAAGTGCCGCGCGAGCTCGCGGTCGTGGGCTTCGGCGACGCCGACTTCGCCGCCCAGCTGCTGCCCAGCCTCAGCACCGTCCACATCGACGGCGCCGGCATCGGCCGCGAGGCCGCGCGCCTGATGATCGCGCGCTGCCAGGGCCAGGCGGTGCAAGAGCGCATCATCGACGTCGGCTTCCGCATCGTCGAACGCGAGTCGACGGGGGCGTAGACGCCGGGGGGCGCGCGTCGGGCCTGCGCCTTGCTGCACCTGGGGCGTCCCTTCCCTCGACGGCCACTTGCAGGAGGCGCCCGCATGAACAGCCCGCAACATCCGAAACGCATCCTCATGGTCCTCACGTCGAACGACCGGATGGAGGGCACCGGCCAGCCCACCGGCTTGTGGGCGGACGAACTGGCCGAGCCGTTCTACGCGTTCACGGACGCGGGCGCACAGGTCACCCTGGCCTCCACCCTCGGCGGGCCGGTGCCTGTGGACCCCGGCAGCCTCAAGCCGCCGGGGCAGAACGCCGCCGCCGTGGACCGGATGCTGAACGACGAGGCGCTGCAGAAGGGAATCACCCACACGCACAAGGTGGACGGACTGTCGATGGCGGACTTCGACGCGGTCTTCTTCCCCGGCGGCCACGGCACGATGTGGGACCTGCCGAAGAGCGAAGGCGTGCGGCGGATCGTCGAGGAGGCGGATGCACAAGGCAAGGTCATCGCGGCCGTGTGCCATGGTGTCGCCGGCCTCGTGGCGGCACTCAGGTCCGACGGCGAGCCGGTCATCGCGGGCCGGCGCGTCAACAGCTTCACCGATTCGGAAGAGCGCGCCGCCGGCCTGGCCAACGTCGTGCCATTCCTGCTCGAGTCACGCCTGCGCACGCTCGGCGCCAGCTTCGAGAGCGGGCCGGACTGGCAGCCTTTCGCCGTGCGCGACGGCCACCTCGTCACCGGCCAGAATCCGCGCTCCTCGCAGCGGGTGGCCGAGCTGGTGATCGAAGCGTTGCAGGGCTGAGGTCAGGCCGCAGCCGACCCTGCGGTCGAAGCCGCGATCCGCCCCGCCAGGTAGGTCCACACGAAGGTCGCGGCGGCATAGGAGGTGAGGTCCGCGTGGTCGTAGGGCGGCGCCACCTCCACGCAATCCATGCCGACGAAGTCGAGGTCCGCCAGGTCCTCGAGCAGGGTGAGCACCTGGTTGGTGGTCATGCCGCCGGGCTCGGGCGTGCCGGTGCCTGGGGCGAAGGCCGGGTCGAGGCAATCGATGTCGAGGCTCAGGTAGACGGGCGGCCCTCCGTGCGCGGCGAGTCGCTCGCGGATGGCGCGACACACCCGCGCCAGTTGCGCACTGCCCTCGCAGCCACGGAGCTCGCGGGCGGTGAAGATCAGGCCGCCCTGGTCGCGCACGTACTCGCGCGCGGCACGCTCGCCCGCGGAGCGGATGCCGATCTGCGTGAAGCACTCGTTGACGACCAGGCCCTCCTGGATCGCCTCGTGGACCCAGGTGCC
>CAMLGG010000157.1 GCA_946479475.1 uncultured Ideonella sp. | reverse complement strand
CCCCGACACCGCGCCTGCCCGTCCCGACGGCAAGCGCTGCGCATGCTGGCGGCACTGGCGAGCGCAGGCGCGGGGGCGGGCACCCCGACCGCCCGGGCGGCGCCGGCCACCGAGGGCGGGGCGGGGCTGGCGGTGCTCTATCCCGACATCGGCGAGCCCTTCCGCTCGGTCTTCGCGACGATCCTCGAGGGCATCCGCGACCAGGCGCGCCAGCCCGTGCCCGGCTTCGCGGTCCGGGGCGAAGGCCCGCCGCCTGCCCTGGCCGAGGAGCTGCGCCGGCGCGAGGTGCGGGTCGTCATCGCGCTGGGCCGCAGCGGCCTGAAGGCGGCCGCCGCGCTGGACCGGGCCATCGGCGTGGTCGCCGGCTGCGTGATCGGCGCGCCGGAGGGCCCGGCCCAGGCCTACGTCGTCCACAGCCTGGCCCCCGACCCCGCCCTGGTGTTCGCCCAGCTGCGCCGGATGGTGCCGGCCGCGCGACGCGTGTTCATGGTCCACGATCCCCAGCAGAACGGCTGGCTGGCCCGCCTCGCGTCCGATGCCGCCAGGGCCGCCGGGATGGAGCTGGCGGCCATCGAGGCGGACGAGCCCAAGCGCGCCCTGCGAAGCTACCAGGAGGTCCTGTCCGCCATCGACCCCCGGCGCGACGCGGTGTGGCTCCCGCAGGACGCGACCACGGTCGAGGAAAGCACCCTGCTGCCCCTGGTGCTGCAGGAGGCCTGGCAGCGCAACTTCGCCGTGTGCTCCAGCAACGTCGCCCATGTGCGGCGCGGCGCGCTGTTCGCGCTGTATCCCGACAACCCGGCCCTCGGCCGCAGCCTGGCGCAGTCGGCGCAGGACGCGCTCGCCGGCCGAAGGACGCCGCGCGGCATGCTCCCGCTGCGCGACGTTCTGGTCGCCGCCAACCAGCGCACGGCCGCGCACCTGGGGGTCGACCTCGACCTGCGCGCCCACCGCATCGACAAGCTGTACCCCGAATCATGATGCGCATGCTCCAGGCCCTGCTGCCGCGCCCGCTGCCCGTCGATGGCCTGCCGCCCACCAGCTTCAGGCGGCAGCTGAGCACGGCCGCCACCGTCGGCGTGCTGCTGATGGCCCTGCTGTCCTCGCTGGTCAGCTCCTGGCAGGCGAGCCGGCAGATCCGGGCCACCCTCATCGAGCAGGGCCAGCGGGTGGCCCAGAGCCTGGCTTCGCAGGGCACGCTGGCGCTGATGTCGGCCACGCCGGACAACGCCGCCGAGGCGGTCCGGGCGACGCTGGCCTTCCCCGACGTGATCGGCGTCGAGCTGCGCAGCGCCGACGGTCACGTGCTGCTGTCCCGCGGCGACGCTGCCGCCCCGCCCGACTGGCCGCGCCTGCCTGCGGCCGGCGAGGTACGCCTGGCCGCCGAGACCGGCGAGGCCTGGCATTTCGTGGCCCCGGTCGTCGCGCGCCGGCCGGTGTCGCCCTTCGACGTGAACGGCACGCCGGGCGACGAGCTGCTGGGCGATGTCCGCGTGGCCCAGGGCAAGGGCACCTTGCGGCGCATGATGGCCCAGGTGTTCCTGGCCAACCTGGCCGCGTCGCTGGCGGTGGCGGTGGTGTTCGTGCTGGGGATTCGCTGGCTGGCCGGCCGCCTGACACGGCCGCTGACCGCCCTGTCCGAGGTGATGGCCCGGGCGGAGAGAGGCGACCCGCTGGTCCAGGCGGATCCGCACCTGGGTCCGCGAGACATCGCGCTGATGGCCCGCGCCTTCAACCGCATGCTCGATGCCCAGCGCCTGCGCGAGTTGGAGTTGCGCCACCACCGCGAACGCCTGGAGCAGGCGGTCCGCGAACGCACCAGGGAGCTGCAGCAAGCCAAGGAGGTGGCCGAATCGGCCAGCGCCGCCAAGAGCGAGTTCCTCGCCCGCATGAGCCACGAGCTGCGCACGCCGCTGAACGCGGTGCTCGGCTACACCCAGATCCTCAAGATGGACGGCAACCTCACCGGCCGCCAGAGGGCCGGGCTGGACCACATCCAGACCAGTGGCGAGCACCTGCTGACGCTGATCGTCGACATCCTCGATCTCTCGCGGATCGAGGCCGGCAAGACCGAGCTGCTCGTCGCGCCGACGGTCCTGCGTCCCCTGCTGCAGGGCGTCGGCGACATCGTCAGTCTGAAGGCCGAGGAGAAGGGCCTGGCCTTCAACGTGCTGGCCCATCCCGAGCTCCCGGCCGCGGTGATGGCGGACGAGAAGCGCCTGCGCCAGGTGCTCATCAACCTGCTGGGCAACGCGGTGAAGTTCACCGACCGCGGCCATGTCACCCTGTCGGTCAGCCCGGAGCCCGGCACGCCCTCCGGCGGCGCGCGCGTGCGGTTCGAGGTGTCCGACAGCGGAGTGGGCATCGAGCCGTCGGCGCTGCGGCGCCTGTTCCAGCCCTTCGAGCAGGCCGGCGAGGCGCATCACCGCGCCGCGGGCACCGGGCTCGGCCTGGCGATCAGCCGCCAGCTGGTCGAGCTGATGGGCGGCGAGATCCACGTCGACACCCGGCACGGCGTGGGCAGCCGCTTCTGGTTCGTGCTCGACTTCCCCGAATCGATCGAAGAGCCGAAACGCGCGGCCGAGCCGCCGCCCCGCGTGGCCAGGCGCCGCTACGAGGGCCACCGGCGCCGGGTGCTGGTCGTCGACGACGTGGCAGCCAACCGGCACCTGCTGCGCGACCTGCTGGAGCGCCAGGGCTTCGAGGTCGACCAGGCCCACGACGGGGCGCAGGCCCTGGAGCGCGTCCGCGCCGGGCAGCCCGACCTGGTGCTGATGGACATCCGCATGCCGGTGATGGACGGCCTGGAGGCCACGGCCCGGCTGCGAGCGGAAGAAGCGACGCGCCGGCTGCCCATCGTCGCGGTGTCGGCCAATGCTTCGCCGGAGGACCGCCGCCGCTGCCTGGAAGGCGGTGCCAACGCCTTCCTGGCCAAGCCCGTGCAGCACGAGCTTCTCACCGCCGTGCTGACCGAGCAGCTGGCGCTGCGCTGGGTGGACGCGCCGCCGTGACGCGCGTCAAGCGCCCTGACGCTGCCGCGCGACGAAGCCTGTCAACGGCGGCGATCTCGGGTTGTAAGCGCTGTGGGGCCGCCCTATGCTTCGCGCGCCTTCCACAGCCTCGCCGCCCGCTGCAGCGGTCCTCCTGATCATGCGACTTGCCCGCTTTGCCGTCCTGGGCCTGGCGACGACCCTGGTGATGACCGCGCGTGGCGCAGAAGTCTCGGAGGAGGAAGAGCTCGCGATGTCCTTCGGCGACAAGTCGCACGTCAGCATCGCCACCGGCTCCCGCGTGCCGGTGGCCCGCGCGCCTTCGGTGGCCACGGTGATCACGGCGGAGGACATCCGCGCCATGGGCGCCACCGACCTGGACGACGTGCTCGAGACGGTGCCCGGACTGCACGTGTCGCGCTCGCCCGTCGTCAATTCGCCCATCTACATCTTCCGCGGGGTGCGCAGCACCTTGATCAACCCCCAGGTCCTTCTGCTGATCAACGGCCAGCCGCAGACGAGCGCCTACGCCGGCGACCGCGGGGTGCAGTGGGGCGGCATGCCGGTGGAGAACATTGCCCGCATCGAGGTCATCCGCGGCCCGGGCTCGGCCCTGTACGGCGCAGACGCCTATGCCGGCGTCATCAGCATCCAGACCAAGCGCGCGGATGAGATTGCCGGCCAGCAGGTCGGCCTGCGCGCCGGGTCGTTCGACAGCGCCGCCGGCTGGTGGCAGGCGGGCGGGCAATGGGAAGGCGTGGCAGTCGCCGGCCACCTCGCCTACAGCCGCACCGACGGCGCGCAACGCACGGTGAGCGCCGACGCGCAGACCGGCCTGGACGCCATCTTCGGCCCGTTCGGCGTCCCGCCGGTGTCGCATGCACCAGGGCCGATGGACGACGGCTACCGGATGGTCAACGCGGCGCTGGACGCGTCGGCCGGCGGCTGGCGCCTGCGCACCAGCTACAAGCGCGTGTTCGACCAGGGCTCGGGCGCCGGCGTGGCCCAGGCGCTCGATCCCGCCGGCCGCAATTCGAGCGAGCACGTGGACGCCGACCTGAGCTGGCGCCCGGCCCTGCCCGTCGCCGACTGGGACCTGCTGCTGCGGGCCTACGCCGCCCAGTACGAGGAGCACTCGCGCCTCGTGCTCTTCCCGGCCGGCACCAACCTCGGCGGCGGCTTCTTCGAGGACGGCATGATCGGCAACCCGGAGAAGTGGGAACGAACCGGCCGCCTCGAGGCCACGGCCGTCTACACCGGCCTGGCGGGCCATCGGATCAGGCTGGGCGCCGGCTACACCCGGCAGGACCTGTACCGGATCCGCGAGACCAAGAACTTCAACCCCGACTTCAGCCCCATCGGCACCGGCTCGTTCGAGGACGTGACGGACGTCACCCACACCGTGCCGTTCATCGTGCCGCACCAGCGCAGCGTCGAGCACGTCTACGTGCAGGACGAATGGAGCATCGCGCGGGACTGGGCGCTGACCGCCGGCGTCCGGCACGACCGCTACTCGGACTTCGGCGGCACGACCAATCCCCGCGTGGCGCTGGTCTGGGAGGCAGCCTACGACGTCACCGCCAAGCTGCTGTACGGCACGGCCTTCCGCGCGCCGTCCTTCAACGAGCTCTATGCCATCAACAACCCCGCGTCCAACGGCAACGCCTCGCTGACGCCCGAGAGGATGCGCACGATCGAGGCCGCGCTGTCCTGGCAGGCCGATGCCGCCACCCGCCTGGGGATCAACGTCTTCCGCTACCGCCTGAGCGACCTGATCCGGCTCGACAGCACCCTCACCTACCAGAACCAGGGCGAGCAGACGGGCAAGGGCGTGGAGCTCGAAGCCGAGTGGGAGCCGGCCCGGCAGTGGCGCGTCGGTGCCAACTACGCCTGGCAGCATTCCGTGGACGAGCAGACTGGTCAGGACCCGGGCATGTCGCCGCGCCAGCACGCTCACCTGCGGGTGGACTGGCAGCCCAGCCGCGGCTGGCAGGCCGACGCCCAGGTCAACTGGGTCGCCGGCCGGCAACGGCAGGCCCTGGACATCCGGCCGGCCGTCGCCGACTACACCACCGTGGACCTGAGCCTGCGCTCCGAGCTGAACCCGCAGTGGTCCATCGTCCTCACTGCGCGCAACCTCTTCGATGCCGACGTGCGCGAGCCCAGTCCCTTCGGCACGCCTTTCGTCTCCATCCCGAACGACCTGCCCCAGGCCGGGCGCGCGATCTTCGTCACGGCCGAGTACCGGCTTTAGAGATCCCGACATCCTCTGGCTCTGAAAGCGCGGATTCAGTCACGTCCACGCCCTTGCAGTGGTTCGCCGCAAACGTGACAATTTGTTCGTCGAAGTAACAAATTAGATGCGCGCGGCTACAGCCGCCGATGGCCGGTGACCCACGCCCCTGCGCCATGCAGGGGCGGTGATCGCCTGCACCCAGGGCTCTCCGCCCGGGCCGCCATCGGTGAATGACGCGCCGGGGTCCTAGCGCGAGGACACGGCCCGCCAGTTCGCATTCAGGGAGATCACCCCGCCACGCCTTTCGCGGCGCCATCCGGTGCCCCGCGTGGCCACGCCTTTGCGCCGCGAATTCTTCTTCGCCGGCCGGCAGCGTCCTGCCTCGAGCGCGACGCTGCGGCCCGGGCGTGGCCGAGGCTTTCTCTTGATTGTTTGGAGCGGTACGAAATGGACAGTCTGAAGCGAGCGGCGGCGGCATTGCCCGACCCGGCCTTCGCCCCCGATGCAGCCCCCACGATGGAGGCAGCGGAACTCATCGTCACCTACCTGGGACGCCTCGGCATCGAGGCGGTTTTCGGCGTCCCCGGCGGCGCCATTGAGCCTCTTTACAACGCCCTGGCCCGCAGCGAGCGGCGAGGCGGCCCGCGACCCGTCGTGGCAAGGCACGAGGCCGGCGCGGCATTCATGGCCGATGGCTACGCACGTGAGACCGGCAGGATCGGCGTGGCGATCGCGACCTCCGGCCCAGGCGCCACCAACCTGATCACCGGCGTGGCGACGGCCTATGCCAACAACGTGCCGATGCTGGTCATCACCGGCCAGCCACCGCTGCGCAACTTCGGCCGCGGCGCCCTGCAGGAATCCAGCTGCACCGGCATCAACGCGGTGGGCATGCTGCGCCACTGCACCCGCTACAACTCGCTCGTCACGCATCCCGACCAGCTCGAGACCAAGCTGATCCATGCATTGATGCGCGCCTTCCAGGCTCCGCAGGGGCCGGTGCACCTGTCGATCCCGGTGGACATCCTGCGCAGCACGGTGGCTGCGCCCAGCGAGGACTGCGACCGCAGCGCCTTCGTCCATGCGAAACCGGCCATGGTCGACCTCGACGCGGTGCGCGCGCTGCGCGGCGAGCTCGAGCGCGCCGAATCGCCGGTCTTCCTGATCGGCGACGGCTGCGGCGAGGCCGTGGACACGATCATGCGGCTGGTCGACCTGACCGGCGCGCAGTTCATCACCACGCCCGACGGCAAGGGCCTCGTCAACCCGCGCCACCGTGCCTTCCACGGCGTCTTCGGCTTCGGGGGCCACGCCAGCGCGGAGGCCCTGCTCAAGAGCCACGCGGACCTCGTCGTCGCCTTCGGCACGGCCTTCAGCGAGCTGGCCAGCGGGGGCTGGAACGCTGCGCTGATGAACGGCCGCCTGATCCACGTCGATGCATCCGACGAGCACCTCATGCGCTCGCCGATGGCCCGGCTGCACGTGCGCGGCCGGATCCTGTCCGTGTGCCGCCTGCTGATCGATGGCTTCGCCGCCAACGACGCCCGCAACGTGGTGAGCCTGCCCATTCACAACCCCGATGCGCAGAACCCCAACCTCGCGCTGCACGCGCCGGAGCAGGTGGACAGCGACGCCACGCCGATCAAGCCTCAGCGGCTGATGCGCGAGCTCTCGCGGCGCTGCCCGCCGAACACGCGCTTCGTCGCCGACACCGGCAACAGCATGATCTGGGCTGTGCACTACCTGCAGCCGCGCAACCGGCGCGGCAGCGGGGGTGGGGGCGGGGGCACGGGTGGCCGCCGCACCGGCGATGCCGAGCGCCGCAGCGGCACAGCCCACTGGCTGCGCGTGATGATGGATTTCGCGCCCATGGGCTGGGCCATCGGCGCTGCCGTGGGGATCGCGCGGGGCAACCCGCGCTGCCCGGTCGTCTGCATCACCGGCGATGGCAGCTACCTGATGAGCGGCCAGGAGATAGGCGTTGCGGCGGCCGAGGGCCTGACGGTCGTCTACTTCGTGCTCAACGACAGCGCCTACGGCATGGTCATGCACGGCCAGCGCCTCGCCAAGGCGGAGCCCGTGGGCTTCGAGTTGCCGAAGGTCGATTTCGCCGCCGTGGCCGAGGCCATGGGGGTGCCCGGCCACGTGGTCGAGTCGCCCGAGGACCTGCAGGCGCTCGACTTCGAGGCCATCCTGGCCCGCCGCGGCCCGACCCTGGTCGACGTGCGCATCGACCGCGACGAAGTCCCTCCCATGATCCAGCGCCTGAAGGCCCTGGGCGCCGTGAAGTGAAGCCGAACCTCCCATGAACAAGCTCAACGGAAAGACCGCCCTCGTCACCGGCGGCAACAGCGGCATCGGCCTGGCTGCGGCCCGGCTGTTCTGCGAAGAAGGCGCCCGCGTGGCCGTCACCGGGCGGGACCCGGCCACGCTCGACGAAGTCCAGCGAAGCTCGGACGGCCGCATCCTGGCGCTGCGCAGCGACGCCGGCAGCCTGCCCGACATCGAAGAACTCATGCGGCAGGTGAAGTCGCGGCTGGGGTCGCTGGATGTGCTCTTCGTCAATGCCGCCCTGGCCCAGCCCGCCCCGCTCGAAGCCGTCACCGAGGCGCAGTTCGACGCCATGCAAAGCGTCAACTTCAAGGGCGTGTTCTTCACGATCCAGAAGGCGCTGCCGCTGCTACGCCGGGGCGCTTCGGTGATCGTGACCACCTCCATCGCCAACCAGCTGGGCTCGCCGAACTTCAGCGTCTACGCGGCCTGCAAGGCCGCCGTGCGCTCGCTGGTGCAGAGCCTGGCGCTGGAGCTCATCGGCCGCGGCATCCGCGTCAACGCGATCAGCCCGGGACCCATCGCCACGCCCATCTGGAGCCGCCTGGGCCTGCCAAGCGAGGCGCGCGACGCGGTCGTGCAGGACATCGAACGCAAGTCGCCCATCCGGCGCTTCGGCGAGCCGGCCGAGGTGGCCCGGGTCGCCTTGTTCCTCGCCAGCGACGACGCTTCCTACGTCGTCGGCCAGGAACTGGCGGTCGACGGCGGCATGAGCCTGCTGTGAGCCCGCCATGAGCGCGAACCCGAAGATCCAGCCGGTCCGCACGCGGATCTGGCACGAGGAGCCCGAGCCCGATGACGCCTTCTCCACGCGCAGCGCACGCTGCCATGGCTTCGATGTCGCCACCGACATGCTCGGCCGCGCGTCCTGGGCAGACATGCTGTTCCTGCTGTTCCGCGGCGAGCCGCCGCGCCCCGTGCAGGTCCGCATGCTGGATGCCCTGGCGCTCGCACTGGCCAATCCCGGCCCGCGCGATCCGGCGGTGCACGCGGCGATGTGCGCCGGCGTCGGCGGCTCGCCCGCAGCCGCCGGCCTGATGGCGGCGCTCGCAGTCGGTGCCGGCGAGTCGGGCGGGTCTCGCGAGGTGCACGACGCGATGGGGCTGTGGGCTCGTTGCGGCACCGACCTGGCCCTCTGGAGGCAGGCCCTCGAAGCGCCGAGCCGGCGGCCCGGCATCTGGCCGGGAGCCGCGCACCGTGCCGGCTTCGAACCGCATGCACGCCGGGCCGCGACCTTCGTCCTTCGGCTGCTGGACGGCCTGGTGGCGCTCACCCGGCCGGATCCCGCGTCCTTCCCGGCGCTGCACTGGCTGGCCAGCCGGCGCGAGGCGATCGAAGCGCAGGCTGGCGCGCCACTGGCGCTGACCGGCCTGGCGGCCGCGGCCTTGCATGACCTGGGCTTCGACCCCGAGCAGGGCGAGATGCTCCACCTGCTCCTGCGACTGCCCGGCGCCGCCGCCCACGCGCTCGAGCAACGCCGGCTCGGCCACAAGAACTTTCCCTTCTTCGCCCTTGATCTCGAGGACCGGCCCGAGGAGGCGCTCGCATGAATCCCTTCCTTCTCCACGAAGCCGCCGGCCGCCTGCGCACCCGCATGGGCGCGTGCTTCGTCGGCCGCCAGGCCGTCTTCAGGGGCCACGACCTGCATGCCGAATTCAAGGACATGGACTGGCTCGCGCTCTATGCCTTCGGGATAACGGGTCGCCGCTTCACCGCGCCGCAGTTGCGCATGCTGCATGCGCTGTGGGTCTGCACGAGCTATCCGGACGCGCGCATCTGGAACAACCGGGTCGCCGCGCTCGCCGGCACGACCCGCAGCACCGGCAACCTCGGCATGGCCGCCGCGCTCGCCGTGTCGGAGGCGAGCATCTACGGCCGCGGCATCGACATCCGCGCGGCGGACTTCTTCCTTCGCACCCGCGAGGCGCTCAGCCAGGGCGGCACGCTGGACGAATGCGTGCGCGAAGAGCTTGTCGTGCACCGCGCCATCGCGGGCTACGGCCGGCCCATCGCGAACGGCGACGAGCGCATCGGGCCGATGATGACGCTGGCCCGGGAGCTGGGCCTGCACCAAGGGCCGCACCTGGAGCTCGCCTTCGAGCTCGAGCGCTTCCTGGTCGAGGGCCGCTGGCGCTGGCGCATGAACTACGGCGCACTGGCGGCCGCACTCGGCCTCGACCTCGGCCTGACGGCCCGCGAGTACTACCACTTCATGTTCCCCGCCTTCCTGGCCGGCATGCCGCCTTGCTACATCGAGGCGAGCGAGAAGCCGGAGCGGACGGTGCTGCCCATCGCCTGCGAGCACGTCGCCTACGAAGGCCCGGCGCCCAGGCGCTGGCCGGCCTGAAGACCCCGCCCGGGGCAGGCGGCGCGCCGGTGCCTACACTGGCGCCGAACTTCACCCGACCAGCCCTGCCATGAGCGCCGACGACACCCCCCATCGCCACGACGACCCGCGCTACGCCGTCCACAAGACGGATGCCGAATGGCGCGCCCAGTTGAGCCCGGCCCAGTACGCCGTGGCGCGCCAGGCCGCGACGGAGCGGGCCTTCACCGGCCGCTTCTGGGACCACTGGGAAAACGGCGTCTACAAGTGCATAGGCTGCGGCGAGGTGCTCTTCCAGTCCGACACCAAGTTCGACGCCGGCTGCGGCTGGCCCAGCTTCTGGCAGGGCGTGGAGGACGGCAAGATCGAGCGGGTCATCGACCACACCCACGGCATGACGCGCGTCGAGGTGCGCTGCGCCAGATGCGGCACGCACCTGGGCCATGTCTTCGACGACGGCCCGGCGCCCACCGGCGAGCGTTTCTGCATCAACTCGGCGGCGATCGATTTCGAGAAGAAGGACTGACTTCCAAAAGAGGGAGTGAGTCCCTGCGCCGGGCGCGGTTAGACTCCGCGCCGCGCCATGAAGCTGTTTCTCGATTTCCTGCCGCTGCTGCTTTTCTTCGGCACCTACCAGTTCGGCAAGTTCAACAAGGACTGGGCCGCCGCCTTCGCCACCCAGCATTTCGGATTCGCGGTCTCGGGCGGCGTCGTCGGCGTCGACGAAGCCCCGATGCTGCTGGCGACCATCGCGGTCATCCTCGCCACGGCCCTGCAGGTCGCCTGGATGAAGTGGCAGGGCCGCAAGATCGACCTGATGCTGTGGATCAGCCTCACGCTGGTCATCGTGCTCGGCAGTGCCACGGTGTGGCTGCACGAACCGATGTTCATCAAGTGGAAGCCCACCGTGGTCTTCTGGATCATGGGGACCATCTTCTGGGTGGCCGAGCGCTTCTTCCACCGCAACCTGCTGCGCAACACCATGGGCGAGGAACTGCAGCTGCCCGAGGGGGTGTGGCGGCGCCTGCTCGGTGGCTGGATCTTCTTCTTCCTCGTCATGGGCGCGCTCAACCTCTGGATCGCCTACGCCTTCTCGGACGATGCGTGGGCCAACTTCCACACCTTCGGCACCTACGCGCTCATGGCCGTCTTCATCCTCAGCCAGGCCGCCTACATCGGCCGCCACATGCCCGAGGAGAAGACCGCCGAGACGCCCGGCGCCGATCCGAAGGCCGGCCAGGACCAGGCGCGATGAGCCCTCCTGCCGCCGGCCGCCCCCACGTCGGCGCCTCTGCCGTGCAGGCCGCATTGCAGCAGGCGCTGGATCCGGTGGCGCTCGAAGTGCGCGACGACAGCGCGGCCCACGCGGGCCACGCCGGCGCGCGCGAGGGCAGCCATCTTTCCGTGCGCATCGTCAGTGCGCGCTTCGCCGGCCTGCCCAGGCTGGCGCGACATCGCCTCGTGTATGATGCCCTGAGCACTTTGCTGCCGCAGGGCATCCATGCGCTGGCGATCGACGCCCGTGCACCCGATGAGCCCTGACGTAAACCCAGCCGGCGCAAGCCCTCCGAGGTCCACGCGGCTCCCCCGCCGCCCGTTGTGCCCCGGTCGCGCCTGACGCGGCAAGCCTGACAAGCCACCCCCTCCCTTCGTCCCTTCGTTGACACTCGTCACGAGTCACCACTTAAAGGCGACACGCATGAACCTGAAATCCACCGCTGCCCTGGCCGCTGTCCTCCTGCTGCCGCTGGCAGTGCACGCGCAGAACGTGACCACGGTGAATGGCAAGCCCGTTCCCAAGGCGCGCGTCGACCTGCTGGTCAAGCAGGCCACCCGCGGCGGCCAGCAGGTGACGCCCGAGTTGCAGAAGCGCGCCGAGGACGAAGTGGTGATGCGAGAGATCTTCACGCAGGCCGCCGAGAAGCAGGGCATCGCCGCCAGCCAGAGCTACAAGGACCAGATGGAGCTGGTGCGCCAGACGGTGCTGATCCGCGAGATGTTCGAGGACTACAAGAAGAAGCACCCGGCGACCGAAGCCGAGGCCAAGGCCGAGTACGACACCGTCAAGGCGGCCCAGAGCGGCACCGAGTACCACGCCCGCCACATCCTGGTGGAGAGCGAGGACGAAGCCAAGAAGCTGATCGCCGACATCAAGGCCGGCGCCAAGTTCGAGGACGTGGCCAAGAAGAGCTCGAAGGACACCGGCTCGGCCGAGAACGGCGGCGACCTGGACTTCGCCAAGCCCGACAACTACGTGCCCGAGTTCAGCGCCGCGATGACCAAGCTGAAGAAGGGCGAGATGACCGAGACGCCGGTCAAGAGCCAGTTCGGCTACCACATCATCAAGCTGGAAGACACCCGCGAAGCCCAGTTCCCGAGCTTCGAGGAGGTCAAGCCCCAGCTGATGCAGCGCGTCGAGCAGGCCAAGCTCCAGAAGTACCAGGATGAACTGAAGAAGGCCGCCAAGACGGACTACAAGTTCGCGCAGCAATAAGCTGTCTTCCATGAAGCAAGGGCGCCCCCGGGGCGCCCTTTTTCATGGCCGTTCACTCCACGAGCCGGCCCGCCTCGATGTGCAGCTGGCGCTCGCAGCGCTCGGCCAGGGCGCGATCGTGGGTCA
>CAMLGG010000156.1 GCA_946479475.1 uncultured Ideonella sp. | reverse complement strand
CGGACCAGCAGCACGTTCGGGTGGCCGAACTTCGCGGCGAGCCGGCCGGCGGTGAACCTGTGCGGCCGCACGACGCTGTGGACGCTGGGCGCGCTCATCGAAGGGGCCGAGGCGGTGGTGTGCAACGACACCGGCGTCTCTCACGTGGCCGCGGCGCTGCGGCGGCCCAGCGTGGTGATCAGCTGCGGCGCCGACACGGCTCGCTGGGCCCCGCTGGACCATGCGCTGCACCAGGTCCTCGCCGCTACCCTGCCCTGCCGCCCCTGCGCCTGGCGCGAGTGCCCGCTGGACAGGCATGACTGCGCCGAGGCCATCACCTCGGCGCAGGTGATGCAGCGGGTGATGCGCTGCCTGCCGCCGGTTCAGGCCAGCGCAGCCTTGTAGAGGGCCAGCAGGCGCGACCACGCGCGCTCTGCCTCGGGCTTGCTGTAGATCGGCTTGCCGCCTTCGACCGGCATGTCGGGCACGCACCAGCCGTGCTGGGCCGGATAGACCTCGATCTCGGCCGGCACCTTGGCGGCCGCGAAGGCCTCCTTCAGCTTGTCCTTCGCGTCGGGCTGCTTCTGGTCGTCGTTCTGCGCGATGGCCAGCAGGACGCGGCCCTTGATCTTCGGCGCCAGCAGGTGCGGGCTGTCGGGCTTGTCGGTCACCAGGCCGCCGCCGTGGAAGGAGCCGACGGCCCCGATGCGCGCCGGCACCGCGGCCGCGCTGCGAAGGGCCAGCGCGCCGCCCATGCAGTAGCCCTGGGTGCCGATCTTCTTCGCCTTGTCGACGCCCGCCTGCGCATCGAGGAAGGCGACGAAGGCGGCCGTATCGCGCTCGGGCGCGCCGGGGGCCTTGATCGACTCCATCAAGGGCGTGAGCTTGGCCCACGTCGAGTTGTCCTTGAAGTCGATGTTGGCCGCGGTCTCGTACTGCGGCGCCTTGGAAACGCGGTAGTACGGGTTGGGGACCAGCACCGCGTAGCCCTCGCCCGCCAGGCGCTTGGCCATCTCGCGCATCGAGGGCCTCAGGCCGAAGGCATCGGGCCAGAGGATGACCGCGGGGTGGGCGCCGGTCGCGGGCCGGATGAACAGCGCGTCGCAGTTGCCGTCGGGCGTCTTGACCGTCACCGACTCGTCCGCCACCGGCACCTCGGCCGACGCGGCGCCGGCCACGCCGGCACCCAGGCCACCGGCCACCGACATGGCCACGAAATCACGCCGCGAGAACTCGCTCGCCGCTGCTGCCGATTCGTTCATCGTGATCGCTCCTTTTCGCTGGGGGGTCGCTTGGAGCCGCGCAGCATACGCCGTCGCCGGCCCTTCGGCAGGCGACGGCCCTTCGGCACAGGCCGGGCCAGGGTCGGCGCGACTTGTGGCGCCCGCGGCTTTCGACGACAGTGCCGGCTTCCAAAAATCCGAGCCGTCACCGTGTCCACCTACACGAACACCGTCGAAGCCGCCACCAGCGGCCCCATCGATCCTCGAGCGCGCTCCGACCATGCCTTCTTCGGCCACCCCGCCGGGCTGGGCTGGCTGGCCTTCTGCGAGCTGTGGGAGCGCTTCTCCTACTACGGCATGCAGGCCCTGCTGGTGCTCTACCTCACCAACTACCTGTTCCTGCCGGAGAACATCGGCCACGTGGCCGGCATCGATTCGCTGCGAGGAATGATCGAGGGCGTCACCGGCCCGCGCTCGCCGCAGCAGCTGGCCTCGGCCGTCTTCGGCCTCTACGCCGGCTTCGTCTACCTCACGCCGCTGTTCGGCGGCCTCGTCGCCGACCGCTGGCTGGGCCGCACGAAGACGGTCGTGATCGGCGCCAGCCTGATGGCGCTGGGCCACTTCCTGATGGCCTTCGAGGCCAGCTTCCTGCCCGCACTCGGCTGCCTGCTCGTCGGCGTGGGCTGCTTCAAGGGCAACATCGCGGCGCAGGTCGGCGACCTCTACGCGCCGCAGGACAAGCGCCGCGCGAGCGCCTTCCAGATCTTCATGCTGGCGGTGCAGATCGCGGTCATCCTCGCGCCCATCGTCTGCGGCACGCTGGGCGAGAAGGTGGCCTGGCACTGGGGCTTCGGCGCCGCCGGCGTCGGCATGGTGATCGGCCTGTTCGTCTACCTGGCCGGACGCCGCTGGCTGCCGCCCGAGCCCGAGGTCGGCAAGGCTCGCGCCAACGCGGGCGACGCATCGGCCGCGCCCGCGATGAGCCGCACCGACGTGGCCCGGCTCATGCTGCTGATCGGCCTGATCCCGCTGCTGATGCTGTCCATCGTCGGCAACCAGCAGTTCCAGAACGCCTTCCCGCTGTGGTCGCAGAAGAACATGGACCTCGTGCTCTTCGGCTGGGAGGTGCCGGTCACCTGGCTGCAGGCGGTGGATGCGGTCATCAGCACCGCGACCATGGTCGCCTCGATCGCCTTCTGGCGCTGGTGGGCCACCCGCCGGCGCGAGCCGGACGAGCTGACGAAGATGGCCCTCGGCTCGGTGCTGGCGGCCGGCGGCCCGGCCCTGATCGCCATCGCCGCGACCATGGTCGCCACCACCGGCGAGAAGGTCAGCTTCGTGTGGACGCTGGGCTACACCATCGTCAACGACCTCGGCTTCGCCAACATCCTGCCGGTGGGACTGGCGCTGTACTCGCGGGTCTCGCCCAAGCGGCTCGAGGGCCTGGTGCTCGGCATCTACTACCTGCACCTGTTCATCGGCAACACCTTCGTCGGCTGGCTGGCGGGCTTGCTCGAGACCATGCCAGGCCGCGACTTCTGGCTGCTGCACGCCGCCCTGGTGGCCGCCGCCGGCGCCCTGCTCTTCGCCTGCCGCTTCCTCTTCGGCAGCCTGCTGGCACCCGACGGGCAGGAGACGGCGCCGGCAGCCCCCCACTGAAGGTCGGCCAGGCGGCTCAGTGCCGGTGCGTGTGGTGCACGTCCGGCACGTGCTCGTGGCGGTGCCGCAGCGGCTCGTGATGGTGCGGGTGGCTGTGGGGCCCGACCGGCATGGGGTCGTGGAGATGAACGTGGTGGCCGTCGTCGTGCCGATGGGCGTGCTCGTGCTCCATCGCCTCGTGTTCGTGCCAGTGGCCGTGCGACTCGGCCAGGTGCAGCAGCACGCCGCCGAGCATCAGCACGCCGCCCGCTGCCATCGGCCAACTCGCCGACCGGTCGCCCAGCAGCACTGCCGCGCCGGCGCCGATGAAGGGCGCGAACGCGAAGACCGAGCCGGTGCGTGCCGCGCCGAAGGCCCGCTGCGCGAGCAGGTAGAAGCGCAGGCTGAGGCCGTAGCCGGTGGCCCCCACGAACATCAATGCAATCGCTGCGCCGGCAGCTGGAGCTGATTCTCCGGAAAGCCCGGCCAGAGCCGTCGAAGCGGCCGCACCGAGCGCCGCCTTCGCCATCACCACCTGGCCTGGATCGCGCTCCGCCAGGGCACGCGACAGGCTGTTGTCCACGCCCCAGGCCGCCGTGGCGAGCATGACGGCCAGCAGGCCCTGCCCCTGCAGGCCGCCGCCGCGCGCCTGGTCCAGCACGAGCACCGCGCCGCCCAGCGAGAGCAGCACCATCGCCGAAGCCACGCGGCGGTCCAGCGCCTCGCCATACCACCGCCAGGCCAGCAGCGCGGTGAAGGCCGCCTCCAGCGTGAGCATGAGCGACGCGCTGGTACCGCTGGTGCGCTGCAGGCCCCAGGCCAGCGCCACGGGCCCGAGCACCGCGCCGAAGGCGGCCATGGCGAGCAGCCTCGGCAGCTCATGGCGCGACAGCCGCGCCTCCTGCTGCGCCGGCCGGCATGAAAGCGCCCCGACGACGGCAGCGCCGGCATACAGCAGCGCTGCCGTGGCGAAAGGCCCGGTGCCGGCGCCCCAACGCTGGACCAGCGGCGTGCTCACGCCGAACAGGCCCGCCGCGAGCAAGGCGAGCCGCCCGCCCCGGACGGCCGGGAGTCGATGAACGAAGGACCACGACATGGCGCCACTGTAGGCGCCCCCGCTCAGCGCACGCTCAACCCTTGGCGCGGCCGAAGTGGGCGTGGAGCGAATCCAGCACGATGCTCATCTCGCCCAGCAGCGCGTCGTCGTTGGGCAGGCGCTCTCGCGCGCCGGCGAGCACGGCTTCGAATCCCGCGGCCTCGGGGACCGGGTCTCCGCCGACGTCGAGCTGGTGGACCATCGCGCCGAGCCGCACGAGCGCCCGGTCCTCGTCCAGCCCGAAGCTGGCCAGCAGTGTCTCGAAGCTGACCCGATCGCCGAGGTGGGTGAAGGCGGCGCCGTCGAAGTCGAAGCCGAGCGCGTCGGGCGGGCAGTCGCCCGGCTGCGCCAGCCAGAGAAAGCGCGCATCCGGATCGACGAAGCGGCGGATCAGCCAGGCGCAGGCCACTCGGTCGACCCACAGGCGCCGCCGTGTCGCCCAGGTGCGACCGCGGTAGGCCGCCCGGTCCAGGCGCGGCAGCCGGCCCGGCGCCTCGTGCGGTTCGCCGGGCGAGGCCATGGCTTGCAGGCGGCGGCTGAACTCCACCCAGGCCGCCTCGGTCTCGGCGCTCGCATCGGCCGGAAAGTAGTCGGTGGCCTTGACGGCTTCGTAGTCGCGCTGAAGGCGGCGCCGCAGGCGCACGAGCTCCGCCGGCGCGAGCCTCTCCAGGCCGCTGCCGGCCTGCTTCCAGGCCTTGCGCAGCTCGGCAAGCTCCACGCTGCGGTCGAACAGCGCGCGGTAGGCGGGCTCCTCGTCGGCGGAGCCGGGCTGCGCCGCCATCAGCCAGGCGGTGCCCCCCTCGCGCAGGCAATCCTCCGCCAGATCGCGCAGGGCCTCATGGCCGCCCGGGATCGCAGGCAGCAGATAGGCGCCATCACGCAGCGCCGCGCAACCGAGGCCCTTGAGCGCCCGCCAGATGCGCATGCGCACCGTCGCGGCCTGGGTGGGCAGCGAGACGACGAGCAGCCACCAGCCCCCGGGTTGAGAAGTCATGTAGCGAACGATACATGAGGGTATCGCTCGCTATCGGGCGATCGACGCTCCCGGGCGCTTCGGTCGTTCAGTGGCTGCGCTTCAGGTGGGCCTCGACCTTCTCGGCCTCGTTGCCCACGGCGCGCACGGCATCGCGCAGCTCCTCCGGGCTCACGCCGAACTTGCGCGACCAGTCGCGCAGCTCGTAGGGCTCGTTGACGTCGATACGGCGGCGGTCCTGGCCGCCACGTTGTTGCAGGTTGTCGGACATGGTGTGCCTCGATGGGTGACTACACGTACCCCATGGACAGCAAGCGATGTGCCGGTCACGTCGGCAGGCTGTTCGATCGACGCAGAGATTCGCTTGCAATTAGTTTGCACACGATTTAATATGCCGGCCATGGACACCAAGCCACGCCACGCCAACGGTGCGACGCCCGCGTTCTCGCAGCGGCTCGACGAGCAGCTGTGCTTCGCCGTCTACTCCACCATGCTGGGGCTGAACAAGCACTACCGCCAGCTGCTCAAGGAGCTCGGCATCACCTACCCGCAGTACCTCGTGATGCTGGTGCTCTGGGAGGGGGACGGGCTCACCGTCTCGGCCATCGGGGAGCGGCTGTTCCTCGATTCGCCGACGCTCACCCCGCTGCTCAAGCGCCTGGAGTCGCTGGGCCTGGTGACGCGCCAGCGTTCGGCCAGCGACGAACGGCAGGTGATCGTCTCCCTCACCGCCGCCGGCCGGCGCCTGCAGGCCAAGGCCAGGGACGTGCCGGGCTGCATCGCGGCGGCCCTGCAGCGCGCGCCGGCCCAGATCCACGCCCTGCGTGATCAATTGCAGGACGTCAGGAGTTCGCTGATGAACAACGCCGCCTGAAACCCGGCGACCCAGGGCGCAGCCGCGCCCTTTGCTCGGCCATCTACATAGCACGCGATCTATTTGCAAACGAATCAAAGGAGAGTCACCCCCATACCAGCGACCCGACAAGCACCCTGCCCCCTGCCGCTTCACCATCCAGCTCCAAGCACCGACCGACCATGAACATCGCCTCCACGATCGCCGCCACCTTCGCCACCCTCGCCGCAGCCAGCGCCATGGCCGCCGGCAGCCCGGGCGTCGAGCGCCACACGCAGACCTTCCTCGAAGCCCTGGCCAAGGGCGGCGGGCAGCCGCTCGAGACGCTTTCGCCCGCCGATGCGCGCCAGGTGCTCGCCGGCGCCCAGCAAGGCGCCAGGTTGCCGCCTGCCGACGTGAGCGAGAAGACCATCACCATCGACGGCAAGCCACTGAAGCTGACCATCGTCCGACCGGCAGGCGCCAAGGGCGTGCTGCCCGGCTTCATCTTCGTCCACGGCGGCGGCTGGATCCTGGGCGACTTCCCGACCCACGAGCGCTTCGTACGGGACCTGGTGGCCGACTCCGGTGCCGCGGCCGTGTTCGTCAACTACTCGCCTTCGCCCGAGGCCCGCTACCCGGTGGCGATCAACCAGATCTATGCCGCGACGAAGTGGGTCGCCGAGAACGGCGCGCAGATCGACGTCGACGGCAAGCGCCTGGCCATCGCCGGCAACAGCGTGGGCGGCAACATGGCCACCGTGGTGGCGCAGATGGCCAAGGCCAGGGGCGGCCCGGCGCTGCGCTCGCAGGTGCTGTTCTGGCCGGTGACGAACGCGAACTTCGAGAACGCCTCCTACGACGAATTCGCCGGCGGCCACTTCCTGACCCGGGACATGATGAAGTGGTTCTGGGACGCCTACACGACCGACCCGAAGCAGCGCCAGGAGCCCTACGCCTCGCCGCTGCTGGCCTCGCCCGAGCAGTTGAAGGGCCTGCCGCCGGCACTGGTGCAGACCGCCGAGAAGGACGTGCTGCGCGACGAGGGCGAGGCCTACGCCCGCAAGCTCGACGCCGCGGGCGTGAGCGTGGTCGTGACCCGCTACAACGGCATGATCCACGACTTCGGCCTGCTCAACGCGCTGGCCGACGTGCCGGCCACGCGCGCGGCGCTGCACCAGGCCAGCGAAGAGCTGAAGTCCCGGCTGCGCTAAGCCAGCTCGGCGCAGGCCTTCGCGACCTGCGCCGCCAGCCTCGCGTTGTTCAGCACCAGCGCGATGTTGGCGGCCAGGCTGGTGCCGCCGGTCAGTGCATTGATGCGCTCCAGAAGGAAAGGCGTCAGGGCCTTGCCGCTCACGCATGCCGCTCGGGCCTCATCGAGCGCCTGGCTGATGGCGTGGTCCACCACGTCCCGCGGCATCGCGTGCTCGGGTGGCACCGGATTGGCGATCACCAGTCCGCCGCCCAGGCCGAGGTCCCATCGGGCCTTCATCACCCGGGCGGCCTCGGCCGGCTCGTCGACGCGCGCATCGACGCCGAAGGGACTCTCGCGGCTGAAGAAATCCGGCAGGCGATCGGTGCGGTAGCCGAGCACCGGCACGCCGTGCGTCTCCAGGTACTCGAGCGTCAGCCCGAGGTCCAGGATCGACTTGGCTCCCGCGCAGACCACCGCCACCGGCGTGCGGGCCAGCTCCTGCAGGTCGGCCGAGATGTCGAAGCTCGTCTCGGCGCCGCGGTGGACGCCGCCGATGCCGCCGGTGGCGAACACCCGGATGCCGGCGAGCGCGGCGACGATCATGGTGCCCGCCACGGTGGTCGCCCCGCTGCCGCCGCGCGCGACCAGCAGCGGCAGGTCGCGTCGGCTCGCCTTGGCCATCGCGGGCCCGGCCTTCGCGAGGCGCTCGATCTCGCCCGGCAGCAGCCCGGCCTTCAGGCGGCCTTCCAGCACGGCGATGGTGGCCGGCACCGCGCCGTGCGCACGGACCTCGGCCTCCACGGCCAGGGCCGTGTCGAGGTTGCGCGGCCACGGCATCCCGTGCGAGACGATGGTCGACTCCAGGGCGACCACCGGCCGGCCCTCGGCCAGGGCAGCGAAGACATCGGGATGCAGGTCGAGCAGGGCATGGTGCATGTGCCCGATGCTAAAGCGGGCGGCAAAAGCGAGCGGAAATGACCGCCGCCCTGCACTTTCTTCCCCCGCGACTGCATCGAGACGCGCGATGCGGCACCGTCCCCGACGGGCACGTCGAATGCCTGGGCTGGACCCTGTCTCACCCAGGAGCGCTCCATGCCCCAGCCCTCGCCAGCCTCGTCCTCCCCCACCGATCCCGATCCGCGGGTCCTGCGCGACCAGGTCGTGCTGATCACCGGAGGCTCCCGCGGCCTGGGCGGCGCCATCGCGGACCTGCTGGGCGCTGCGGGTTGCCGCCTGGTGATCGGGGACGTCGCCTACGACCGCGCCCAGGACAAGGCGGCGACGCTGTCCGAGCACGGCATCCACGCCATCGCCCTGCCCCTGGACGTCGGCAACGAGGACCAGGTGCTGCACGTGATGGCGCAGGTGCGCCAGCGCTACGGGCACCTGGACGCGCTGGTCAACAACGCGGCCATCGACGTGACCGCGCCCATGACCGAGCTCAGCACCGACGACTGGCACCGCATAGTCCACACCAACCTCACCGGCCCCTTCCTGATGGCCAAGCACGCCCTGTCGCTCCTGGCGGCGAGCCCGCATGGCGGGCACATCGTCAACATCGCGTCGACGGCATCGAAGCGCGCCTGGCCCAATGCGGCCGCCTACCACGCGACGAAATGGGGGCTGCTGGGCCTGTCCCACGCGCTGCACGCGGAGCTGCGGCCGCAGGGCATCAAGGTCTCGGCGGTGGTCGCCGGCGGCATGCGCACGCCCTTCCTCTTCGACCGCTTCCCGGACCTCGATCCCGCCGTCCTGCAGGATCCCCTCAGCGTGGCTCGCACGGTGCGCTTCGTGCTCACCCAGCCGAAGGAAACCGTGGTGCCCGAAGTGATGGTGCTGCCGATGCGGGAGACCTCGTGGCCATGATCACGCTCGGCATCAACGCCGCCTTCCACGACTCGGCCGCGGCCCTGGTGAGCGACGGCGTGGTCGTCGCCGCCGCAGAGGAAGAGCGCTTCACCCGCGTCAAGCACGGCAAGCGCCCGGTGCCCTTCACGGCCTGGGAGCTGCCCTTCCACGCGATCGACTTCTGCCTGCAGCAGGCCGGCCTGACGCTGCGCGACGTCGACCACGTCGCCTACAGCTTCGATCCCGAGCTGTTCATCGACGGGCGGCTCGCCGCCTCGCTGATCGAGCAGCCACGCATCATCCTGCCGCTGCAGCCCTCCGCGCACGGCGCGACGGGCGGCTGGGAGAGCCCGTGGGACCCGCTGTTCGCCGCCTACATGGTCAACGCGCCGCGCCAGCTGGCCTCCGGTGCGCCGCACCACCTGAAGAAGCGCCTCGCCGGCATCTCGCCCGAGGATCCGCCCTGGCAGTGGCACTTCCTCGGCCACCACCTCTGCCACCAGGCCAGCGCCTTCCTGGCCGCGCCCTTCGAAAGCTGCGCGGTGATGACGCTCGACGGGCGCGGCGAGCGGGCCACCACCACCTACGGTGCCTACCGCGGCCAGCGCTACGAGCCGCTGGGCGAGGTGAACGTGCCGCACTCGCTGGGCTTGCTGTACGAGCGCATCACCAGCCACCTGGGCTTCCTGCACTCGAGCGACGAGTACAAGGTGATGGCGCTGGCGGCTCTCGGCACGCCGCGCTTCCGCCACGTGCTCGCCGAGCACGTGAAGGTGTTCGACAACGGCCAGTACGAGATCGCGCCCATGGACCTGGCCGCGCTCTTCGGCCCGGCGCGGGAACGCGGCGCTGCGCTGGAGGAGCACCACCTCGACCTGGCCGCGTCCCTGCAGGACGTGCTGGAAGACACCGTCCTGAAGCTCGCCCGCCGGCTGCGCGAGGCCAGCGCAGAGCGCCGCCTGGCCATGGCAGGCGGGGTCGCGCTCAACTGCGTGATGAACGCCCGGCTGCGCGACTCCGGCATCTTCGAAGAGGTGTGGGTGCAGCCCGCGGCCGGCGACGCCGGGACAGCGCTCGGCGCCGCGTTGTGGGCCGATGCCCGCGAGCGCGGCACGCCAGACGGGGCGCTGGGCCCCCGCCGCTGGTCGATGGACCATGCATACCTCGGCCCGGCCTACGGCGAGGAAGAGATCGAGCAGCAGCTGCGCTGGGCCAAGCTGCCCTACCGCCGCGCCAGCGACCTGGCCGCGGAGACGGCCGGGCTGCTGGCGCAGGACCGCATCGTCGGCTGGTTCCAGGGCCGCATGGAGTTCGGGCCCAGGGCGCTCGGCGCGCGCTCCATCCTCGCCTCGCCCATCGACCCGCACATGCAGAACCGGCTGAACGCGCTGAAGGACCGGGAGGACTTCCGGCCCGTAGCGCCCGCCGTCCCGCAGGAGGAGCTGGGCCGCTGGTTCACGCCGCCGGATGCCAACCACGGCCGCTCGCCCTTCATGCTGTTCATCTACGACGTGCTGCCGGGCCAGGCGGAGCGCATCCCCTCGGCCTGCCACACCGACCACACGGCGCGCGTGCAGACGGTCGACCACGACACCAACCCGCGCTTCCACGCGCTGCTCGACGCCTTCGGCAAGCGCACCGGCGTGCCGGTGCTGGTCAACACCTCCTTCAACGTGCGCGGCGAGCCCATCGTCTGCACGCCTCGCGCCGCCATCGAGGCCTTCTACGGCACGCCGCTCGATGCGCTGGTCATCGGGCCTTTCATCCTGGAGAAGTAGTCCGTCCATGGGTCCCGTCCTCGAATCGGTCCTGCCCGGCGCACGCCACGCCGCCCTGGCCGCTCCCCGCATCAGCGTGGTCGTCCCCACCTACTGCCGCATGAACCTCCTGCGGCGATGTCTGGACGCCCTGATGGCCCAGCGCCTGCCGCCCGAGGCCTACGAGATCATCGTGGTCGACGACGGCCACGAAAGCCGGGTCGAGTTCGCCGTGGGCGAGCTCGCGCGCCAGCCTGGCGCGCCGCGGCTGCGCTACCTGCGGCCGGCCACCGGGCGCGGGCCCGCGGTGGCGCGCAACTGCGGATGGCGCGCCGCGCGCGGCGCCATCGTCGCCTTCACCGACGACGACACCATCCCCGACCGCGACTGGCTGGCCGAGGGCGAGCGGGCGCTGGAGGGTCATCCGGAATGGGCCGCCGCCGCCGGCGCCGTGCAGGTGCCGCGCGCCTGCCCCGAGGCCCGGCCGACCGACCACGAGCTGATGACCGAAGGCCTCGCCCATGCCGAGTTCGTGACCGCCAGCGCCTTCGTGCGCCGCGCCGCGCTCGAGCGCATCGGAGGCTTCGACGAGCGCTTCCGCCGCGCCTGGCGCGAGGATTCGGACCTGCAGTTCCGCCTCATGCAGGACGTCGGGCCGGTCGGCCGCATCGCCACCGCCAGGGTCCAGCATCCCGTGCGGCCCGAGCCCTGGGGCGTCTGCCTGCGCCAGCAGCGCAACACCTTCTTCGATGCCCTGCTGTTCAAGAAGCATCCCGAGCTGTACCGGCAGCGCATCCGCAAGGTCCCGCCGTGGGACTACTACCTCGTCGTCGTCTGCACGCTGTCGACGCCCTGGCTCGCCTGGGCCGGCCACCAACGATCGGCAGCGGCAGCCTTCGCGCTCGCGCTGCTGCTCGTCGGATGGATCGCCGTGCGGCGGCTGAGGCACACCGATCGCTCGCCGGCCCACGCCATCGAGATGGTCGTCACCTCTGCGCTCATCCCCTTCCTGTCGGTGTACTGGCGGCTGCGCGGGGCCCTGCACTTCAGGGTGCTTTTCCTCTGAGCCCATGAACCTGCTTCGCGACCCCTCCCGCCGGCTGCGCATCCTCACCTGGCATGTGCACGGCAACTACCTGTACTACCTGACCCAGGTCCCGCACGACTTCTACCTCGTCACCGACGCCGGGCGCTCGACGCATCACAGCGGTCGCTCCGGCACGCTGCCCTGGGGGCCGAACGTCCACGAGGTCTCGACCGAAGCGGTGCGCGATACCGCCTTCGACCTCGTCCTGTTCCAGTCGCGCGATGCGTGGGTGAACGAGCAGCACCAACTGCTGAGCCCATCCCAGCAGCGGCTGCCGCGGATCTACCTCGAGCACGACCCGCCCCAGCAGCACCCGACCGACACGCGGCACTGGATGGACGACACCGAGGTGCTGCTCGTCCACGTGACGCCTTTCAATGCGCTGATGTGGAACAGCGGCGACGTGATCACCCGCGTCGTCGAGCATGGCGTGACGCTGCTGAGCCCGGCCCGCTACCACGGCGACCGGGCCAGCGGGCTGGTGGTCGTCAACAACATCGACCAGCGAGGGCGGCGCCTCGGCTACGACGTCTTCCGCCATGCCGCGCGGCGCGTTCCGCTGCACCTGGTCGGCATGGGCAGCCTGCGCTGCGGCGGCGAGGGAGAGGTGCCCAATGCCGAGCTGCCCGAGCGCATGGCGAGCCACCGCTTCTTCTTCAACCCCATCCGCTACACCAGCCTGGGCCTCGCGGTGATCGAGGCCATGATGGTGGGCACGCCGGTCGTCGCCCTGGCCACGACCGAGATCGTGAGCGTGATCGAGAACGGCCACAGCGGCATCGTCGACACCCGGCTCGACCGGCTCGTCACCGCCATGCAGCAGCTGCTCGCCAACCCGGGGTGGGCCCGCGAACTGGGCGATGCCGGCCGCCGCGTGGCCGAGGAGCGCTTCCACATCGATCGCTTCGTCGCCGACTGGAACGCCGCATTCAGGTTGGTCCTCGCCTGACCAGCCGAGG
>CAMLGG010000155.1 GCA_946479475.1 uncultured Ideonella sp. | reverse complement strand
TGTTCGGCATGATCTACGAGAGCCGGCCCAACGTGACCATCGAGGCCGCGTCGCTCGCGATCAAGAGCGGCAACGCCTGCATCCTGCGAGGCGGCTCCGAGGCCCTGCACTCCAACCTCGCGCTTTGGCGCCTGGTGCAGGCGGCGCTGGACGAGGCGGGCCTGCCCCGCGAGGCGGTGCAACTCGTCGAGACCACCGACCGTGCGGCGGTGGGCCGGCTGATCGCGATGCCCGAGTCGGTCGACGTGATCATCCCGCGCGGCGGCAAGGGCCTGATCGAGCGCATCGCGGCGGAGGCGCGCGTGCCGGTCATCAAGCACCTGGACGGCAACTGCCACACCTATGTCGACGCGGAGGTCGACCTGGAGCTGGCGCTTGAGGTGACCGACAACGCCAAGACGCAGAAGTACAGCCCCTGCAATGCGACCGAGTCGCTGCTGGTGCACGAGCGCTCGGCACCTGCCTTCCTGCCGCGCATCGGCGCGGTGTTCGCCGCCAAGGGCGTGGAGATGCGCGGTTGCCCGGCCGCCCTCGCGCTGCTGGCCGGCGTGCCGGGCGCGAAGCTGGTGGAGGCGACTGAAGCGGATTGGTCCACCGAATACCTCGCGCCGGTCATCAGCATCAAGGTCGTCGCTTCTCTCGACGAGGCGATCGCCCACGTGAACCGCCACGGCTCGCATCACACCGACGCGATCCTCACCACCAACCACCCGAGCGCGATGCGCTTCCTGCGCGAGGTGGATTCGGCCAGCGTGATGGTCAACGCCAGCACCCGCTTCGCCGATGGCTTCGAGTACGGCCTGGGCGCCGAGATCGGCATCTCGACCGACAAGTTCCACGCCCGCGGGCCGGTGGGCCTGGAGGGCCTGACCTCGATGAAGTGGATCGTCCTCGGGCAGGGCGAGGTCCGGCAGTGATCCGGCTGGCCAGCGAGGCCGACGCGTCGCCCATCTCGGCCATCTACGCGCCTTACGTGCGCTCGACGCCGATCAGTTTCGAGGCGGTCCCTCCTTCACCGGCGGAGATGGCCGAGCGCATCGTCAACACCTTGCCGCGCTGGCCCTGGCTGGTGGAAGAGCGCGATGGCGCCATCGCCGGCTATGCCTACGCCGGCGCCTTCGCCCAGAGGGTCTCCTACCGCTGGTCGGTGACGACGACGGTCTACGTGCGCGAGGACTACCGGCGGCAGGGCGTGGGCCGGCGCCTGTACCGCGCCCTGCTGACGCTGCTGGCCGAGCAGGGCTTTCGCAGCGCCTATGCCGGCATCACCCTGCCGAACGCGGGCAGCGTCGGCCTGCACGAGTCGCTGGGCTTCACGCCGGTGGGCGTCTACCACGACGCCGGCCACAAGCTCGGTCGCTGGCATGACGTGGCCTGGTACCAGCGCGCGCTTCAACCCGGCGCCCCGCGGCAGGAGGAGCAGCCCGCCGAGCCGACCGACGTGATGACCGTGATGGCGGCTCGCGCCCCCTTGTGGAACGACCTCGATGACGACCCCCGCTGATCCCCTGGCCCGCCATGCCCTGGTGCTGTTCTCGGGCGGCCAGGATTCGACCGTCTGCCTGGCCTGGGCGCTGGAGCGCTTCGAACGCGTCGAGACGATCGGCTTCGACTATGGCCAGCGCCACCGCATCGAGCTGCAATGCCGGGGGGAGGTGCGCCGCGAGATCGCCGCGCAGTTCACGCACTGGGCGCCGCGCCTGGGCGAGGACCACCTGCTCGACCTTTCCCTGCTGGCCCAGATCGGCGACAGCGCGCTGACCACCGAGCGCGCCATCGAGATGCAGGCCAACGGCCTGCCCAATACCTTCGTGCCCGGGCGCAACCTGCTGTTCCTCACCTTCGCGGCGGCGCTCGCCTACCGGCGCGGGCTGAACGTGCTGGTCGGCGGCATGTGCGAGACCGACTATTCCGGCTACCCCGACTGCCGTGACAACACCCTGAAGGCGATGCAGGTCGCGCTCTCGCTCGGGCTCGACACGCCGCTGACGGTGGAGACTCCGCTGATGTTCCTCACCAAGGCGGACACCTGGGCGTTGGCCGAGTCGCTCGGCGGCCCGGCCCTGAACGCCCTGGTGGCGGAGCACACCCACACCTGCTACCTCGGCGAGCGCGGCCAGCGCCACGCCTGGGGCTACGGCTGCGGCCAGTGCCCGGCCTGCCAGCTCCGCGCCGCCGGCCACGCCGCCTGGCTCGCGCGCCATAACGCCTGATATCAGTGGAAACGGATTTCACCCTGCCCGACTGGGCGCCCTGGCTGCTGAAGATCGGCCTTGCGGCCATGCTGCTGTTCTGGGTCGTCGGTGCCTACAACCGCCTGACGCGCCTGCGCGGCGCCATCGGCAATGCCTGGATGCAGATCGACGAGCTGCTGGCCCGCCGCAGCATGCTGGTGCAGGCCCTGGCCGATGCGCTGCGCGAGCCGCTGGCCGATGAGAACGTGACGCTCGACGCGCTGACGCAGGCCGAGGCCCGCCAGCGCCAGGCCGCCCTGGCGGTGCGCGCGCGGCCTTCGCAGGCGCCCGTGCTGATGAACTGGGTGCTGGCCGAGGCCGAGCTCGCTTCGCCCCTGGCGCGCCTGCAGGCCCTGCTGGAACAGCGACACGAGCTGCATGCCGACGAGGAGATCGCGCCGCTCAGGGCGCAGCTGGCCGAGCTGGCGCCGAGGCTGGTCTACGCGCGGCAGCTGTTCAGCGACGCCGCGCGCACCTACAGCGAGGCGCTGGCCGAGATCCCGACGCGCTGGGTGGCGCAGCTCTTCGGCATGCGCCCGACGCCAGGCATCTGAGAGCCGCGGGCCTCAGCCTTGGCAGACCACGGAAGCGGTCGCGACGAGCTCGTCGAACAGGGCCATCGCCGCCTTGCCGGAGATCGCGTACGGGTCCAGCGTGGCCGTCTCCGAGTACTTCAGCAGCAGTGCCGGGTTCAGCCGCGCCAGGTTGACCTGGCCCATGGCCCAGCCGGCGAAGCGCCGCTCGGCGATCTCCTCGTAGGCGAGCAGCGTCACCTCGGCGTGGCGCGGGTCGGCGGCGATGCGGTTGTACAGGCGGTTGACCGCCGCCCGCCCGCCCTCGAGCACCTGGATGAAGAGGTCGCCGGTGCTGCACAGCACCCCGGTCACCCCCACCTTGGGATTGGCGCCGCGGGAGTGGCGCAGGATGTGCGTCAGCTCCTCCGGGTCGAGCGGCTTGGCGGCGCGGCTGGCGTACATCAGGCGCACGAGCATGGCGGCCTCACTGGTCCTTCTTGGGCAGCAGCGACAGGAACTCGCGCCTGAGCGTCGCGTCCTTCAGGAACGCACCGCGCATCACGCTGTTCGTCATCGCCGAATCGTTGTCCTTCACGCCGCGCCACTGCATGCAGAAGTGGTCGGCCTCCATCACGATCGCCAGGCCGTCGGGCTTGACGCGGTCCTGCAGCTCGTCGGCCAGCATGATCACCGCCTCCTCCTGGATCTGCGGGCGGGTCATGATCCAGTCGGCGATGCGGGCGTACTTCGACAGGCCGATCAGGTTGGAGTGCTCGTTGGGCAGCACGCCTATCCACAGCCGCCCGAGGATGGGGCACATGTGGTGCGAGCAGGCGCTGCGCACGGTGACCGGCCCGACGATCATCAGCTCGTTCAGGCGCGAGATGTTGGGGAACTCGGTCACCTCCGGCATCGGCCGGTAGCGGCCGCGGAAGACCTCGTCGATGAACATCTTGGCCATGCGCCGCGCGGTGCCCTGGGTGTTGTGGTCGCTGTCGGTGTCGATCACCAGCGCCTTCAGCACCTCGGCCATCTTCGCCTGCACCTCGGCCTTGAGCTCTTCCAGCTCGCCCTCGCGCACGAAGGCCGAGATGTTGTCGTTGGCGTGGTAGCGCCGGTCGGCACCGATCAGCCGGTAGCGGATGCGCTCGGAGGCCGGCAGCCGGGCCAGGTCCTGCTCGTGCAGGATCAGCGAGGAGGAGCCGCCGCGGGGCGTGTCGGAAGGGTCGTGGTCTTGGGGCATCCTGGGCTCGCCGTCTCGGCGCTGAAGGAGGAACTACGGTGGAATTGTGGGCCGAGAGCGCCGGCGCCGCACGGCTGGGGTTGCTGGCCGCGGCTAGACTGCCCCGGGTGAACCCTGCCCCCACCGCCTCCTCGCCGCCGCTCGCCCGCCTGCTGGAGTCGGCCGCCGATGCAGTCGCTGCCGTTCGCGCGGGCCGGTCGTTGACCGATGTGCTCGCGGGCACGCCGCCCGCGCTGCGGCCCGGCACCCAGGCGCTCGCCTTCTCCGTGCTGCGCCGCTGGGGCAGCGCCAGCGCGGCCCGCGAGGCGCTGGCGCCGCGCCAGCCGCCGCCGGCCGTCGATGCGCTGCTGACGACCGCACTCGCGCTGCTCTGGCCGGAGGAGTCGCCGCCGTATCCCGACCACACGCTGGTCGACCAGGCCGTCCATGCCGCGCGCCGGAAGGTCCCCGCCGCCGCCGGCTTCATCAACGCGGTGCTGCGCCGTTTCGTGCGCGAGCGGCCGGCGATCGTCGAGCAGGCCGGCCACAGCGTGCAGGGTGCCTGGAACCACCCGGTCTGGTGGGTAGAGCGCCTGAGGCACGACTGGCCGGGCCAATGGCAGGCACTGCTGGCCCACGCGCAGACGCACCCGCCGATGACCCTGCGCGTGAACCCGCGGCGGCTCTCTCGCGACGACTACCTGCAGCGCCTTGCGGCGGCCGGCCTGGCCGCGCACGTCCCGGCCGGGCCGGGCCAGGACCAAGCGGTGCTCCTGGCCCAGCCCTGTCCGGTCGATCGCCTGCCGGGATTCGCGCAGGGCGAGGTCTCGGTCCAGGACCTGGCGGCGCAGCGTTCGGCACCGCTGCTGGCCAGCAGCGGCCTGCCCTCCGGCGCACGGGTGCTGGACGCCTGTGCAGCGCCCGGCGGCAAGACGGCCCACCTGCTCGAATGCGCCCCGCAGGTCGAGATGCTCGCGCTGGACGCCGACCCGCAGCGCCTGCAGCGGGTCGACCAGACCCTGCAGCGCCTCGGACTCGCAAGTGAGCACGTGCACACGCGCGCGGCGGACGCCCGCCAGGTGGCCCGGTGGTGGGACGGCCAGCCGTTCGACGCGATCCTCCTGGATGCCCCGTGCACCGCCTCGGGCATCGTCCGCCGCCACCCCGACATCCGCTGGCTCCGCCGTCCCGAGGACGTACGCGCGCTGGCCCGGACGCAGGCCGAGCTGCTCGACGCGTTGTGGCCCCTGTTGAAGCCCGGCGGCCGGCTGCTCTACGCGACCTGTTCGGTCTTCCGGGCGGAGGGGGCGGAGCAGATCGACGCGTTTTTGCAACGCCAGGGCCCTTCGGCGGCCCACCTGGACCCCCACTCGCCCGGTCACCTGCTGCCGCTGGCCGACAATGGTTCGGCGAATCCCGAGGCCGCCTTGGCCGACGGGTTCTTCTACGCCCTCCTGCACAAGCCCTAGAAGTCCGAAGCCTGTCGTTGTGAACCGCGTTGATACGGCCCCCGCAGCTGCTGCATACCGTGTCATCCGAGCGGTGTCCGGCACCCTTCTGCTCCTGATGCTGTGGCTGGCCTGGGCCGTGCCGGCCCGGGCCCAGAGCGTCGAGCTGACCACCTTCGAGCTCACCCGGGCGGATGGCGCCCTGCTGCTCGACTTCGTCGCCAAGCCCGTCCTGAGCAAGGCGGTGGAGGAAGCGATGCAGCACGGCGTGCCGGTCTACTTCGTCGCCCAGGCCACGCTCTACCGCTCGCGCTGGTACTGGCGCGACGAGAGGGTGGCGCGGGTAAGCCGCACGTGGCGCCTTTCCTACCAGCCCTTGACCAACAGCTGGCGCCTGGGCTTCGGCGCGCTGAGCCAGAGCTTCCCGAGCGCGGAGGAAGCGCTGGACCTGGCCAGCCGCGCCTCGCGCTGGAAGCTGGCCGATGCCGAACAGCTGGAGCCCGGCGAGCGCTACTACGTCGAGTTCAGCTACCGGCTGGACAACAACCAGCTGCCGCGGCCGATGCAGCTGGACCTCGCCGCGCAGAACGACTGGCAGCTGTCGGTCGAGCGCAAGATGCGGGTGGAACCATAGGCCGGCTCGGCAGCCCGCGTCCAACGGCATGAAAGCATTGTCCCGATGGGGTTGGGGCCTGGCGCTGCTGATCGCGGCGGGGCTGGGGCTGGTGCTGGCCTTCGTGCTTTCGCTGCTGGCCCAGGGCCCGAGCCGTTTCGAGCGGCACTTCGTCTGGCTGTTCTGGCTCAACACCGCGGTGGCCTCGCTGCTGCTGGTCGTGCTGGCCGGGGCTGCCATCCGGCTGGGCTACCGCTTCCGGCAGCGCAAGTTCGGCAGCCGGCTGCTCCTGAAGCTGGCGGGCATCTTTGCGCTGGTGGGCGTGCTGCCCGGCGCGCTCATCTACACCGTCAGCTACCAGTTCGTCTCGCGCAGCATCGAGGCCTGGTTCGACACGCGCGTCGAGAGCGCGCTCACCGCCGGCCTGGCGCTGGGCAAGGACACCCTGGCCGCGCTGACCGCCGACCTCGAGGCCAAGACGCGCACCGCCGCCGACCGGCTCGTCGAGCGCGGCCCCATCGACACGCTGGCGCTGGAGCGGCTGCGCGAGCAGCTCGGGGCGGACGAGGTGTCCCTGCTGGCCGCCGACGGCAAGGTCCGCATGACCGCCGGCGCCACGCCGTCACTCGGCGCCGAGCGACCCACCGCCACCCTTGTGCACCAGGTGCGCACCCGGCGCTCGGCCAGCCAGATCGAGGGGCTGGAGGACGACGTCGGGCTCGGCTCCGGCTCGGGCGCCCGCATGAGGGCGTTGGCCGCCCTGCCTTCGACCAGCCTGTCCCTGACCGAGGAAGAACGGCTGCTGATGGTCGTGCAGCCGCTGCCGCAGGCTCTCACCGGCAACGCGCTGGTCGTGCAGGCAGCTTATCGCGAGTACCAGCAGCGCGCCCTTGCCCGCGAGGGCCTGCGCCGCATGTACATCGGCACCCTGACCTTGTCGCTCGCGCTCTCGGTGTTCGGGGCGGTGCTGCTCGCGGTGGTGCTCGGCAACCAGCTCGCGCGGCCGCTGCTGATGCTGGCCGAGGGCATGCGCCAGGTCGCGGCGGGCGACCTCGGCGCCAAGCCGGTGTTCGCCTCGCGAGACGAGATCGGCGGCCTCACCCGCAGCTTCGCCGACATGACCGAGCAGCTCGGCAGCGCCCGGGCCCAGGCCGAGGCGAGCCTGCGCCAGCTCGACAGCGCGCGCACCCGGCTGCAGACCATCCTCGACAACCTCACGTCCGGCGTGATCGTGTTCGACCGCGAGCGCCGCATCGACACCGTCAACCCCGGCGCAACGCGCATCCTGCGCGCGCCGCTTTCGGCCTACGTCGGCCGCACGCTGGGCGAAGTGCCCGGGCTGGCGGAGTTCGCCGAGGGCGTCTGGCAGCGCTTCGAGCTGCACCAGGCGAGCCCCGAGGCCGGTGAACGCGACCACTGGCAGGAGTCCTTCGAGCTGCGCCTTTCGCCCCTGGACGAACTCGGCACCACGCTGCTGGTGCGCGGCGCGCCGCTGCCCGGCCGCGCGCGGCTGATGGTGTTCGACGACATCACCGAAGTCGTCTCCGCCCAGCGCAGCGTGGCCTGGGGCGAGGTGGCGCGGCGCCTGGCGCACGAGATCAAGAACCCGCTCACGCCGATCCAGCTCTCGGCCGAGCGGCTGCAGCACAAGCTCGAAGCCAAGCTGCAGGAGCCGGCCGACCAGGCGATGCTCGCGCGCTCGGTGGCCACCATCGTCGCGCAGGTGCAGGCGATGAAGCAGCTGGTCAACGAATTCCGCGACTACGCCCGCCTGCCGGCCGCGCAGCTGCAACCGGTGGACCTGAACGCCCTCATCGGCGAGGTGCTCGCGCTTTACGGCGACGCCCAGGACAAGGGCCTGCTGGTGGCCCAGGTCGACAGCCGTGCACCGCTGGTGCAAGGCGACCCGACGCAGCTGCGCCAGGTGATCCACAACCTCGTGCAGAACGCGCTCGACGCTTGCGCCGGCAGGCCCGACGCCCGCGTGGTGCTCAGCACCGAGCTCGAGCGCCAGGGCGACGGCCGGCCCCGCGTGCTGCGGCTGAAAGTGACCGACAATGGCCCCGGGTTCGCCGAGAAGGTGCAAAAGCGGGCCTTCGAACCCTACGTGACCACCAAGAGCAAGGGCACCGGCCTCGGGCTCGCCGTGGTCAAGAAGATCGCCGACGAACACGGCGCGAGCGTGCGCATCGTCAACCTGCCGTCGCCCGAGGGTGGCGAGGGCGGGCCGGCCGGCGCGCAGGTTTCGCTATCATTTTCCAGCTTCAGCGAACAGGGACACCGCGCGGACCCGATCACTCCCGCCTGAGGCCGGCGCTCCCCGCCGGCCAGGCCACAGGCGGCAGGGCCGCCCAGATGCATGGCAACGATTCTTGTAGTGGACGACGAGATGGGCATACGCGCCCTCCTGTCGGAAATCCTCAGCGACGAAGGGCACACCATCGAGCTCGCCGAGAACGCCGCCCAGGCGCGCGGCGTGCGCGAGCGCCTGCGGCCCGACCTCGTCCTGCTGGACATCTGGATGCCCGATGTCGACGGCATCTCGCTGCTGAAGGAGTGGGGCTCCAGCGGCCTGCTCACGATGCCGGTGATCATGATGAGCGGCCACGGCACGATCGACACCGCGGTGGAGGCCACCAAGTTCGGCGCCATCGCCTTCCTCGAGAAACCCATCACCCTGCAGAAGCTGCTGCGCGCCGTCGAGCAGGCCCTGGCCCGGACGCCGGCACGCGCCGCCGCCACGGCACTCGGCCCGGCTACGCAGGCGCTGATGCCGGGCCTGCCGCCGCACAACAACGATGGCCCGATGACGGTCGAATCCGCCATGACCGGCGGCATGGGACTGCCCGTGCTGCCGGTCGACCTCGGCCCCCAGGCCGAACAGAGCTTCGACCTCGACCGCCCGCTGCGCGAGGCGCGCGACGCCTTCGAGAAGAGCTACTTCGAATTCCACCTCGCGCGCGAGAACGGCTCCATGACGCGCGTGGCCGAGAAGACCGGCCTGGAGCGCACGCACCTCTATCGCAAGCTCAAGCAGCTCGGCGTGGACCTCACCCGCAACCGGCGGGGCGGCCCCGCCTGACCCGAGTGCGGCGCGCGAGCTGCTATACTCTCGCGCTTTCCCAGGCCTGGTAGCTCAGTTGGTAGAGCAGCGGATTGAAAATCCGCGTGTCGGTGGTTCGATTCCGCCCCAGGCCACCAGGATTCGCCAGGAGGCCCGAGCCGCAAGCTCGGGCCTCTTGCTTTGCGCGGTCCTCGTGTCGAGGAGCTCTAGAACGGCTGCTTCGAGACTTTCTCGTGCGCGGCGTTGACGAGCATCAGCGCCGCCGAGCCGTAGTAGGGGTGGTACTCGGCCACCATCTCGCCCTTCATCACGACCGGGTCGGTGGCGACCCAGGCCTTGGCCTCCTCGATGCTCGGCGTGGCGAAGATGAACATGCCGCGCCAGCCCTCGGCGCCGTCGAAGGGGCCGGCCAGCGCCAGCTTGCCCTCGCCCGCCAGGCGCTTGATGTTGGCGAAGTGGCCCTTGAACATCTCGTCGCGCTCGGGGCCTGCCGGCACGCGCGTGGTGCCCGTCTTGAGCACCACCAGCACGTAGCGGCGCATGCCGTGTTCGTCGGCACCGACGGAAGCGGCCAGCTCGGCGTCGAAGCGGGGATTCGCCGCGGCGTCGGCCGCCAGCACGTCCGGCGATGCGCCCTGGGTGAGCAGCGCCAATGCGGCGCAGGCGAGCGGCTTGTTCCGGAAAGACATGGCGCAGACCTCCCGCCGCGAACGCGGCGCCCGGCCGATGCTAACGCGCGATCGCCACGGGAGCCAGTGGGACGGGATGCCTTCAGACGCCGATGCCGAGCTGCTCGGCCCAGTGGCGCGTCAAGGGTGTCATCGGCTTGGCCAGGCGCCGCTCGTTGAGCAGGGCCCGGCCCACGTGGCGATGGCTGGCCCGGGCGGAGGCCGCCAGCAAGGTCTGGTCGATCAGGTCGCGCTGGGCATGGCTGCCGCCCAGCCGCTGGGCCTGCGCGCGGGCCGTGTGCAGGGTCGCGACCGCGTTGTCGGCATCGCCGTGGGCAAAGGCCAGCAGCCCGCGCATCAGCGGCAGGCCGAGCTCCCGCGCGGTGGCATGGTTGCTGCGGCGCGCATCCTCGGGCGACATCGCGCGGGCGGCGCAGCGGGCGATCCAGCTCTCGGCGCGGACCAGCTCGTCGGCGCCCAGCAGCGCGATCAGCACGTGCAGGTCGTTGAACGCGTAGTGGCCGGCATCCTCGTCGGCCGGCTGCCAGTCGCGCAGCAGCTCGACGAACCGTGCCCCGACATCCACGCCCATCAGGTGCATGCGCCAGAGCAGCGAGACCGCATCGATGCGCTGCAGGGTGAGCTGCAGCGTTTGGCCGCACAGGTGCGCATCGATCAGGCGTTGCACGCCCGGCACGTCCAGTGCCTCGAGCCGGAACAGGGCCATGTGCCACCACAGGTGGCCCGAGAAGCCGTTGCCTTCGGCCCAGCCGGGCTGGTGCTGGCGCAGCCAGGCGGTGCCGTCCTCGAAACGGCCCTGCATCTCCATCACATGCGCGACGGCATGCACTGCCCAGGGCACTCGCGCCTCGCCGGCCACCGCGCGGCGGCCGGCTTCCTCGGCCTGCTGGTAGAGATTGCACTCCTCCAGGCCGAAGGCGTACAGGCCCAGCACGCAGGGGAAGAGCGGATCGGACTCGCTCCACTCCGGCAGCGCCCGCGCCGGGCGCTGGCGCAGGCCATTGGCATCGCCACGATAGAAATCCCACAGGCTCGCCCACTGCAGGGCCAGGGCATCGCGCGGGTGCTCCAGCAGCAACTCGTCCCAGATTCGGCAGGCGTGCTGCCAGCGACCTTCGGCCACCGCGCGTTGCGCTTCGAAGTGGGCCCGCTCGCGCGCAGTCGCCGACGGCAGCAGGGATTCGGCTGCCTCGAGCAAGTGCAAAGCCTCGGCCTCGCGGGCCGGCTCGGTCAGGCTCAGCAGGAACCCGGCGTGCATGACCGGCGGCAGCACCCAGCCCGGGTCGGCCGCGCTCGCGGCCTGCAGGTCCTCGACCGGCGTGTCGAAGAAGGACATCATCCGCCACAGGGCGGTTTCGACCCGATCGGCCGCCTCGTGCGACGCGGTGCCCAGGCGGTTGTCGCGCGGGTCCACGAGCCGGGTCGAAGCGGTCGGCAGCGTCATGAGGCCTACTGTAGTGGATGCTCCGCGGGCGCCTCCGGCGGCTCGGGCCACGGCGGCAGCGATGGCCTCAGCTTTTCCCACAGGTGCGCTATCTGCAGCACGCCGAGGTCGTCGTGTCGCTGTCCGACGATCTGCAGGCCGATGGGCAGGCCGCGCGGGCTCGTGCCGCAAGGCACCGCGATCGCCGGCTGCTCGCCGAAGTTGAAGGGCACGGTGTAGGCGATGTGCTCGAAAGGCTGCAGCGGATCGTTGCGGGGGCTGGCCTGCTCCGCCGGGAAAGCGACGTCCGGGCTGACCGGAGCGAGCAGCCCATCCAGTCCTTCGAGGGCCGCCACGGTGGCATCTCGCAGGGCAGCCATCTGGCTGTAGCCCTCGAAGACCTGCTCGCCCGTCAGGTGCTCGCCGCTCGCGATCCACTGCCGGATGTAGGGCAGCACCCGCTCCTGCCGCTCGGGCGGCAGTGCGCGGTAGTCCATCCACGAACGCATGCGCCAGAAGCGGTCCAGTCCGTCGACCATCTCGCGCGGATAGAACGCCCCGATGGGGACGACGGTGGCGCCGGCGGACTCGAACGCCGCGGCGGCCGCCTGCACTGCGGCGCGCACTTCCTGCTGCAGGGGGTCGCCCCAGCCGGCATCGAGCCACAAGCCCAGGCGCAGGCCCCTCGGCTCGCGGTCCAGCGCCATCCAGTCGATCGATTGAGGAGGAAGGCTCATGGCATCGCGCCGATCGGGCCGGCTGAGCACGCTCATCGCCAGGGCGGCGTCGGCCACGTGGCGTGTCATCGGGCCGGCCACGCGGCCCGCGTAAGGAGGCCTTATCGGCACGCGGCCCAGGCTGGGCTTGAAGCCGACGATGCCGCACCAATGGGCCGGCAGGCGGATGGAGCCGCCGATGTCCGTGCCGAGGTGGATCGGTGCATAGCGCGCCGCGCACGCCGCCGCAGCGCCGGAGCTCGATCCGCCCGGGTTGAGCCGCGGGTCCCACGGGTTGCGCGACAGGCGGTGAAAGGTCGACAAGCCGGACGAGAGCATGCCCCAGTCGGGCATCGTCGTCTTGCCCAGCAGCACGGCCCCCGCTTCGCGCAGGCGCGCAGCGGGCGGGGCATCGTCCTGGGCGGGGACGAGCTGGGTGGCCGCACAGCCGAGCGGCACAGGCAGGCCGCGCGTTGCGATGTTCTCCTTCAAGGTGACCGGCACGCCGTCGAGCGGGCTTAGCGACTCGCCGCGCTGCCAGCGCTGCTCGGAGGCAGCCGCCTGCGCAAGGGCTTCGCCAGGCTCGTGGTGCCACAGGGCCGCGATGTGCGGCTCCCATCGCGCGACCTGCTCGAGCAGCGCGCGCGTGACCTCTGTCGGGGACAGGCGGCGCGAGGCATAGGCCGCGCCGAGTTCGAGTGCGCTCAGTTGGTGGATGTCGTTCACTGTCGTC
>CAMLGG010000154.1 GCA_946479475.1 uncultured Ideonella sp. | reverse complement strand
ACGGCCCCCTGCCAGGGGCCGCCTTGCAGGCCGCGCCGGGCCAGTGGCCCGGCCCCTCGCCAGGCGTGACCAGTCCACTGGACTGTTCACGTCCGGGCGAAGCCCCCCGAGGGGGCTCGCGCAGCGGACCGGCAAAGCCGGATCCGCGCACGCCCTTGGAATTGGTGCTGCAACCCGCCGGCGGTTCGTCCGCCCGGCGGGTTTGTTCTTTCCGGCCGGCGCGCGACACAATCGCCCGAGCTCTTCAGCGGAGGTCAGATGGCCAAGGACAAGAAGAAGGCGGCGGATGGTGCGCCGAAAGCAGGCAGGGGCAAGGGCAAAGGCGAGGGCAAGAATGCCGGCGGCGCGGCCTCCATGGACAAGGGCAGCTACGCCGAGCATCTGGAACGCCTGGAGCTCGAGCTCAACGCCATGGCACGCTGGCTGCAGGCCACCGGCCGGCGCATCGTGGTCCTGGTCGAGGGGCGTGACACCGCCGGCAAGGGCGGCGTGATCTCGGCGATCACCGGCACGCTGAACCCCCGCCAGGTGCGATCGGTGGCGCTCAGCAAGCCTGCCGAACGCGAGCGGACGCAGTGGTATTTCCAGCGTTACGTGCCGCACCTGCCGGCCGGCGGCGAGATGGTGCTGTTCGATCGCAGCTGGTACAACCGCGCCGGCGTCGAGCGGGTGATGGGCTTCTGCACCGAGGCCGAAGCCAAGGCCTTCCTGCGCCAGGCGCCGGTGTTCGAGAAGCTGCTGGTCGACGACGGCATCCTGCTCTTCAAGTACTGGCTCACCGTCGACCAGGCCCGGCAGGAGGAGCGCCTGGCCGAGCGCCTGGCCGATCCCTTGAAGCGCTGGAAGCTCTCGCCCATCGACCTGCAGGCCCGCCAGCACTATGCCGACTACGGGCGCGCACGCGACGAGATGCTGGCGGCCACGCACACCAGGCATGCGCCCTGGACCCTGGTGGACTTCAACGACCAGCGGCGCGGCCGCCTGACGCTGATCCGCCACCTGCTGGACCACCTGCCTGACACCGACGTGCCGCCGGCGCCTCTGGAGTTCCCCCCGCTGGGCCACCGGCCGCAGAAGGAGCGATTCGGCCGTTCGCCTGTGGCGCCCTTGCCGCCCTGGCCGCGCGATTGAGCCAGGCGGGTGACCTTCAAGCCAGCCAGCGACGCAGCAGCTCCATGGCCTCGGCCAGTTCGCGTTCGCGCCGCACCTCGTCCAGGCTGACCGCTCCCGGGGCCACGACGGCCAGCCAGAGGGCCTGCAGGCGCAGCCGCTGATCGGTGGCCAGCCCGCCATCGAAAAGGCGGCGATCCAGCGCGTCGTGCAAGGGCGAACCGGCCATCGCATGCCACTGCGCCGCCTGCATCTGCGTTCGAAGCCAGTCGTCGCGCTCTTCGGCCGGCCACAGCTCCAGCAGGCGAAGGAACCAGCTGAGGCGTTGCGGAAGCTCGCCGACGCGCAGGCCCAGGCGCAAGGGCTCGCCACGCGCCATCAACTCGTGAGCGGCACTGCGCAGCTGCCCTTGCCATCGCGGCGGGGGTGGGGTCGCGGGCGCCGGGGCACCCAGGTAGTCCAGCAGCGCTTCGCCGGAGGACGTTGGCAGCGCCGGCGAGGGCGTCGGCCGATGCCGCTGGATGCGACGATGCGTGCGTGATTGCAGGCTCATCGCGCACCTGCGGCAGCGGGGTTCGGCGGACACGTCGAAGGGGCGCGGCGCATGGGAGGCTTTGTAGGCCGAGGCCCCGTGGATCACAGCCCCCCGAACTAGGGAACGCGAGGCAACTAGGGGGAGGCTTGGCTCGCCGCGACCGTGCGTCCGACGGCGGCCTACTGGAGATGCGCCCGGTCCGGCAGCTCGTTAGGGTTGGATTGGCCCTCGGCAAGCGGGAAGTGGGTCCTCAGCAGGCGGTCGACCTCGCCCACCGCGCCGGCCAGGCCCTGCTCGAACCGACCCGCCCGCAGCGACTGGCGAAGGCTCTCGACGATGCCCTGCCACTGCGCCGGCGGCACGGCGTGCGTCACGCCGCGGTCGGCCACCAGCTCGATCGCATGCTCGGCCAGCAGCAGGTAGATCAGCACGCCGTTGTTGGCCTCGGTGTCCCAGACGCGCAGCTTGCCGAACAGGGCCAGCGCCCGCTCCCGCGCCGTGGCGTCGCGCCACAGGTACGACAAGGGCAGACCTGCCTCTATGCAGAGCCGGATCTCGCCGGAGTGGTGCCTTTCGCTGTCTGCGACTTGCGCTTGCAGCCTGTCCAGCGCGGCCGCAGGCAGCATTCGCCGCGCGTCCGTCTCGTCCCACAGGCGGTGCTTCAGCAGCCGCCACAGGCGCTGCGGCCACGCGCGCTTCCCGGAGGGGCCTTGCGCAGTCATCACCAGTCTCCCGAGGCGCCGCCGCCGCCGAAGTCGCCGCCGCCACCGGAGGAGAAGCCACCGCCTCCCCCGCCGCCGCCCCAGCTGCCACCACCATCGCCCCCGCCCCCGCCCCCGCCCCAGATGATGGGCGGGACGGCGCTGTGGCGTCCCCTGGAAAGGGTCCGGCGCCCCGCCGACCCGATGCCGAGCACACCGACGAGGACCAGGGCAACCACCGCCGCAGCGCCTGCGATCAGCACCGGAGCGCCGAAGAACCAGGCGACCGCGCCGGCGGCGCCCCCGGTGGCCAGTCCGCCGAGCTTGCGGCCGAGCAGGCCGGTGAGCACCGCGCCGATCACGGGCACGCCGATGAAGAAGAACATCGCCAGCTGGTCCCAGCCGAAGCCGCCTTCGCCTTCGCGCGACTTCTGCTGCTTGGGCGCGGGCAACGCCTCGCCCCGCACGCGGGCCGCGAGCTGGTCGACGGCTGCATTCAGCCCGCCCGCGTAGTCACCCGCCTTGAAGGCCGGCTTGATCGCGTTGTCGATGACCTGCCGCGCAGCGAGATCGGGAATGGCGCCTTCCAGCGCCTTGGCCACCTCGATGCGGACGCGCCGGTCGTCCTTGGCGACCAGCACCAGCAACCCGTCACCGACATCACGCCGGCCGACCTTCCATTCGTCGGCGACGCGAAAGGCGTAGGCGGCAATGTCCTCCGGCCTCGTGGTGGCCACGATGAGCACCACCATCTGCGTGCCTGCCTCCTTTTCGAAGGCCGCCAGCTTGGCTTCGAGGGCCTCGCGCTGCTGCGCAGTCAGCGTCCCCGTCTCGTCGGTCACGCGGGCCGCGAGCTTGGGGACAGGCTGCAGGTCCTGGGCCGACGCCCCGGCCATCGGCCCGAGGCCGAGCGCCACGAGCCCGACGACGAGCGCGAAAAGACTTCGCAGCATGCCCAGGCAGCGCATGGCAGCCGCCGCCGGCCTGGCCCTAGCGGGACGCCGCAGGAGCGGCAGGCGTGGCCGGCGCCTTGTCGAAGTTCACCGTCGGGGGTGCCGAGATGGCCTTCTCGTTCTCGACCGTGAAGTTCGGCTTGACCGAGTAGCTGAACATCATCGCCGTCAGGTTGGTCGGGAAGCTGCGCGCGAGCACGTTGTAGTCCTGCACGGCCTTGATGTACCTGTTGCGGGCCACGGTGATGCGGTTCTCGGTGCCTTCGAGCTGCACCCGCAGGTCCTGGAAGCCCTGGTTGGCCTTCAGGTTGGGGTAGTTCTCGCTCACCACCAGCAGCCGGCTCAGGGCGCTCGTCAGCTCGCCCTGCGCGGCCTGGAACTTCTGGAAGGCCTCGGGGTTGTTGATCAGCTCCGGCGTGGCCTGGATGGAGGTGGCCTTGGCGCGCGCCTCGATCACCTTGGTCAGCGTCTCCTGCTCGAAGTTGGCCTCGCCCTTGACGGTGGCCACGAGGTTGGGCACCAGGTCGGCCCGGCGCTGGTACTGGTTGATCACCTCGGACCAGGCGGCCTTGACCTGCTCATCGAGCCGCTGGAAGTCGTTGTAGCCGCAGCCGGACAGCGCCAGCACGGCGACGAGCATCGTGGCCGCCCACAGCGGCCGCGTGAACCAGGCAAGGAGCAGCTTCATCCGACAAGACTCCGTTCGTTGAGGGGCGGCCACCGGGCCGCGGGCATGTTACCCGGGGGTTGACGGTGCGCCACCGCAGATGGGGCGGGCTTGCGGGAGGTCAAGGGGCGGCGCGCCGGCTCGCCGCCGATAATCCCCCGATGTTTGCCCCGCTCCAGAACGACTGCTTCCTGCGCGCCTGCCTGCGCCAGCCCACCCAGCACACGCCCGTGTGGCTGATGCGCCAGGCCGGCCGCTACCTGCCCGAGTACAACGCCACGCGGGCGCGGGCCGGCAGCTTCATGGGCCTGGCCACCAACGTCGATTTCGCGACCGAGGTGACGCTGCAGCCGCTGGAGCGCTACCCGCTCGACGCAGCGATCCTCTTCTCCGACATCCTCACGGTGCCCGACGCGATGGGCCTGGGCCTGAGCTTCGCGCAGGGCGAGGGGCCGCGTTTCGCGCATCCGCTGCGGGATGAAGCCGCCATCCGCGCGCTTCAGGTGCCCGATCTCGAGCGGCTGCGCTACGTGTTCGATGCGGTCACCTCCATCCGCCGGGCGCTCGCCGGGCGGGTGCCGCTCATCGGCTTTTCCGGCAGCCCGTGGACATTGGCCTGCTACATGGTCGAGGGCAGCGGCTCGGACGACTACCGCCAGGTCAAGACGCTGATGTACAGCCGGCCGGACCTGATGCACCACCTGCTGGCCGTCAACGCCGACGCCGTGGCGGCCTACCTCAACGCGCAGATCGAGGCCGGCGCGCAGGCGGTGATGATCTTCGACAGCTGGGGCGGGGTGCTCGCCGACGGCGCCTTCCAGGCCTTCTCGCTGGCCTACACGGCACGCGTGCTCGGCCAACTGAAGCGCGAGCACGATGGCCGGCGCATCCCGGCCATCGTCTTCACCAAGGGCGGCGGGCTGTGGCTGGAGCAGATCGCCGGCATCGGCGCCGAAGTCGTGGGCCTGGACTGGACGGTGGATCTCGGCCGTGCGCGCCGGCTCGTCGGCGACCGCGTGGCCCTGCAGGGCAACCTCGATCCCATGGTGCTCTTCGCGCCACCGGAGGTGGTGGCCGCCGAGGCGCGCCGCGTGCTGGACAGCTTCGGCCCGCCACAGCGCGACGAGAGCGCCGGCGGGACCTGGGACGGGCACGTGTTCAACCTCGGCCACGGCATCAGCCAGCACACGCCGCCTGAGAGCGTCTCCGCCCTGGTGGAGGCCGTGCACAGCCACTCGCGTGCGTTGCGTAAACGCTCCCATACGCCCAAGGCTTTTTGAGGTGGTATGGGGATTTCACCGGGTGAGTGCGCGCTCAGGGCTTGACTTATCCCCAAAACCCGGGGTGCGAAGAATCACCGGACGGACGCCTGTCACGAAACCATCAAAAATCGCGGCGTTTCGTGGCAAGTGGTTGATTGGAAAGACTTTTTCGCTTCTGCCCAAGAAACGGGCAAGTCAGCGCGGGACACGGCGCATCAAGCATTTAGCGCGCTCGGCAGCAGCTTTCCCACAATGTTATCCACAGGAACGGTGGGCAAGTCCGAAAGCTGTTTCGAATCATGGACTTAAGGCTCACTTCTCAACAGTTGCTCGTACAAGTCCGGCCCGGCACCCCTGAGGGACCTGCGGGCCGATGAACCGCGCGCGAGTGGCCGTGGAGACACCGGCCCATGCCGGCCTGGGGGCCACGCTTGACTACGAGAGTGAGCAGCCGCTCGCTGCCGGCACCTTGGTGCGTGTGCCCCTGGGCCGGCGGCAGGTCCCTGGCATCGTCTGGCCGGCCGAACCGGCCGGAGGCGAGGTCGCCGATCCGTCCGGGAATGACGGCTTCGCCTTGCGCGCGATCGACGAGGCGCTGCTCAGCCTGCCGCCCCTGCCGCCGGTGTGGTGCCGGCTCGTGGAGTTCAGCGCGCGCTACTACCAGCGGTCGCTGGGCGAGGTGGCGTTGGCCGTCCTGCCGCCGGAGTTGCGCAAGCTGGACGACGCGGGCCTGGCCAAGCGGATGCGCCTGCAGGACAAGCGCGCGGCCGCCGCGGCGGCTGAGGCCGGACCGGCACCCCAGCTGCCGGCGCTGACCGCCGAGCAGGCGGCCGTGCTGGCCGCGATCGGGGCCGCCGAACCGGCATGCCACCTCCTCCATGGCGTCACCGGCAGCGGCAAGACGGAGGTGTACCTGCGCCTGGCCGGGCACGCGCTGGCCAGCGGCCGGCAGGCCCTGGTGCTGGTGCCCGAGATCAACCTGACGCCTCAGCTGGAGGCGCGTTTCGCCGCGCGCTTTCCCGGCCGCCGCCTGGTCTCGTTGCACAGTGGCCTCACGCCGGCGCAGCGGCTGGCGAACTGGCTGGCGGCGCACCGCGGCCAGGCCGAGCTGGTGCTCGGGACCCGCCTGGCCATCTTCTGCCCGCTTCCGCGGCTTGGCCTGATCGTGGTCGACGAGGAGCACGACCCCAGCTACAAGCAGCAGGACGGCGCGCGTTATTCGGCGCGGGACCTGGCGGTCTACCGGGGGCGGCTGGAGAACGCGCCGGTGGTGCTCGGGTCCGCCACGCCGTCGCTCGAGACCTGGCAGCACGCGAGCACCGGCCGCTACCGCCTGCACACGATGGCCGAGCGCGTCGGGGCCGGGCCGCTGCCCGCGGTGCGGGTGGTCGACATGACGCAGCAGCCGCGGCCCGCGCCGGGCGAGCCGCCGCCGGCCCTGTCCGCCCCCCTTCGGCAAGCCGTGGAAGAGCGCATGGCGCGGGGCGAGCAGAGCCTGTTGTTCCTCAACCGCCGTGGCTTCGCGCCGGTGCTGCATTGCACCGCCTGCGGCTGGAAGAGCGCGTGCCCGCACTGCAGCGCCTGGCGGGTCTTCCACAAGCACGACCGTACGCTGCGCTGCCACCACTGCGCCTTCACCGAGCGCGTGCCGCGCGCCTGCCCGGAGTGCGGCAACCTGGACATCCAGCCCATAGGCCGCGGCACCGAGAAGCTCGAGGAGCAGGTGGCGGAGCTGCTGCCCGGCGCGCGAGTGGCCCGGATCGATGCCGACACCACGCGCTTGAAGGGAACGCTGGAGCAGCAGCTGGCCGCCGTGCACGCGGGCGAGGTCGACGTGCTCGTCGGCACGCAGATGGTGACCAAGGGCCACGACTTCCGGCGCGTGACGCTGGTGGCGGCCGTGGACCCGGACGGTGCCCTGTTCACCGCAGACTTCCGCGCGCCGGAGCGCTTGTTCGCCACGCTGCTGCAGGCGGCGGGACGCGCGGGCCGCGCCGCGGAGGTCGCGCGCCAGAGCGAGATGTGGGTGCAGACGGCGAACCCCGCCCACCCGCTGTTCGCCGCGTTGAAGGCCCACGACTACGTGCGCTTCGCCAACAGCCAGTTGCGGGAACGCGAGATGGCCGGCCTGCCGCCGTTCGCGCACCTCGCGCTGCTGCGCGCAGAGGCCCGCGAGGCGGCGGTCGCCGAAGGCTTCCTGCGCGCCGCGCGGGAGCAGGCGCTGGCGCTGGCGGCAGAGCAGGGCGTGGCCGACGCGGTGACGCTCTACGCCCCGGTGCCGCCCTACATCGCCCGGGTGGCCGGCCACGAGAGGCGGCAGATGCTGGTCGAATCGGCGTCGCGCGGCGCCTTGCAGCGCCTGCTGGCCGAGTGGTCGGCCGGCCTGCCCGCCCTGCGCGCAGAGCACAAGGGCATCGTGCGCTGGGCCATCGACGTCGACCCGCTGACGATCTGAGCGCCGAGCGCTTCCGAGGCGGCGCCCGGTTCGTCTCAGCCCAGCTTCTTGTGCATGTTGATGCCGGTCGGCTCGTAGCCCAGCGAGCGGTACAAGGCCTGTGCGGCCTGGTTGTTCCAGAAGACGTGCAGGCCGAGCTCGTCCAGGCCCATCCCGCGGGCCAGGGATTCGAGCGCGACGAAGGCCGCGCGCGCATGCCCCTGGCGGCGGTGCTCGGCTGCTATCGCGATGTCGTACACATAGCCGCTGCGCTGGCCGCCGGGGTGCTCCGTCACCGCCAGCCACATCACGCCGACGTCGGTGCCTCGCGTGTCGTCACGGATGGTGAACAGGTGCTGGCCCGGCGTCTTCAGGCCCTTGGGCAACAGCTGGTCGTAGGCATCGCGCGAGCGTTCGAGCGCCGCCTCGGCCGGCCAGCGCCCGGCATCGATGTTGGCCCGCGCGTACTCGCGGATCGAGGTCTCGCGGAAGCGCTCGTACTCGCCTTCGCCCATGGGTCGCAGAACGGTGCTCATCACCCCATTCTCCCTTTGGCCCGCCGCAGGCGCAGCGACAACCCGTTGCCTACACTGCCTGGATGCCGGTCTCCCATCTTGCCCTCGCCCTGGCCGTCGTCGCCGTCTGGGGCACCAACTTCGTCGTGATCAAGTGGGGGCTGGCCGAGCTGCCGCCCTTTCTGCTGGCCACCCTGCGGTTTGCCATGTCTTCGCTGCCGTTGCTGCTGTTCGTGCGCCGGCCGGCAACAGCCTGGTGGCGGCTCGCTGCCTTCGGCGTGCTGCTGGGCGCCGGCCAGTTCGGCCTGCTGTTCCTCGCGATGAAGTCCGACATCTCGCCGGGCCTCGCCTCGCTGGTCGTCCAGGCCCAGGTCTTCTTCACCATCGCGATCGTCGGCCAGCGCATGAAGCCGGCGCAGTTCGGCGCCCTGGCCCTGGCGGTGGGCGGCATGGCGTGGATCGGGTGGATGGCCTGGCGAGGCGGCGCCGGCATCAGCCCGAAGGGACTGGTGCTCGTCCTTTGCGCCGCCTTCTGCTGGGCCTGGGCCAACGCCGTCGCGCGCGGCGCGGGCAAGGTCGATGCGCTCGGCTTCATGGTCTGGTCGAGCCTGTTCGCCGTCCCGCCGCTGGTGATCCTCTCGCTCGCCTTCGAGGGAGGTGCGCAAGTGCTCGGCCAGACGCTGGCCGCGGCCGGCCCCATGGCCTGGGCGGTGGTGTTCTGGCAGGCGGCGGGCAACACCCTGTTCGGCTACGGGGCGTGGAACTGGCTGCTGGCCCGCCACCCGCCTGCCACCGTGACGCCGGCGGCGCTGCTCGTGCCGGTCTTCGGGATGGGCGCGTCGGCGCTCGCCTTTGGGGAGTCGCTGCCGGCGTGGAAGCTGGGCGCGGCCGGGCTCGTGATGGCCGGCCTGGCCCTGAACCTGTGGGCGGCCACCCGATGAGCGGCGACTGGAGATGCCTGGCCGACGCCCGACGGGACGAATGCGGGCCGCGCTGGCCCGTGAGGATCGAGGGGCGGCGCGCGGGCTCGGTGAATGCCGCGGCCCGCGCGGCGCTCCAGGCCTGGCCGCAATGGCTGCAGGTCGATGACGGCGGAGGGCTGTCCATCGGCCTGGCCCGTGCCGAACGCGACGCCGCGCTGGCGCAGATCAACGCGGCCCTTCGGGCCCAGGGCCTGATCCGCGCCTGGCGCGACGAGCCCTTCGCCTGGTGGGACGACCGGGGCCGGCTCGCCGCCGTCATCGAGCGGGCCTCGTCGCGCTTGTGGGGCGCACTGACGCTGGGCGCGCATGCCAACGGCTACGTGGCCGACCCGCTGAACGGCCGTCCGACCCACCTGTGGATCGCCCGCCGCGCCTTCGACAAGCCGACCGACCCGGGCCGGCTCGACAACCTCATCGGCGCAGGGGTCCCGCATGGCCAGACGCCGCTCGAGGCCTTGCGGCGCGAGGCCTGGGAGGAGGCCGGCCTCCTGCCCGACGAGGTGAAGGAACTTCGGCCCGGGCGGGTGATCGAGCTGGCCTGCGACATCCCCGAGGGCTGGCAGCACGAATGGCTTTATGTTTTCGATCTCGCGCTGCCCCCGGGCCGCGTGCCGCACAACCAGGACGGCGAGGTGCACGAGCATCGCCTGATGCCGGTCGACGAGGCTCTGCGCCGGGCGGCCGGGGGCGAGATGACGACCGATGCTGCGCTGGCCACGCTGGACTTCGCCTTGCGCCACGCGATGCTGCCCGCCGAAGAGGCCGCGGGCCTCTCAGCGCGGCTCGCCGCCCTGTGTGTCGAAACCGAGCGTGCCGCCCGCTTCGAGCCTGCCCTGATCCGTCCGGCCCCGATTTGACATTCAGCAATTCTGAAGCGCCGCCTCAATCGGCCTGAACCGCTGGGCCGGTCCGGCTGCACACACTGCCGTCCAGGATGAACGACACCCTGCGCCCCTCTTCTGTCGCCAAACGTTACAGCGGCGTGGCCATCGGCCTTCACTGGCTGCTGGCGCTGATGATCATCGTGAGCTTCGGCATGGGCCTGTACATGAGCGACCTGCCGATGTCGCCGACCCGGCTGAAGCTGTTCAACTGGCACAAGTGGGCCGGCGTGACGATCCTCACGTTGTCCATGCTGCGCCTGCTGTGGCGCCTGACGCATCGCCCCCCGGCAGACCTGCCGGGGCCGCGCTGGCAGCTGCGTGCTGCGCACCTGACCCACTGGGCGCTGTACGCGCTGTTCTTCCTGGTGCCGCTGGCCGGCTGGGCCTACAGCTCGGCGGCCGGCTTCCCGGTGGTGTGGTTCGGCGTGCTGCCGCTGCCCGACTTCGTCTCGCCCGACAAGGCGCTGGCCGAGGTGCTGAAGGAGGCCCACGAGGTGCTCGCCTGGACCCTGGGCGCGCTCGTGGCGATGCACATCGGCGCGGCGCTGAAGCACCACTTCGTAGACCGCGACGGCCTGCTGAACCGCATGCGCCTCGGCGGCCGCTGACCCCTCAAACGCACTGACCGGATCCGCCCCATGACCTCAAGCTCCTTCTTCATCCGCCGATGGGCCCCTTGCGCGGCATTGCTGCTGGCGGCCACGCTGGCGTCCGCCCAAGGCCCGCAGCAGGTCGTCGCTGCCCAGAGCGAGATCGGCTTCACCTCCAGGCAGATGGGCGTGCCGGTGGACGGCAAGTTCCGCAAGTGGGACGCCCAGATGAACTTCGACCCGAAGAAGCCCGAGGCCAGCAAGGTGGCCTTCACCATCGACACCGGCAGCGCGAGCTTCGGCTCGCCGGAGACGGATGCCGAGGTGCCCAAGGCGGCGTGGTTCAACGTCGCCAAGTTCCCGCAGGCGACCTTCCAGTCCAGCGCCATCAAGGCCGCGGGCCCCAACCGCTACGAGGTCGCCGGCAAGCTGACCATCAAGGGCTCGGTGCGCGATGTCGTCGTCCCGGTCGCGCTTGCCCAGGCCGGCAACGTCACCACCGCCACCGGCGCGTTCACCATCAAGCGGCTCGATTTCAAGATCGGTGAAGGCGAATGGGCCGACACCTCCATGGTCGCCAACGACGTCCAGGTCAAGTTCAAGCTCGCGGTCACCGGCATCGGGCCGCTCTGACGCGCCGCACTTCTTTCCCCTCTGCTCCAGGAGCGCTACTGCATGAAGACCCCCCTGATTACCGCCATCGCCGGTGCCCTGCTGACCATCGCCGCCACCGGCGCCCAGGCTGAAGCCGCGACCTACAGCGTCGATCCGAGCCACACCGCGGTCATCTTCGAGATGCAGCACTTCGGCACTTCCACCAACCGTGGCCGCTGGGCCGTCAAGGAAGGCACGGTGCAGTTCGACCGCGCCGGCAAGACCGGCAAGGCCGACATCACCATCGACGCCGCCTCGATCAACACCGGGGTGGGCGCGCTCGACAAGCACATCCGCAGTGCGGAGATCATCAACGCCGACCAGTACCCGACCGCCCGTTTCGTCGCCGACAAGTTCGCCTTCAACGGCGACAAGGTCAGCGAAGTCACCGGCTCGCTGACTCTGGCCGGCAAGACCAACCCCATCACCCTGAAGGCGACCAACTTCAACTGCTACCAGAACCCTATGCTCAAGCGCGAGGTCTGCGGCGGCGATTTCGAAGGCACGATCGTGCGCAGCCAGTACGGCGTCAACTACGGCCTGAACTACGGCTTCCCCGACGCCACGCGCCTGGTGATCCAAGTGGAAGCCGTGAGGCAGTAAGCCCACTTGAATAGCGCGCCGGCGGAGGGTCTCGGGAAGATAATCGGCGGTTCTGTTGACCTGCCGAGCCCGACCATGACCCGCCCCGACGACTGGCAGCACGACCACGAGGTCGGTACTGCCGCGGCCGACCTGGCCACGCATGATTCCACCCGCGTCGACGACGTGCGCATCGGGGCGGTGCGCCCGCTGATCTCGCCCGCGCTGCTGCAGGACGAGATGCCGATGCCGGAGGCGGCGCAGAACCTGGTGGAGCAATCCCGCCGGGCGCTGGCCGAGGTGCTGGCCGGGCGTGACGACCGCCTCATCGCCATCGTCGGCCCCTGCTCGATCCACGACCACGACCAGGCGATCGACTACGCCCGGCGCCTGAAGGCGCTGGCCGACGAGCTCGGGGGCGAGCTGCTCGTCGTGATGCGCGTCTATTTCGAGAAGCCGCGCACCACCGTCGGCTGGAAGGGCTACATCAACGACCCGCGGCTGGACGGCAGCTTCCGCATCAACGAGGGCCTGCGCCGCGCCCGTGCGCTGCTGCTGGACGTGGCCGCCCTTGGCCTGCCTGCCGGCACCGAGTTCCTCGACCTGCTGAGCCCGCAGTACATCGCCGACCTGGTCTCCTGGGGGGCCATCGGCGCCCGCACCACCGAAAGCCAGAGCCATCGCCAGCTGGCTTCGGGCCTGAGCTGCCCGGTGGGCTTCAAGAACGGCACCGACGGCGGCGTGAAGGTCGCGGCGGACGCGGTGGTCGCGGCCAGCGCCTCGCATGCCTTCATGGGCATGACCAAGATGGGCCAGGCCGCGATCTTCGAGACCCGCGGC
>CAMLGG010000153.1 GCA_946479475.1 uncultured Ideonella sp. | reverse complement strand
GCCTGGCCGCGATGCTGGGCGCCTTCTTCATCCTCGACGACCCGATCTTCAACGGCCTGGCGATCTCGCTGATCTTCGGCATCTTCGTCAGCACGCTGCTGACGCTGGTGGTGATCCCCTTGCTGTACTTCGTCGCGTACCGCCGCAGCCCGCTGGCCGCGACTTCCCAATCCACTTCCCAAGGAGCCCCTGCATGACCTCGTGGCAACTCGTCCGCTTCTTCGCGGGCATCTTCATCCTGCTGTCGCTGGCGCTCGGCATCCCGGGCAGCCCGCTGTTCGTGAGCAGCTGGTGGCTGGCCTTCACCGCCTTCGTGGGCGCGAACCTGCTGCAGAGCTCGCTCACCCGCTGGTGCCCGCTGGAGATCATCCTGCGCAAGCTGGGCGTGAAGCCAGGCTGCTGAGCCCTCCTGCCTCATGAAGCGCCTTCGCTCCCTTCTCGCCCTGGCGGCGGCCGCGGCCCTCGCGCCGGCCGCGCAGGCCCTGGACCTGGTGCAGGCCTGGCAGGGCGCGCAGCAACACGCTCCGGCCGCCGCCGCGGCCCGCGCGGCGCGCGAGGCCGGCGAGGCCCGCGGCGAACAGGCCAAGGCGATGTGGCGGCCCACCGTCATGCTCGAGGCCGGCGCTTCCTACGCCGGCAACGAGACGAGCACGCGCGGCGCGCAGTTCTCGGCGCCCGGCTTCGGTACGTCGAGCGGGGTGGCCTTCGACACCTCTGTCAACGGCGGCGCCGGCACGCGCTACGCGCTCGCCCTGCGCCAGCCCGTGTACAGCCGCGAGCGCAGCGCCCGCAGCGAGGCCCTGGAGATCGCCGCGCAGGCGGCCGGGCAGGAATGGATGCAGTCGCGTCAGGCCCTGATGCTGGCGACGGCCGAGGCCTACTTCGACGCGGCGCTCGCGGCCGAGCGGCTGCGCCTGCTGCAGAGCCAGCAGGAGGCGGTCGACCGGGCGGCCACCGAGGCGCGCGACCGCTTCCGCATCGGCGACCGGCCGGTGACCGACGTGCACGAGGCCACCGCTCGCGCAGCGGCACTGCAGGCCGAGCGTCTCGCTGCCGACACGCAGCTTCAGCTGGCCCGGCAGGCGTTGAACGACCTGACGGGACTGCAGGCGGATGACTCGCCGCTCGCGCTGCCGGGCGACGGACGCATCGACGAGCTCGCGCCGCTGGCGCAATGGCTGGCGCGTGCCGAGCGACAGAACCCGGGCCTGCAGCTCGTCCAGGCGCAGGTTCGTTCCGCCGAGGCCGAGGCGCGCGCGACGAGCGCCGCCTTCTCGCCGACGGTGGACGTGTTCGCGCAGCTGGCGCGGGAACGTCTTTCCGGCGACGGCGACTTCGGCCATGCGAGCAACACCGCCGCCAACCGCGCCATCGGCCTGCAGCTGACCGTGCCGCTCTACACCGGCGGGCTGCGCAGCGCGCGCCATGCGGAGGGCCGCGCCCTGGTCGACAAGGCCGCGGCCGAACGCGATCGTGCGCGCCAGCAGGTGGCGCAACAGACGCGCGCCGCCTGGCTGGACGTCTCCGTCGGCCGCAGCCGCATCGCCGCCCTGGCCAGCGCCCTGGAGGCCAGCCGCGCGCGGCTCGGTGCCACGCGCGTGGGCCTGGAGGCGGGAGACCGCACCACGCTGGACCTGCTCAACGCCGAGAACGACGCCGCCGCCGCGGAGCTGGCGCTGCTGGAGGCGCGCATGCGCCTGCTCACGCGCCGGCTCGGCCTGGCCGCGCTGGCCGGCGAACTCGATGAACCCACCCTGCAGCAGGCCAACGCCCAGCTGCTTCCACCCCGGCAGTGACAGGAGACAGGAGACACACCATGGCGCACATCGTCGTCCTCGGCGCGGGCATCGGAGGGATGCCCGCCGCGTACGAACTCAGGGCCGCCCTCGGCCGCGAGCACCGGCTCACCGTGATCAACGCGGTGGACTACTTCCAGTTCGTGCCCTCCAACCCCTGGCTCGCCGTGGGCTGGCGCGACCGCGAGGCGATCACCATGCCCATCGGCCCGGCGCTGGAAAAGAAGGGCATCGCCTTCATCGGCCAGCCGGTGGTTCGCATCGACGCCGAGGGCAACGCGGTGGAGCTGAAGGACGGGCAGCGCGTCGCCTACGACTACCTCGTGATCACCACCGGCCCTCGCCTGGCCTTCGAGGAGGTGCCCGGCTCGGGCCCGAACGGCGGCCACACCCACTCGATCTGCACGGTCGACCACGCGGAGAACGCCTATGCGCAGTACCGGCAGTTCCTGGACGACCCGGGCCCCGCGATCATCGGCGCCATGCCCGGCGCGAGCTGCTTCGGACCGGCCTACGAGTTCGCCTTCATCTTCAGCCGCGACCTGCAGAAGCGCAAGCTGCGCCACAAGGTGCCCATCACCTTCGTCACCGCCGAGCCCTACATCGGCCACCTGGGCCTGGGCGGCGTGGGCGACTCCAAGTCGATGCTGGAAAGCGAGCTGCGCAACCACGACGTCAAGTGGATCTGCAACGCCAAGGTCACCAAGGTCGAGGCCGGCAAGATGTACGTGACCGAGCTCGACGACATGGGCCAGGTGAAGAAGGAGCACGAGCTGCCGTTCAAGTACAGCATGATGCTGCCGGCCTTCAAGGGCGTGGACCCGGTGGCCGCGGTGGAGGGCCTGTGCAACCCGCGCGGCTTCGTGATGATCGACGAGCACCAGCGCAGCAAGAAGTACAAGAACATCTTCTCCGCCGGGGTGTGCGTGGCGATCCCGCCGGTCGAGGCCACGCCGGTGCCCACCGGCGCGCCCAAGACGGGCTACATGATCGAGTCCATGGTCACGGCCATCGTCCACAACATCGTGGCCGAGATCAAGGGCGAGCCGGCTTCGGCCAAGGGCACCTGGAACGCGATATGCCTCGCGGACATGGGCGACACCGGCGCGGCCTTCGTGGCGCTGCCGCAGATCCCGCCGCGCAACGTGAACTGGTTCAAGAAGGGCAAGTGGGTGCACCTGGCCAAGATCGCGTTCGAGAAGTACTTCCTCTACAAGATGAAGACCGGCAGCTCCGAGCCGGTGTACGAGAAGTACGTGCTCAAGGCCATCGGCATCACCCGTCTCATCAACCCCAAGTGAAGGGGAACGACGATGCAGCTGGAAGCGGAGCAATGCGCCAAGGCGCTGGAGGAAGGCGCCTGGCTGGTGGACGTGCGCGAGCCGCATGAGACCGCCCGCCTGGCCTTCGACCATCCCCACTGCGTTCGGATGCCGCTGAGCCAGTTCCAGGGCCGCTTCCACGAGCTGCCGCGAGACCGCCCGCTGGTGCTCGCCTGCGCCAGCGGCGGGCGCAGCTTCCAGGCCATGCAGTTCCTGGTGCACCACGGCTACACCCACGTGTCGAACCTGCGCGGCGGCATAGGCGTGTGGGCGGCGCACGGGCTGCCCGTGCGGCACGGGGGCTGAGCGGGCGCATTGACGCGCCAGGACCTTCAGCGATCCAGGCCGAGCGCCCTGAGCCTGCGATACAGCGTGCGTTCGCTCAGGCCGAGGCGCCGCGCGAGCTCACGGCGGGTGCCTGGCGCGGCGCGTGCCTCGCGCAGCAACTGCTCGTCGCTGACGGTCGACGAGGCGGCAGCCGGGGCGGCGTGCGGCGGCGCGGCCTCGGGCAGGTGCTCGGGCCGGATCACGCCGTCGTCGGCGAACAGCCGGGCCCGCTCCAGCACGTTGCGCAGCTCGCGGATGTTGCCGGGCCAGTCGCGCGCCTGCAGGAGCGCCATCGCCTCGGGCAGCACCGAGTAGCGCCGGGCGCTGCCGCTGCGGCGCAGGATGGCATCTACCAGCAGCGGGATGTCCGACGGCCGCTCGCGCAACGCCGGCAGGTGCACCGGGAAGGCGTTGATGCGGTAGTACAGGTCGACGCGGAAGCGGCCTTCCTCGACCATGCGGGCCAGCGGCTTGTGCGTGGCGGCCACCAGGCGAAAGTCGGCCCTCAGAACATCCACTCCACCGACGCGCCGGAAGGTGCCCGATTCGATCAGCCGCAGCAGCTTGACCTGCATCGCCATCGGCACGTCGCCGATCTCGTCGAGGAAGAGGGTGCCGCCCTGCGCCGTCTCCACCAGGCCCTTCTTGCGCGTGGCCGCGCCGGTGAAGGCCCCGCGCTCGTGGCCGAAGAGCTCGCTCTCGAACAGCGTCTCGGTCAGGCCCGAGCAGTCCACCACCACGAAGGGGCCGGCAGCGCGCTCGCTGGCCTCGTGCACCGCACGGGCGAACAGTTCCTTGCCGGTGCCCGTCTCGCCGAGCAGCAGCACCGGCAGGGCCGACGGGGCCACGCGCTGCACCGCGGCCAGCGCGGTGTCGAAGGCCGGCGAGCGGCCGACCAGGCCCTCCGCACTGCCCAGCGCCGACGCCTGGCGCACCGTGCTCATCCGCTCCACGAAACCCACCACCCGCTGTGCCTCGTCCAGCAGCGGCCTCAGCTCGACGTTCACGTGCTCGGGCCCGCGCGGCGTGTGGTGCACGTGCAGCACGCGCTCGGTGCCACGGGTCTCGAGCGCCTTCTGCATGGGGCAGCGCTCGCCGGCCTGCTCGCAGGGCACGTCGTAGTGGTGCGAGAGGCTGTAGCAGGTGCGACCCAGCGGCTCGTGGTGCGGGGAGCCGAACTGCCGCCGGTAGGCCGGGTTGGCGGCGAGCACGCGGTAGTGGCGGTCGAGCACGATCGCCGGCCCGGCCTCCTGGGCGAGGAAGGAGACCAGCGGCTGCAGCGATGCAGTCAGCGGAGCTTCGGAGCCAGGCATGGCGGCGTCGGCGGCAGCGTCGTCCGAGATGGCACTGCCAGGCAGGCTGCCACGGCAGCCGTGGCAGGGCCTTGCGCCAGGGCAAACGACTGCACAAGGCCCGCCGGCGTGCGGCAGATCAAGGGCTCGAAGCGCTTGCGTGGCACGCTGGGCCGGTAACGCGCCTTGCGTTCCGTGGCTGAGCTGCTCCGCCAAGCCTTCTCGGGCACCAGGCGGCGTCGCACTGGCCGTCGCGGCCGCACCCTCGAGGATCCGACTCCATGGCCACCCCACGCATCACCATCGTCGGCGCCGGCTTCGCCGGCCTGAGCGCCATCCGGCGCCTGCGCGAGCTCGACGACCGGGCCGAGCTCACCCTCGTCGCACCCCGGCCCGAGCTGCACTACCTGCCCGGCCTCATCTGGATCCCCAGCGGGCTGAGAAGGCGCGAGGACCTGGTCGTGCCGCTGCACGGTTTCCTCGAACGGCTGCGCGTGCGCTTCGTCGCGGCCGAGGCCACCGGCCTGGGCGAAGGCGGCCGCGTGCTGCACACGACCGCTGGCGACATCCCCAACGAAGGCCTGATCGTGGCCACCGGCGGCCGCTTCATCAGGAAGCTCCCGGGCATGGAGCACTGCATCACCCCCTGCGAGGGCATCGCCGCGGCCGAGCGCATCCGCGACCGGCTGCGCGAACTGCAGGGCGGCACCATCGCCCTGGGCTTTGCCGGCAATCCGAACGAGCCGAGCTCGATGCGCGGCGGGCCGATGTTCGAGTTCCTCTTCGGCATCGACAGGCAGCTGCGCCGCGAGGGCCGGCGCGAGCGCTTCGAGCTGGTGTTCTTCAGCCCCGCGGCCGAGCCCGGCAACCGCCTGGGCAAGGCCGCCGTCGAGCGGCTGCTGGGCGAGATGCAGCGGCGCGGCGTGCGCACCCACCTCGGCCACAAGCTGGTGCGCTTCGAGCCCGGCCAGGTGGTCACCGAGGGCGGCGCCTTCGGGGCCGACCTCATCCTCTTCATGCCGGGCCTGACCGGCGGCGCCTGGCTGGATGCGACCGAGCTGCCCCGCTCGCCCGGCGGCCTGCTGCAGGGCGACGCGCACTGCCGCGTTCCCGGCCGCGACAAGGTCTACGTGGCCGGCGACGGCGGCAGCTACCCCGGCCCCGACTGGATGCCCAAGCAGGCCCACATGGCCGACCTGCAGGCGGCCGCCGCGGCCGAGAACCTGCTCGCCGAGCTCGCGGGCCGGCCGGCCACCGCGACCTTCAAGGTGGAGCTGGCCTGCATCGTGGACGGCCTGGACACCGGCATGCTCGTCATGCGCACGCCCGAGCGGAACGTGGTGTTGCCGCCCCTGCGCGCCATGCACTGGGCCAAGCGCGGGTTCGAGAAGCTGTACCTGCGCAAATACCGCTGAGCTGCGGCACGGCGGGCCTGGACCTGCCGCCATCGCCACCCCTGAGCGCCACCGCGCAGTCCCCACCTACCCATCAGGGCTATTGGCCGTCACCCGTTGCGGTAATAGACGCCCGGCGGCGCCTCGTTCGTAATGGGCCATCGGCCGCGCCCGGCCGCCTGGAGACGCGCATGCACTACGACAAGGAATTCGACGCCACGGGCCTCGCCTGCCCGATGCCCATCGTGAAGACCAAGAAATCGCTCGCCGACATGGCCGCCGGCCAGGTGCTGCGGGTGGTCGCCACCGACCCCGGCTCGGTGTGCGACATGCAGGCCTTCGCCGAGCAGACCGGCAATGCGCTGCTGTCGTCGACCACCGAGGGCGGCAAGTACGTCTTCCTGCTGAAGAAGGGCTGAGATGAAGACCCCCGACGACCTCGGCGTGACCGCCACGGCCACGCAGCCGGCGCCCGCCCCCGCCCGGCCCGGCCCCAAGAAGATGGCGATCATCGCCACCAAGGGCACGCTGGACATGGCCTACCCCCCGCTCATCCTCGCCTCCACCGCCGCCGCGCTGGGCTGGGACGTGCAGATCTTCTTCACCTTCTACGGCCTGCAGTTGCTGCGCAAGGAGCTGGACCACGTCAAGATCAGCCCGCTGGCCAACCCCGCCATGCCGATGCCGGTGCCCATGCCGGTGTTCGTGCAGATGCTGCCGGGCATGGAATCCATGGCCACGATGATGATGAAGGACAAGATCAAGAAGAAGGGCGTGGCCTCGCTGACCCAGCTGCGCGAGCTGTGCCAGGAATCCGACGTGAAGTTCATCGCCTGCCAGATGACGGTGGATTTGTTCGAGTTCGAGAAGTCGGACTTCATCGAAGGCATCACTTTCGGCGGCGCGGCGACCTTCATGAAGTTCGCCGGCGAGACGGACGTCTGCCTCTTCATCTGAACGGGCAATGGCCGGGCTCGTGCTGTGGGGCGGCTTCCTGCTCGCCCTGGCGTTCGGGGCGATCGCCCACCGGACGAACTTCTGCACCATGGGCGCGCTGTCCGACGTGGTCAACATGGGCCACTGGGGGCGGCTGCGCATGTGGCTGCTGGCCATCGCCGTGGCCCTGGTCGGCGCCAACGCGCTGCAGCTCGCCGGCCTGGTCGACCTGGGCCAGACGGTCTACCGCCGGCCCGGCCTGAACTGGCTTTCGCTGCTGGTGGGCGGCGCGGCGTTCGGCATCGGCATGAGCCTGGCCGGCGGCTGCGCCAACAAGAACCTGGTGCGCCTGGGCGGCGGCAGCCTGCGCTCGCTGGTGGTGCTCGTCTTTCTCGGCCTGTCTTCGTACATGACGCTCAAGGGCGTGTTCGGCCAGTGGCGCGCGAGCTGGCTGGACCCCGTCACCATCGACCTGGCGCGGCTGGGCCTGAAGGACCAGGGCCTGGACGCGCTGGTGGCCCGCGCCACCGGCCTGCCCGCCGGGCAGGCGCTGGCCGCGACGGTCGCGCTCGCGGGCCTGGTGCTGGCCTGGTTCGTCTTCAAGGACAGGCGGTTCCGCGCCAACACCGCGCAGGTGCTGGGCGGCGCCGCGTTGGGCACGCTCGTCATCGCCGGCTGGTACCTCACCGGCCACCTGGGGCACGGCGAGAACCCCGAGACGCTGGAGACGGTCTACTTCGTCACCAACAGCCACACACTCGAATCGATGAGCTTCGTGGGGCCCATGGCCTACACGCTGGAGCTGCTGATGCTGTGGACCGACCGCTCGCTGCACCTGAGCTACGGCATAGCCACCGCGCTCGGCGTCGTGGTCGGCGCGATGGCCCACGCGCTGGCGACCTCGCGCTTCCGCTGGGAGGGCTTCGCCTCGCTCGGCGACCTGCGCAACCAGCTCGTCGGGGCCGTGCTGATGGGCTTCGGTGGCGTCACCGCGCTCGGCTGCACGATAGGCCAGGGACTGTCCGGCCTGTCGACGCTGGCGCTGGGCTCGGTGATCGCGATGGCGGCGATCGTGGCGAGTTCGGTGGCGACGCTTCGCTACATCGGCTGGCGGGAGTCACGCCGGGCTTGAGCGAGCGGGCTGTTCCGCAGGCGCCGAGGTGCGCAGGGCGAGCAGGGCCGCGAAGGCCGCCAAGCCGATTCCGGCCGTGACCCACAGGGCGCCGCCCTGCAGGCGATCCACCGCAACGCCGAAGAGGTAGGGGGCGAGCGCCTGCGCCACGCGCGCCGGGACCATCAGCCAGCCCTGCCGCGCGCCATAGCCGCTGCTGCCGAACAGCACCAGCGGCAGCGTCCCCTTGGCGATCGTCAGGATGCCGTTGCCGGCACCGTGAAGCACGCCGAACAAGGGCGCGAACAGCGGGCCGCCGAACAGCAGCAGGCCGGCCCCGATCGGATGCATCGCCGACGCCAGGCGCGCCGAAAGCAGCGGGTGGACCTTGCGCAGCCAGCCGAACTCCAGCAGGCGCGCCGCCACCTGCGCAGGCCCGATCAGGGTGCCGACGAGCAGCGCCGTCCCGACCGTCGCGCCGGCCGCCTGCATCAGGCGCGGCAGGTGTGCGGCCATGGCGGTCGAGGTGAACCAGGTCGCCGCGAACACGAACGACAGGATCAGCATCGCGCGCCAGGAAGGCGCTTCGCCCGCGCGCCCCGAGGCAGCGCCAGCATCGGTCATTGCCGCAGACGCCTGCTGCAGCGGCCGCGCCTTGGGCAGCAGCGCATTGAGCGGCAATCCGACCAGCAGGTGCAGCGCCGCCCACGCGAAGCACGCGTCACGCCAGCCGTGGTGGCTCTCCAGCCAGGCCGACAAGGGCCAGCCCACGGTGCTTGCGAAGCCGGCGATGAGCGTGATGCCGGTGATGCCCGTGCGCGCATCCTTGCCGTACAGCCGCACGAGGGAGGAGAAGGCCGACTCGTAGAGCCCGCTGCCCATGCCGATGCCGAGCACGATCCACGCGGCGAACAGCCCCGCGAGGCCTCGCGAAAGGCCGAGGCCGGCCAGCCCGAGCGCGAAAAGGATGCTCGTCGCCATCAACACCGGGCGGCCGCCGAGCCGGTCTATCGCGGCGCCCGAGCGCGGCCCGACCAGCGCCGAGACGACCAGCGCGGCGCTGAAGGCCGCGAACACGGTGGGCACGGTCGTGCCCAGGTCGCGCGCGATCGGCGCGGCGAGGATCGCGGGCAGGTAGTAGGTCGAAGCCCAGGCCAGGGTCTGGGCCGCGCCCAGGCTGGCGACCGTGCCGGCGCGCGGGCCCGCCATCAGCAGCAGGCGGACGGGGCGCGCGCCGGCTCGGCCGCGGGCCGGCTCTTCGTGCCGCAGCCGCAGCCCGTTTCGCCTTCGGCCTTCTTCTGCTCGTCCAGCGCGCAGCAGGCCGAGGCGTCGGCCTTCGCCGGCCCGCCGCAGCACGACGACGCCTGGGACTCTGCGGGGGCGCAGCAGGAGCGGTCGCCGATGCCCTCGGTCGCGCTGCCGCTCGCGCTGCACACGCCGGTCTCGGGCAGGTCGAGCTCCACCCGGTCGGCGGCTTCGATGTCGCCCGCGATCGCGGCGACGACCGAGCGGACCTGCTCGAAGCCGGTCGCCATCAGGAAGGTCGGCGCCCGGCCATAGCTCTTGACGCCCACCGTGTAGAGACCGCGCTCGGGATGGCCGAGTTCGCGGTGGCCGTGCGGGCGCACGGTGCCGCAACTGTGCAGGTTGGGGTCGATCAGGGGCCCGAGCGCCTCGCTGGACTCGAGCCAGGGGTCGAGCTTGACGCGCAGTTCGCTCGTCAGCGAGAGGTCCGGGCGCTGGCCGGTGGCGCAGATGATCTCGTCGACGCCTTCGATGGACTGCGGATGCCCCTCGGCGTCCACGCCCTGCACGCGCAGCTTGCCCTCGTGCTCCTCGATGCGGCCGATGCGCAGGCCGGCGTGGAACTCCAGGCCGCCGTTGTCGCGCAGGGCCCGCAGCGACGAGCCGAGCGCCCCTCGCGCCGGCAGCGCATCCGCCGCACCGCCGCCGAAGACGCGCGCCAGCGAGGGCGAGCGCACCGACCAGACCAGCTGCGTCCCGGGCGCCCGGCCTGCCAGTTCAGCGAGCGCGAGCAGCGCATTGGCCGCCGAGTGGCCGGCGCCGACCACCAGCGTGCGCTTGCCGGCATAGCGGCTGCGCGAGCGGCCGAGGACATCGGGGATGCCGTAGAAGATGCGCTCGGCCGCCTCGCTTTCGCCGATGGCCGGCAGACCGCTCGCGCCTGTCGGGTTCGGGTGGTTCCAGGTGCCGGTCGAATCGATGACGGCACGCGCCTTCAGCTCGATGGCCTCGCCGTGGCGAAGCGCCCGGATCACGAAGGGCGCCTTCTCGCGGCCCGCGCTCTTGACCTTGTCGAAGCCCTCGCGGCTCACCGAGACCACCCGTGTCTGCAGCTGCAGCGCCGACGCGACCTGCGGCAGACGGGCGAAGGGGCTCAGCACCTGCTCGACCACCTCGCCCGCCAGGGGCAACGCCGCCGGATCGGGCGCGCGCCAGCCGGTGGGCTCCAGCAGCCGGGCGATGGCCGGGTCGATGTCGTAGCGCCATGGCGAGAACAGGCGCACATGGCCGTAGTCGACCAGGTTGGCGCCGACCGTCGAGGCGGCTTCGAGGATGAAGAAGGGAATGCCGCGTTCGACGAGCCGGGCGGCGGCGGCCAGGCCGACGGGGCCGGCGCCCAGCACGGCCACGGGCAGGCCGTCCAGGCCGGTCGGCCTGGGCTGGCTCAGGGGCTGATCCATCGAGTCGGGGCAGCAGATCGTGGGCATGGTGCTCCTCTTGGGAAATGTGGGAAGCGCGCGAAGGGGCCGGGTCAGCACCGGCAGGCGTCGGAGCCCTGCGCCGAAGGCACCTGGGTTGGGCCTGCGCAGCAGCTTTCGGTGAGGTAGGCGAGCAGCTCGTCCATGCGCTCGTAGGCCGCGCGGTACATGACGAAGCGGCCGGCCTGGGACTGGCTCACCAGGCCCGCGGCCGAGAGCTCCTTGAGGTGGAAGGCGAGGTTGGTGGGCGCCACCCCGACGGCTTCGGCCAGGGACTTCTGCGCCAGGCCCTCGTGGCCCGCGACGACCAGCGCGCGGAACGCCTCCAGCCGGACCGGGTGGGCGAGCGCGGCGAGCGCCTGCACGGCAAGATTCTTATCCATGAATTCAAGAATACTTGAATCAATGGTCGAACGCAAGGGGCGGAGAGCTTCGCGTCACGCCGCTGTCATGGTCCAATCAAACAATTCGAGAAATCTTTGAAGATAGGCACGGCATGGACGACGACCTGGTGGCCCGCTCCCTCGGCGCCCTCTCGCAGGTGCACCGGCTGAAGGCGTTCCGCGCGCTGGTGGTGGCGGGCCGGGAGGGGATGACGCCCGGCGTGCTGAGCGAACGGCTCGGCATCTCGCCGGCCTCGATGTCGTTCCATCTCAAGGAGCTGCTCATCGCCGGGCTGGTCAGCCAGACGCGCGATGGCCGCAACCTCGTCTACCGCGCCTCGTTCGACCGCATGAACGAGCTGCTCGCCTTCCTGACCGCGAACTGCTGCGACGGCCAGGCCTGCGAGCTCCAGGCGCCCTCTTGCAGCTGCTAGTGCAGCACCCCACGATCCCGCAAAGACGATCCCGATGACCGCCCACGTCCTCATCCTGTGCACCCACAACTCCGCCCGCAGCGTGCTTGCCGAAGGCATGCTCAACCACCTGGCCGCGAGGCTGGGCCGGGACGTGCGGGCCCACAGCGCCGGCAGCACCCCGAGCGGCCGCCTCAACCCCTTCGCGGTCGAGGCGCTGAACAGCGCCGGCGTGGACACCAGCAACTGCCGCAGCAAGAGCTGGGACGAGTTCAGCGCCGACGGGGCGCCGCCGCTGTCCATCGTGATCACTGTCTGCGACAGCGCCGCCGCCGAGCCCTGCCCGGTGTTCTTCGGCGGCACGGGCGCGCAGCCGGTGAAGGTGCACTGGGGCTACCCCGACCCCTCGAACGCCGAGGGAGGCGACGAAGGCAAGCGCCGCGCCTTCGAGCTGACGCGCCAGGCCATCGGCTACCGCATGCTGCAGCTGCTCGCGCTGCCGTTGGAGACGATGGACCGCGCCGCGCTGCAGCAGGCGCTGGCCGAGATCGGGCGGAGCTGAAATGAACACGACGACCGCCTTGCCCGCCCGCGCGGCCGCGCCTGCGCCGATGAGCCTCTTCGAGCGCTACCTCACCGTCTGGGTGTTCCTGTGCATCGTCGCCGGCATCGCGCTCGGCCGGCTGCTGCCCGGTCCCTTCCAGGCCATCGGCCGCATGGAAGTGGCGCAGGTCAACCTCCCGGTCGGCCTGCTGATCTGGGTGATGATCGTCCCGATGCTGCTGAAGGTCGACTTCGGCGCGCTGCACCAGGTCCGCCAGCACTGGCGCGGCATCGGCGTCACGCTGTTCGTCAACTGGGCGGTCAAGCCCTTCTCGATGGCGCTGCTGGGCTGGCTGTTCATCCGCCAGGTCTTCGCGCCTTACCTGCCGGCAACGCAACTCGACAGCTACGTCGCGGGCCTGATCCTGCTGGCCGCGGCGCCCTGCACCGCGATGGTCTTCGTCTGGAGCC
>CAMLGG010000152.1 GCA_946479475.1 uncultured Ideonella sp. | reverse complement strand
GGGGTGAGTCCGACGCGGGTACGGTGGAGCGACGTCCGCCACCGCTGCGGTGGAGCGACGCCCGCCACCGCCGCAGTGGAGTGATGCGCCCCACGGCTACGGTGAGGTGATGCGCACCAAGGCTCCAGTGGAGATTCACGCCAAGGCTCCAGTGGAGATGCACGCCACGGGCCGCCAGCGGCTCGTCAGGAGGCTGCGAGTGCCTGCTTCAGAGCATCAGCCAGCTGCACCTGCGCCAGGCGCGCCGCGCCGATCCCACCGCCCATGCTGATGTAGCCGTGGGCCAGGCCGTGGTACTCGACCAATGTCACCGCGTTGCCTGCCGCGAGGAGTGCCTCGCCGTAGGCCTTGGCCTCGTCGCGCAGCGGGTCGTACGCGGCCAGCTGCAGCAGCGTGGGCGGCAGGCCGGCGAGGCTGGGCGTCAGCAGCGGCGCGCCGCGCCAGTCGGGCGCCTTGCCCGCCTCGCCGAAGAAGTGGCGGTTGAAGTACTCGATCGACCGCAGCGTGAGCGTGGGGCCGCCGGCGTGCTGCTGGCGCGAAGGGAAGTCGCCGTCGTGCCCGCCGGCCGTGGCCGGGTACAACAGGGCCTGGAAGGCCACCGGCGGGCCGCCGGCATCGCGCGCGCGGATCGCGGCCACCGTGGCCAGCACGGCCCCCGCGCTGTCGCCGGCCACCGCCAGGCGCGAAGGGTCCGCGCCGAGACGCCGCGCGTTCCCGACCACCCATTGCAGAGCGGCCCACGCGTCCTCCGGCCCCGCGGGGAAGGGATGCTCTGGGGCCAGCCGATAGGCCGCTGAGGCAACGATCGCGCCGGTGTCATGGCACAGCTGGCGGCAGACGTTGTCGTAGCCGTCCAGGTCGCCCAGCGCATAGCCACCGCCATGCCAGTACACGACGATCGGCAGCGGCCCGCGAGCGCCGCGCGGCGTGTAGGAGCGCAGGTGAACCGGCGACTCCCCCAGCTGGCCGCGGTGCTCGCTCACCTCCACGTCGGCCGGCGGTACGTCGGCGGCGGCCAGGATCTGGCGGTACAGGCCGCGTGCGGCCTGCGGGGGCAGGTCGCACAGGTCCGGCATGCCGGCCGCCCGGGCCTGCACCATCATCGCTTCAAGCTGCTTGTCGAGCATCGGTCGTCTCCATCAGGGTAGGTCGGGCAGCTGCGGCACGCGCTGGCCGCAGGAGGAAGTGCGCCAGGGCAGGCAGCAGGACCAGCGCGCCGACCATGTTCCACACGAACATGAAGGCCAGCAGGATGCCCATGTCGGCCTGGAACTTGATGGGCGACAGCGCCCAGGTGCCGACAGCCAGCGCGAGCGTGACGCCGGTGAGCATCACCACCCGGCCGGTGAACTGCAGCGCATGCAGGTAGGCGGCCGACAGCGACTCGCCGGCCCGCAGGCGCGCCAGCATCACGCTGAGCACATAGAGCGCGTAGTCCACGCCGATGCCCACGCCGAGGGCGATCACCGGCAGCGTGGCCACCTTCACGCCCATGTTCAGCCCCACCATCAGCGCCTCGCAAAGGATGGAGGTGAGCACCAGCGGCAGCACCGCCACCACCACCGCTCGCCAGGAGCGGAAGGTCACCCAGCACAGCACCACGACCGCGCCGTAGACCCACCACAGCATCTCGCGCATCGCCTGCTTGACGACGATGTTGGTGGCGGCCGCGATGCCGGCCGAGCCGGCGGCGAGCATGAAGCGAACCTCCGGGTCGGCACCGGGCTGCAGCGACGGGCCGCCCCTGGCAAGGCCCGATCCCCCCGGGGGATCGGCCCGCGTACCTGCGGGACGAGGGGCATCGAGTTCTGCGATGAAAGCTTCGGTGGTCTCGACGACGCTGGCCAGCGTCTCCGCCTTGTGGTCCTTGAGGTAGACGTAGAGCGACAGGAACGAGCAGCCCTGGTTGAAGAGCTCGCGCGGGGCGCGCGTCTGCACGCCGCCGAGCGCGCTGTCGTTGGGGATCAGCTCGTACCACTTCAGCTGGCCTTCGTTGTAGCCCACCATCGCGAGCTTGGACAGCGCGGCCATCGAGTTGGTGGATTCGACCCCCGGCAGCTGCTCCAGCTGCCACGCCAGCCGATCCACCTTGGCGAGCGTGCCGTAGCGGGTGCACTGGTCCTCGGGCGTGGAGACCATCACCACCAGGATGTCGCTGGAGGCCGCGTAGTGGGCGGTGACGTAGTCGTTGTCGCGGTTGTAGCGCGAGTCGGCCCGCAGCTCCGGCGCGCCCGGATCCAGGTCGCCCACGTGCAGGCGGGTGCCGACGGCGTAGCCGATCAGGGCCATCGTCGTCGCGGCGGCGATCGCGGCGATGGCCGGGCCGCGCTGCGTGAAGCGATCGAGCGACTTCCACAGCCGGCCGGTTTGCGCACCCGCCTCGGGGTCGTCGCGCAGGCTGCGCTTCGCGGCCGCCGGGCTCACACCGGTGTACGAGAGCAGCACCGGCAGCAGGACGAGGTTGGTGAAGATCAGCACCGCCACGCCGACGCTCGCGGCCAGCGCCAGTTCCTGGATGGCCTGGATGCGGATCAGGGCCAGCACCGCGAAGCCGACCGCATCGCACAGCAGCGCCGTCAGGCCCGCGACGAACAGGCGGCGGAAGGTGTAGCGCGCAGCGACCACGCGATGCGTTCCGCGGCCCACGTCCTGCATGATGCCGTTCATCTTCTGCGCGCCGTGGCTCATGCCGATGGCGAACACGAGAAAGGGCACGAGGACCGAGTACGGATCCAGCGCGTAGCCGAGCAGTGACAGCAGCCCCGCCTGCCACACCACGGCCACGAGCGAGCAGGCCACGACCAGCACGGTGCTGCGAACGCATCGCGTGTAGCCGTAGAGCACCGCCGCGCAGATCACCAGCGCGACCGCGAAGAACACCAGCACCTGCCGCAGTCCTTCGATCAGGTCGCCCATGACCTTCGCGAAGCCGATCACGTGGATGCCCACCGCATCGCTGTCGTACTTCGCGCGCAGCGCCTCGAGCTGGCGGCCGAGCTCGCCGTAGTCCAGGCCCTGGCCGGTCTTCGGATTCGCGTTCAGCAAAGGCACGAAGACGATGCTGGACTTCGCGTCGCCGGCCACGATCTGGCCGATCTCGCCCGAGCGCTCGACGTTGGCGCGCACCTCGGCCAACGCGTCCGGCGAACCGTCGTAGCTGTCGCCCATCACGGTGTTGCCGTCCAGGCCGTCTTCCGTCACCGCGACCCAGCGGGTGTTGGGCGTCCACAGCGACTTCATGAACGGCCGGTCCACGCCCGGGATCAGGTAGACCTCGTCGCTGATCTTCTGCAGCACCTCGAGGTAGTGCCGGTCGTAGATCGTGCCCTGCTTCGCCTCGACGACGATGCGCACCGCGTTGCCCTGCCCGCCCAGGTCGGCCTGGTGGGCCAGGTAGTTGGCGATGTAGGGATGTCGCGTGGGGATGGTCTTGTCGAAGCTGGCGTTGAGGGTCAGCCTCGTCGCCTGCCAGCCGAGCAGCAGCGTGGCCGCGAGGCACAGCAGCATCACCCACGGACGGTGGTTGAACAGCAGCCGCTCGGCGAGCGAGCCGGAGGCGGTGTCGAAGTCTTCGAGCCGGGCCACCACGGGGTGGGCGGCCAGCGTGTCGGAGGGGTGCATGGAAGGATCCCGGTTCAGGGGGCGGCGCGGCGCGTGCCGCGCAGGCTGGCGATCACCCAGCCGCCGTCGGGCGCGGGCGCCAGGCCGGCGGCGGGCAGCGGGCCCGCGGGCGACTTGAGCGAGGCGAAGCTGCGGCCGTCGTCGCGGCTGGCGAAGAGCTCGCCGGTCTGGGCCAGCAGCACGAGTTCACCCGGCGCCCGTTCGAGGCCGGCTTGCAGCGTGACGGGCGTGCCGAGCTCCAGCTTCTCCCAGCTCTCTCCGCCGTCGGTCGAACGGAAGGCGCTGCCCCGCAGGCCGAAGGCGATGAGCGCTCCCGAGCGCGCAGCCAGCAGGCCGAAGAAGCTGCCCTTGTACGGCGATGGCAGCGCGGAGAAGTTCGCGCCGCCATCAGTCGAGCGCATCAGAAGGCCCTGCTCGCCGGCGATGAACCAGCGATCGCCCTGCAAGCGCACGCCGTACAGGTGCAGGCTCTTCGGGTTGGCCGACGCGGTGGGCAGCGGGGCCCAATGCGCGCCCGCGTCTGCGGTCGCGAAGGCCAGGCCGTAGGCGCCCACGGCCACCGCGTGCTGCGCATCGGTCACGTCGATGTCGAAGAAGGGCTTGTCCGGCCCCTCCTCCACCATGCGCCGGGCCTGGCGTTGCGCACGCTCGTCGGAACCCGCCGCGGCTTGCAGGGCCGCCGCGGCCTGAACGCCGTCCAGCTGCTTGACCCAGCTGCGGCCGCCGTCCTCGGTCCGGAGGATCACGCCGAAATGGCCGGCCGCCCAGCCGACCTTCTCGTCGGAGAAGCGCACCGCCGTGAGCGAGGCCTGCACAGGCACCTTGGCCTGCTGCCACAGCGCGCCACCGTCGTCCGACCACAGCACCGTGCCGCGCTCGCCCACGGCCACCAGGCGCCCACCGGCGCGCGCCACGGCCAGCGTGGCGGCACCGAGGGCCTTGGGCGTGACCAGCGCCGGCTCGCTGAGCGCGGCCGGCGTAGCCGCCTGCGCCGCCGCAACGCACGACGCCAGCAGCAGGGCCAGCCAGCGTCGCTTCATCACCTTGCTCCCTCGTTGGCCAGTTCTTCAGGACTGAAGAACGAGCGCGGCAGCGGCGGCACCGGCTTGTACTGCGAAGGCAGTTCGTTGCTCGCCATGTTCAGGTAGTAGGCGCCCGTCTGCAGGTCGTAGCCGCCCCAGAACATGTTGCCCACCAGCGCGGGGATGTCGGGCGCCAGCAGCGTCAGCGTGTAGTTGGTGCGCCAGAGCTCGCCCTTGGCGTCCCAGCCGTCGAAGAGCATGATCTGCCAGGTGTCCTCGTCGAGGTAGTACCTGCGCTTGGGCACGACGTGGCGCTTGCCTTCGGCGAGCGTCGCCTCGACCTCCCACACGCGGTGCAGCTCCCAGCGAACGAGGTCCGGGTTCAGGGTGTGCGGCGTCACCAGGTCCGCCACCTTGGCGGAGGCCGCGCGGTTGTTGTTGTAGGGGATGTAGAGCTCGCGCTTGCCGACCAGCTTCAGGTTGTGCTTGTCGATCGGGCCGAAGAGCATGAAGGCCTCGTCGAACAGGCCGATGCCCGAGGTCACCGAATCCGGCGTGTCGTAGGCCACCGAAGGCGCCTTGCGCACGCGGCGCTGGCCGACCAGGTATTGCCACAGGCCGCGCGGGTTGCTGGCGTTGAGGTTGTCATGCGCCAGGATGGCCTCGCCGGCCTTCGAGCCCGGCTCGCTCACCGCGAACTTGCCCAGCGCGTAATAGCCGTCGAACTTCTCCAGGCTTCCCTCGGGGTCGTAGTACTGGCGGCGAAAGCTCTGGGTGCCGCCCGAGGCCATCGCGCGCTTGCCGTCGGCCGTCACCACCCACACGCGCACCGGCGCCTGGACGTAGGTGCCCGTCCACGCGAGGCGGTGGTTCTGGAAGACCTCGTCGGCGTCCTTGGGGATCGGGAAAGGCGTGCCTCCGTAGGCGCCCTCGGTGCCGTGGCCGTTGTCGACCAGCTTCGCCCGGGTCGCATTCTTGAAGGTGTTGTCGTAGACCCATTGCGGCGCGGCGGCGGTGCGGTGCGTCGGGTAGACGTCGATGCGGAAGTCGGGGTACTTCTTCATCAGCGCCTTGACGCCGTCGCTGAGCTTGGCGTCGTACTGCGCCATGTTCTTCGCGCTGATGGAGTACAGCGGCTTCTCGCCGGGGTACGGATCGGGCCGCGCGTCGCCGGGCTTGTAGCCGGCCGGCGCCTTGGTCATGCCGCCTTCCCAGGCCGGGATGCTGCCGTCCTTGTTGCCGGCGCGCTCGGCGCCCAGCGGCGTGAGCGTGGTCTTGAGCTTGGCGGCTTCTTCGGCCGAGACGGCGGCGTGCGCCAGCGGCGCGGCGAACGCGGTCGCGACCAGCAGTGCGATCAGGTGCTTGCGGTGCATGGGGTACTCCGATGGATCAGAAGGTGCGGGCGACGCTGGCCGCGATGTAGGCGCGGTCCCTCAGCGATTGGCCGAAGCTCAGCTGGCGAGGCGAGCCGCTGCCCGGCACGAGCGTCTCGGTGAAGGTCTTGGCGCTCCCGAAGTAATCGGTGTAGGTCAGGGCCAGCTTCCAGTCGTTCTGGTAGGTGCCCTTGACGCCTATCGAGTAGTCGCCTGCGTTCGAGGCGCCGCCGGCGAAGTTGAAGATGGCCGAGGAGCGGCCGCCGAAGTTGTAGCCCACGCCCACCGGGATCGAGAGGTCCAGGCCCGGCAGCACCTGGAAGTACTGCGGCTCGAAGATCATGCGCAAGGCCCAGGCGCCCTTGGTGGTGTTCGGGTCCAGCCCGCCTATGCCTTGGCTCGATCCGTCGGCCGCGGCAAAGATGTCCTTGGTGACCTCGAGCGTGCGGTTGTAGGCCAGCTCGCCCACCACCGCGCCGCCGCCCCACAGGTCGCCCGGCTGCAGCACGTAGATGCCCGAGGCCTGCAGGTGCGCGGTGCGGCCCACGGCGTAGCAGGGGTCGGCGTTCGAGTCGCCGCAGGTGACGACCGGGCCCAGGCCCAGCACGGCCGGGTCGCTGGTCAGCGGCGCGTTCCAGCGCAGCGAGCCTTCCACCGCCCAGTTCAACTGGCCGACGGACGAGGTGACGCTGGCGCCAATGGTGCGGACGTTCTCGGCATAGGCCAGGTGCACGTTGCCGTTGACGAAGTCGAACACTGGCGCGGCCGGCGTCTTGTCGTGGTACTGGGCCGCGTAGAAACCGAATTCGTAGTCGCTGCCGGTCGGGCTCCAGCGCACCTGCAGGCCGCCCTGGCCGGAGTCCTTGGGCTCCAGGTCCTTGCTCTTGTCGTAGGTCAGGACGATGGGGTTGCCGTTGGGGTCCAGCCCGAAGTTGACGGTACCGGTGCCGACGTAGTCCTGGTTCGAGAAGTAGCTTCCGACACCGGGGATCTTGCTGGGCCTCCACTTGAACTGGTAGTAGGCGCCGAGCGAAACGCCCTCGGCCACCTGCAGCGAGCCCGAGACCTGCTCCACCGGCAGCAGCACCTCCTTGAACTGCCAGCCGGGCACCGAGACGATCTTGGCCACGTCGACCGGGCCTTGCGCGTTGGCGATGCCGTTCTGGCCGAAGAACAGGCTCTCGCCCCACTGCAGAGTGTGGCGGCCGACGCGCACGGTGCCTTTCATGCCGCCGATGTCGCCCTTGGCGTAGACGAAGGCATCGAGCAGCTCGCCGCCGCGCCCGTGCTGGCGCACCGTGTCGGGCAGGAACTCGTCGGCCTGCTGGTCGCTGAAGTTGTTCGAGGTGGAGGTGATGGCGCCGATCGGGTTGCCGGCGACGTAGATCGGCGTGCCCTGGTAGCTGCTGTTGCGCAGGTAGACGCTGTCACGCCAGGCGCTGCCGGAGACGCGCGCACCGAAGTTCGGGCCGGTCAGGTCCATCTCGCCCAGCAGGTCGAAGCGGCTGGAGATCAGTCCCTTCCTGAAGTTGTGGTCGCCGTCGTCCTCGTTGGTGGTGCCGGGGTCCACCGCCACGTCGAAACGCGTCAGCGCGGCCGAAGGGTCGTTGAGCCGGTAGCCGGCGCTGTACTTGGGCGTCAGGTCCAGCCGCAGCTTGAGGTCGCTGTCGGCCGGCATCTGGATGTCGAAGGCGTGTGCAGCGGCGGGCAGCGCGAGCGCTGCCGCCACCGCCAGCGCATGGCGGGTGGGCTTCATGGTGTCTCCGGTGTTGTCGATCCGCTCGAAAAAGCGCGGCTTCGCGTGGCCGCTTGCTCCAGCAGGAGGTGGGAAGGCCGCTCCGCCTTCCATCCCCCATCCCTCGGTCAAGCGCTCAAGCAAATGTGGCTATGCCACTTTGCTTGACCCCCGCGGGGGGCGGGCCGGGCGCAGCCCGGCCCTGGGGGCGTTTACAGGTAGGTGGAAGCGAGGCCCCCGTCCACCGGCAGGTTGATGCCGCTGACCCAGCGCGATTCGTCGGCGCAGAGGAAGGCAATGACCGGTGCCACCTCGTCGGCCAGGGCGGGCCGCTTCATGCGGTGCGCGTCCTTCTGCACCCGCTCCTCGCCCAGCATCTGCACGAAGTCGCCGAGGATGGGCGTGAAGACAGGGCCGGGCGCGACGCAGTTCATGCGCACGCCATGCGAGAGGAACCACTTCTGCGATTGCGTGACCGTCCAGACGATCAGCGCCTCCTTGAAGTACTGGTAGCAGCTGTCCTTGGCCACCGGGTTCTTCGCGAGGAAGGCCAGGCCCGCCTCGAAGCTCGGCGTCTCGCCGAGCGCCTTGTGCAGGTCCAGCCGCGCCGGCCACTCGGCGCCGAGGATGGACGAGATGTTGACGATGGCGCCGCCCTGCGGCAGGCGCTCCAACGCACGAGTGCTCAGGTGCCGCAGGCCGAGGTAGTTGACGCGGGCCACCAGGTCCACCGGCGCGGTGCCGGGCACGCCGGCCACGTTGCACAGCGCGTCGAAGCGCTCGGGCAGCTGTCGGAAGGCGGCGTCGATGGCCGACTGCTCCGACAGGTCCGCCTTGACGAAGCCGTCGACGGTGATCGAGGGATCGTTGCGGTCCATGCCGATCACCCGGGCGCCGTTCAGGCGCAGGAAGCGCGCGGTCTCGGCGCCTATGCCGGAGCTGACGCCGGTGATGACGATGGTCTTGCCTTGGAAGTTCATGCGTTGCGTCTCCTCGGTTCTCAGAAGGGGAACGGCGTGGCGGCCGCCTTGACGGTGAGCCATTGCCAGGTGGTGAACTGCTCCCAGTCGCCCGGCCCGCCGTGCGAGCTCCCATTGCCCGCGATGCCGGGGCCGCCGAAGGGATTCACCGCGTCGTCGTTCACCGTCTGGTCGTTGACGTGGACCATGCCGGCCTTCAGCCGGGTGCCGATGGCCATCGCGCGGCCGACCGAGGCCGAGAGCACGCCGGCCGCGAGGCCGCCCTGGCTGGTGTTGGCCAGCGCCACCGCCTCCTCGTCGGACTTGAAGGTCGCGAGATTGACCACCGGGCCGAAGGTCTCGTGGTCGAAGCTCGCCATGCCGGGCTTCACGCCGGCCAGCACGGTGGGCTTGTAGAAGAGGCCTTCGTAGCTGCCGCCCGCCAGCAGCTGCGCGCCGGCCTTCACGCTGGCCTGCACCGTGGCGTGCACGCGGTCGCGCTGGCGTTCGTCGATCAGCGGGCCGAGGGCCACCTGGCCGGTCGCACCGTTGCCCACGGGCAGGTGCATGGCCTTGCCCACCAGCCGTTCGATGATCGCCGGCGCGATGGCCTCGTGCACCAGCACGCGATTGCTGGCCATGCAGATCTGGCCCTGGTGCAGCCAGGCGCCCCAGGCGATGTTGCTGGCGGCGACGTCCGGATCCACGTCGTCCAGCACGATCAGCGCGTTGCTGCCGCCGAGCTCCAGCGAAACCTTCTTCAGGTGCTTGCCGGCGAGCTCGCCGATGTGCCGGCCGACGCCGGCCGAGCCGGTGAAGGAGATCATCGCGACCTGGGGCTCGGTGACGAGCGCCTCGCCCACGTCCGCGCCGCCAGGCAGGACGTGCAGCACGCCCGCCGGCAACCCCGCCTGCTCGAAGACCTGAGCGATCAGCAGGCCGCCGCTGACCGGCGTACGCGGATCCGGCTTGATGATGACCGCGTTGCCCGCGGCCAATGCCGGCGCCACCACCCGCAGCGTGAGGATGAGCGGGAAGTTGAAGGGCGAGATCACGCCCACCACGCCGTGCGGCACGCGGCGAGCGATGGAGAGCCGGCCCGCCCCGCTCGGCAACACCTGGCCCTGCGCCTGCATCGGCATGGCCGCCGCGATCTGGCAGAAGGCCACGGCCTCGCGGATCTCGTGCTGGCCCTTGGGGAGGATGGCGCCCGTCTCGCGGGTCACGTAGAGCGCGAGCTCGTCGAAGTGCTGCTGGAACAGCGCGGCGGCGCGGTGGAACACCGCAGCCCGGTCGCGCGGCCCCATCGCGGCCCACGCGCCTTGCGCGGCGGCGGCGGTGGTGGCGGCGCTCGCCACGTCGGCTGCCACGGCACGGCCGGTGCGCGTCAGCACCTCGCCGGTCGCGGGCTCGATCACGTCGGCGGCGGCAGAAGCGGCACGCCATCCGCCGCTGTACACATGTTCACGCCAGAGCGCGTGGGCCAGGAAGGCCGGGGTCGTCATGGGCAGGCTCCAGGAAGTTCGCTTGCCCGCCTCTTTCGCAACGCCTGTGCCGGTTGCGCGCCCGCCCTATTCGCGCCGGGCCGGAAATCGCTCGCCCGGCGATTCGTTTTCAGAGTGAAACCATCGCATCCTCCTGGGACTAACCCTCACCCCAGGTGCTGCGCCGCATCACAGGGTTTTCTCGGAGCCTGGATGTTTATGAATTGAAAACAATTTCAGGCACCCCGACGGCAGTCGCTTCATCAATTCATCAACGTGGCCAAGCCTCCCCGCATCTCCCTGGCCGAAGTGGCCCGCCAGACCGGCACCATGCTGCGCCGCGGCGACAGCGGCCATTTCGTCGATGGCCAGGCGCCGACGATGTCGGACCTGACCGAGTCGCTGTTCTTCTCGCCCGGCGACGGCCGCATCTGGCTGAACGACCAGCGCATGCTGCTGCTGCACAGCTCGGCCGTCGGGCACCTGCGCCGCGAGCTGATCGACACCCTCGGCCTCGACCGCGCCCGCGGCCTGCTCACCCGCGCGGGCTACGTGGCGGGCGCGCGCGACGCGCAGCTCGTGCGCGAGCGCTGGCCGAACAGCGACGCCGCCAACGTCTTCATGGCCGGCACCCGGCTGCACGCGCTGGAAGGCGTGGTCAAGGTGACGCCGCTCAGCTTCGACTTCGACATAGACCGCGGCACCTACGAGGGCGAGTTCCTGTGGGAGCACTCGAGCGAGGACGACGAGCACATCAGCGCCTACGGCCTGGGCACCGAGCCGGCCTGCTGGTCGCAGATGGGCTACGCCACCGGCTACGTGACCAGCCTGTTCGGGCAGCTGGTGATCTTCCGCGAGATCGAGTGCCGCTCGATGGGGGCGAGCGTCTGCCGCGTCATAGGCCGCCATGCCGCAGCCTGGGGCGACATCAGCGAGGACCTGCGCTACCTGGAGGCCAAGGACTTCCGCCAGCTCGCCACGCCGACGCGTGCCATCCCTGACGCCGAAAACGCACTGACTGGCGCGCTGGCGACGATCACGCCGGCCGCGGGCGGCGATCGGCACGAGATCGTCGGCGCCTCCTCGGCCTTCAACTCGGCTTGCCACCAGCTGGCCCGCGTGGCCGGCACGCGCGCCACCGTGCTGTTCACCGGCGAATCGGGCGTGGGCAAGGAGGCCTTCGCGCGCCGGCTGCACCGAATCAGCGCGCGAAGCCAGCAGCCCTTCGTCGCCGTCAACTGCGCCGCCATCCCCGAGACGCTGATCGAGAGCGAGCTCTTCGGCGTCGAGCGAGGGGCTTTCACCGGCGCCAGCCAGTCGCGCCCGGGCCGCTTCGAGCGGGCCGACGGCGGCACCCTCTTCCTCGACGAGATCGGCACGCTCAGCCTCGTGAGCCAGGGCAAGCTGCTGCGCGCGCTGCAGGAGGGCGAGGTCGAGCGCGTGGGCGGCACGCGCACGATACGCGTCGACGTGCGCGTGGTGGCCGCGACCAACGTGGACCTGCAGGCGGAGGTGCAGGCCGGCCGCTTCCGCGAGGACCTGTACTACCGGCTCAACGTCTACCCGATCCACCTGCCGCCCTTGCGCGAGCGGCGCGACGACGTGCCGCTGCTGATGAACCACTTCCTGCGCCGCGAGGCCGGGCGGCACGGCCGCCATCCCACCGGCTTCACGCCGCGCGCGGTGCGGGCGATGCTGCACTACGCCTTCCCCGGCAACATCCGCGAGCTGCAGAACCTGATCGAGCGCGGCGTCATCTCGGCCGAGGACGGCGCGGCCATCGACGTCGCCCACATGTTCCGCCGCGAGCAGCTGAGCGACGAAGCGCTGCTGGCCATAGGCGCGGGCGGGACGCTTTCCACGCCGCGGGACAGCGGCACCGATTCACGCAGCCTGCTGGAGCTGCTCAGCGGCGCGCTGCAGGGCGGCGGCAGCGATGGCCGGCTTTCGCTGGAAGACCTGGAGCGGCGACTGCTGAAGGAAGCCGAGCAGGCCGAGAACGGCAACCTCGCCGCGGCGGCGCGGCGGCTGGGGCTCACGCGAGCCCAGTTCGCCTATCGGCTGGAGAAGGCGGCCGAGGCAGACACCCGGGCCTGATCACTCGCCCGCAAGGCGGCGGGATGCGTGGCTGAGCACCGACAGCCCTCGCGCGGCAGCGAGCAACGCGGCCCGCAGGACGGCGTCGGTGTGCCGCCCGCGCAGCACCACCTGGCCGCTGATCACCTGGCCGCGCACCCTGGCGGCCGCCGCCTCGGGCGTGGCCGGCCTGCCCCCTGCCGCGGCCTGCACGGTGGCCAGCATCGCCAGTCCGGCCCGGGGCGGGATGCTTGCCTCGCTGGCCCGCCCGGGCGGCTTGTCCGGCCATTCGTCCGCCGGGACCTCGCCCGCCCCCGGCGGGCCCGCGCGTGCCTTGTCCACCTCCGCCTCGGCGGCGGCCGCAGCGGGCTGGAAGGCCGGCACGGCCGGCGGGAACCTCATGCCATTGATCGACATGGCGATCTCCTCATGCTCTCAAGAAGGTG
>CAMLGG010000151.1 GCA_946479475.1 uncultured Ideonella sp. | reverse complement strand
GCCTGCGATAGGCCAGCACCTCTTGCAGCGAGGGCTGGGTCAGCAGGCCGCGCTGCGGTCGCGGATGGCGCGCGCCGAGACTTTCGTAATAGGAGTTGAAGAGCCTTGCAAATCGTTCGTCGAAGGGGCGGTAGGCCGGCGCGAAGCGCTGCAGCACCACCGCTTCGAAGAACCAGCTGGTATGTGCCAGGTGCCATTTCGTCGGGCTGGCATCGGGCATGGACTGCACCTGCTGGTCTTCCGCCGACAGGGGGGCGGCCAGGGCCAGGCTGTGCTCGCGCACCGACTGCAGCCGGCCCGCCAGCGTGGCGCGGGAAGCGGATCGATCTGTCGGCGGCGGCAGTGGCATGACGGCCCGATGGATGGCGGCGGAACGCGCAATGTAGTGTGCGCCAGCCGGGCCGTCGACCACATGGGATTCCTGGCTGCTGACAACGCCGTGTCAGCAGATAGCATTCCTGCCCCCACGCCCCTTGCCAGGGGCTGCCCCCCGAAGGGGGCTCGCGCAGCGGACCGGCAAAGCCGGATCCGCGCACGCCCTGGTAGGGGGGCGGCGCTGCGCGCGCCCGGGCTGAAGCACTGCCGTGCTTCAGCGAGAGGAGGCAGTGTTACGCGAAGCCCAGGACGACGCGGCGGGTCATGGCGCTTTTCTTCTCGATCTTGGTGACGACCACGGCGCCGATGTCGGAGGTGTTGCGGACATGGGTGCCGCCGCAGGGCTGGAGGTCGACGCCTTCGATCTCGACGAGGCGAACGCGGCCGCTGCCACGGGGCGGTTGCACGCTCATGCTGCGCACGAGCCGGGGGTTGGCGTCGAGTTCGGCTTCGGTGATCCAGCGCGTGCTCACGGGCCTGGCGGCAGCGACGAAGCGGGCGAGGCCTTCGGTGAGCGCCTGCTTGTCCAGCGGGTCATTCATGTGGAAGTCCAGCCTCGCGTACTGCGCGGTGATGGAGCAGCCATCGACCGGATGCGGGACGAGGGCGCAGAGCAGGTGGGTGGCGGAGTGGAAGCGGCGGTGTGCCTGCCGGCGCTCGCTGTCGATGCGAGCCGTGACACGGTCGCCGGGCGCCAGGTCTGCCGACTGCGCGGGGTCGGCCAGCAGATGCAGGACCTCGCCCGGCCCGGGGCCCTTGCGCGTGTCCGCTATCGCGACCGTGCGGCCATCGCCGAGGATCAGCACACCCGCATCGCCCGCCTGCCCACCGCCTTGCGGGTAGAAGACCGTGCGGTCGAGTTGCACGGCACCTTCGCCCACCGCCGTGATGACCGCCTCGCACTCCAGCAGGTCGGCGTCTTCTCGAAAAAGCTCGTCGGTGGCGGGCGTGGTGCTCATGCAGAAGTGAAAGTCAGTAGCCGGCGATCACGCCGCACGCGATGCGGCCGCCGGAGTTGCCGGTCGGCTGGGTGGCGTAGTCGTCGGGGTTGGCGTGGACGATGACGGCATGGTCGACGATGCTTGTCGAGCCGGGCGTGACGCTCACGCCCGAGAGCGCGAACTTCACGTCCGCCACGCCACTGGCATCGGACTTCAGCGCCGGCATGTCGCCCGCATGGTGCGCGGCCGTCTGCGGGCCGTGCGGCTTGCCGTCGGGGTTGAAGTGGCCGCCTGCGCTCATGCCGTCGGCGCTGGCGCAATCGCCCTTCTCGTGGATGTGCACGCCGTGCTCGGCGTTGGGCTTCAGGCCGCTCACATGTGCATGCACCATCACCTGGCCATCGCCCATCTGATGGAAGACGAACAGGCCACGCGCCGCGTTGCCCTGCGTCGGCGTGAGCGAGGCCACCGCGACCTTGCCCTTCATCGACATCATCATGTGCTCGCCGTCCATGCGGCCGCCCATCTTGTCGTCGCCCATGCCCATGCCCATGCCCGCCCCCCTGTGGTCGTGGCCGGGCGAGGCGCAGGCGGCGAGCAGCAGTGCAGGCAGGGCGGCGGCGAGGGTCTTGCGGATGCGCGTCATGGTCGGTCTCCTCTGGAGGCTGTTGGAACTGGGGCCCGACTGTAGGCGTGATGCGCCGGCCGCGCTACAGCCGCACCGTGCCTTCGATGCAGGGTGCGACGTCACCGCCCACCCACACCGTGTCGCCCTCCTTCGCGACATGCACGCGGCCCGCGCGGCCCATCGCCGTGCCCTGCGCAGCGACGTAGCGTGAAGGCGCGAGGCCCTCGCCGATCAGCCATTGCGCAAGGCTGGCGTTGAGGCTGCCCGTGACCGGATCCTCCTCGACCCCCAGGGGCGCGGCGAAACCCCGGACCTCGAACTGCGTGCCTGGCGCGCCCGCATCGTCCTGCGCAGCCACCAGGCCGACCTTGGCCAGCGTCTTGAGGCGGCCGTGGTCGGGTTGGAGCCTGCGCAAGCGTGATGCGTTGGCGACCCGCAGGCCGAGCCACTTCGGACCGTTGTCCAGCCAGCACGCGCCGAGCAGGTCGGACGCCGGCAGCCCGAGCGCCTCGACGACCTGGGCCAGCAGGCCGTCCTCCACCGGCTCGCGCCGGAGTGCCGGCGCCGCAAAGGCCAGCCGCGCACCGTCGCGCCGGACCGCGACGAGGCCCACTTCGCACTGCTGCACGACCTGCGCCTCGTGCCTCGGCCGGCCGCCGGCCGCGAGCCACGCATGGCAGCTGCCGAGCGTAGGGTGGCCCGCGAAGGGCAGCTCGCCACCGGGCGTGAAGATGCGGACGCGGTAGTCCGCGCCTTCTTCCGCAGGCTTCAGCAGGAAGGTCGTTTCGCTGAGATTGGTCCAGCGCGCGAACGCGGCCATGTCGGCGTCTGACAGGCCGTCGGCCTCGTGGACCACCGCCAGCGGGTTGCCCAGCAGCGGCGTGTCGGTGAAGACGTCGAGTTGCGAGAACTTGCGGGAGGTGCTCATCAGGGGGTCGCTTCTTGCAGCTCTTCGTTGAGGTGACGCTTGAGCACGCGGCCGAGGGCCGAGACGGCGGTCTCTATGTCCTGCACCGACAGCGTGACGAAGCTCAGGCGCATGGTGCGCACGTCGGGGGAATGGGCGTAGAAGGCCTCGCCGGGGACGTACGCCACGCCGGCCGCGACGGCCTGCTCCAGCAACGCCATCGCATGGCAACCTTCGGGCAGCCGCACCCAGAAGAACATGCCGCCCTGGGGCGCGATGTACTCGCTGCCCTGCGGCAGGTGCTTCGCCAGCGCGGTGGCCATCGCATCGCGCTGGGCCTTGTAGCGGGCGCGGATGGTCGGCACGTGCTGGTCGAGGAACCCGTCCTTGATGACCTGGTGCACCACGCGCTGGTTGAAGCCGGGCGTGTGCAGGTCGGCCGCCTGCTTGGCCTGCAGCAGCTTGGGGAAGAGCTCCGGCGGCGCCACCACGTAGCCCAGGCGCAGGCCGGGGGCCAGCACCTTGGAGAAGGAGCCGAGGTAGATCACGCCTTCGGGCCAGCGCGCGGCCAGCGGCGCCGGCGGAGCCTCGTCGAACCAGAGGTCGCCGTAGGGGTTGTCCTCGACCAGCGGCACGCGTGCGGCCTGCGCCGCGGCCACGATGGCTTGCCGGCGCGCCTCGGGGATCACGCGGCCGGTGGGGTTCTGGAAGTTGGGCAGCACGTAGGCGAAGCGGGTGCCCGGCGCGTCGTGCGGCAGCTGCTCGATGGCCTCGGGCAGCGGGCCCATGCCGTCGCTGGCCAGGCTCCTGAAGATCGGCTCGTAGGGCGCGAAGGCCTGCAGCGCGCCGAGGTAGGTCGGCGTCTCGACGGCCACCGGCGCGCCGGCGTCGACCAGCACCTTGCCGACCAGGTCCAGGCCCTGCTGCGAGCCGGTGGTGATGAGCACCTGGCCCGGCGTGACCTGCTGGCCCTGGCGGGCCAGCGCGCCGGCGACCCACTCGCGCAGCGGGCCGAAGCCCTCGCTGGCGGCGTACTGCAGCGCCTCCTTCGGCGTTTCAGCCAGCACCTTGGCGGTGGCCTCGCGCATCGCCTCCACGGGGAAGGTCTCCGGCGAGGGCAGGCCACCGGCCAGCGACAGGACGCCCGGCTGCTCGGTGACCTTGAGGATCTCGCGGATGATCGACGGGTTCATGCGGGCGGCGCGCTGCGCCAGGGCCCAGACGCTGCCGGGGGTCTTCATGGGGGTGTTCATGGTCATGGGGAAAGGTCCTCGAGCATCCATTGCACGGCCTCGTGAGCATGCAATGCGGTGGAGTCGAACAGCGGGAGTGGCCAGCCGCTCGGTTCAGGGGGGTGATCAGGGGGCGTCAGGAGGGTGATCTCCGTGCAGCCCAGGATGATGGCCTCGCAGCCGCGACCGGCCAGGCCGGCCATGATGGCCCGGTAGCGCTCGCGTGATTCGGGCCGGATGCGGCCGCGGCAGAGTTCTTCGTAGATGACGCGGTGCACGTCCTCGCGCTCCGCAGCTTCGGGGACGACCGTCTCGATGCCGTGGTGCTGCGCCAGGTGGTCGACGAGGAAGCTGTCTTCCATCGTGAAGCGCGTGCCGAGCAGCCCGGCGCGACGATGGCCGGCGGCACGCAGCGCTCGGCCGGTGGCATCGCCGATGTGCAGCAGCGGCACGCCGCCGGCTTCGCGCACTGCGCCGGCCACCTTGTGCATGGTGTTGGTGGCCAGCAGCAGGCCTTGCGCGCCTGCCGCGCGCAGCTGGCGCGCGACCTCGGCCAGGCGTTCGGCCGCGGCCGCCCAGTCGCCCGCGCGCTGCTGCGCGGCGATGGGCGCGAAATCCACGCTGGCCAGCCGCAGCTCGGCGCTGTGCAGGCCGCCCAGCCGCGCCGCGATGCCCTGGTTGATCAGGCGGTAGTAGACCTGGGTCGACTCCCAGCTCATGCCGCCGAGGATGCCGAGCGTCTTCATCGGGCGGCCTTCGGGGCGGCGCGCACGGGCATGCGTTTGCCGAGCACCACGACGCCCAGCACCGCGAGGGCAAATCCGAGTGTCGCCGGCTCCAGCCGCTCGCCCAGCACCGGCACCGCGAAAAGCAGGGCGAGGAAGGGCTGCAGCAGCTGCACCTGGCTCACGCGCAAGGTGCCCCCGAGCGCCAGCCCGCGGTACCAGGCGAAGAAGCCCAGCCACATCGAGAACAGCGTGACGTAGGCGAAGCCACCCCAGGCCGGGGCCGAGGCCGGCTGGTCGGGCCACCACGCCCAGGCCAGCGGCGCGGTCAACGGCAGGCTCAGTGCCAGCACCCAAGAGATGACCTGCTCGGCCGGGCGCGCGGCCGCCACCTTGGCGCCCGCCACGTAGCCGCCGGCCGCGCTCGCCACGGCGAACAGCAGCCAGCCATCGGCCGTGCTGAGCGCGCCGCCGCCCTGTTGCCAGGCGAATCCGAGCACGAGCGCGCAGCCGGCCATCGCGCAGGCCCAGAAGCCGGCCGAGGCGCGCTGGCGCAGAGCCCAGGCCGCCACCGCGGCGGTCGCCAGCGGCAGCACGCCGGTGACGACCGCGGCGTGCATCGCCGGCACCTCGCGCAAAGCCAGTGCAATGCCGAGCGGGAAGCCGATCACGGTGCCGAGCGCGCTCAACAGCAGGGGAGCCAGTTCCCGGCGCGTGGGCAGCGAAGCTCGTGTGAGCCAAAGGTAGAGAAGGCTGAGGATGCCCGCGCCGGCGGCGCGTCCTGCCGTCACGAACGCGGGCGGCAGTTGCGGCGCCTCCGCCGGCCCGACCGCCAGCCGCGTCATCGGGAAGGTGAGCGCGAAGATGACCACGCCCAGCGCACCCAGCCAGAGGCCGCGGCGGGCGGCGTGGCTTTCGGGACTGGAGGCGGCGAGAGCTGTCATCTGGACAGTCTAGGCGCCGGACCAGTACAGTGCCAATACAGACTGCCCAGGCAGCTTCCGCATCTGTACTGCTGATCCCGCCGACACAGCCAGCCCCATGAACGCCCGAGACCCCCTCGTCCTGACCCGCGCCGCCGGCGCCACCCTGACCGAGCAGCTGGCCGCCCAGTACGGCGAGCGGATCCGCCAGCGCCTGCTCGCGCCCGGCGCGCGGCTGCCTTCGGTGCGCGAGTGCGCGCGCCGGCACGGCGTCAGCCCGCACACCGTGGTGGCGGCCTACGACCAGCTGCTCGCCCAGGGCCTGGTCGAGGCGCGTCGCCAGCGCGGCTTCTTCGTGCGGGAGTCCTCCCGCGCCAAGGCGGCCGACGAGAAGGCCCCGGGCCCGGCGCGCCCCATCAGCGGCCACCGGGTCGCGCCGGTCGATGCGACGGCGCTGATCCGCGGCATGTTCCACGGCGTGAGCGAGCTGCCTGCGCCCGGCCTGGGCACCTTGCCGCCCGACTGGCTGGACCTGCCGATGCTCGCCAGCGCTCTGCGCCGCGTGCTGGCCCACGGCGATGCCGCGCTGGCCTTGCAGTACGGGCAACCGGCCGGCGACGCGCGCTTGCGCGAGGCGCTCGCCGCGAAGCTGGCCGACTTCGGCGTCCGCACGCGTGCCGCGCAGATCGTCACGGCCACCGGCGCCACGCATGCGCTGGACATCGTCTCCCGCGCCCTGCTCACGCCGGGCGACGCGGTGCTGGTCGACGAGCCCGGCTGGGCGGTGGAGTACGCGCGTCTCACGCAGCTCGGCATGCGGCTGCTGCCGGTGCCCCGCGGCGCCGACGGCCCGGACCTGGAGGTGATGGCCACCCTGGCGCGCGAGCACAAGCCACGGCTGTACGTGACCGTGTCGGTGCTGCACAACCCGACCGGAAATTCGCTCGGCCTCGGGCATGCCCACCAGGTGCTCAAGCTGGCCGAGGCGCACGACTTCCGCATCGTCGAGGACGACACCTACGCCCACCTCGCGCCGGCCCACCTGCCGCGCCTGGCCGCGCTGGACGGGCTGCAGCGAACGCTCTACGTCAGCGGCTTCTCGAAGATCCTCACGCCCAGCTGGCGGGTGGGCTACGTGGCGGCGCCGGCCGAGCTGGTCGAGCGCCTGATCGACGTCAAGCTGCTGTCCACGCTGACCACGCCTGCCGTGCTGGAGCAGGCGGTCGCCCATTGCCTGGAGCAGGGCAGCCTGCGGCGCCATGCCGAGCGCGTCACGGCGCGGCTGGACGCGGCCCGCCATCGCAGCGTGCAGCTCGCCCAGGCGCACGGCTGCCGCTTCGTCACGCCGCCGCAAGGCCTGTTCGGCTGGGTCGACACGGGCGTGGACACCGAGCCCTTGGCGCAGGCCCTGCTCGATCGTGGCTGGCTGCTCGCGCCCGGCCATCTCTTCCACGCCACGCGCCGGCCCAGCACGCTCATGCGCATCAACTTCGCGACCTCCCAGGACGCCCGATTCTGGAGGGCCATTGACGAATGTCGCTGAGGACTCCGGGCCCTCGCCGTAGAGTGAAGAGCAACTCGACCAAGGAGGATTGACGATGACGACGAGCAAGCGGATGGTGGCCGTGCTGGCCGCGGTGGTGCTGAGCGCCTGTGGGGGCGGAGGCGGCGGCGACGATGACCACGGCACGGGCCTGGTTCCCGCGGCGCCTGCGCTGGGCGACACCCTGGCTGCCGATGCCACCAGCCTGCGCCCGCTGGTACCGGGCGCCGTCTGGCAGTACGCGGGCACGACACCGTCGGGCGCCTCCTACGACAACACCGTCAGCCACGCCGCGGCGGCCACGGGCGTGACGGAGTCGGGCACCAACACCTACGACAGCGGCGCCGGCAGCGTTCATGTCGTGGCTTCGAACGGCAGCATCGTGCAGCCCGATCCGGAGGACCTGGATGGCGACGGCGTGGCCGACGTCTCCAACTTCGTCGAGCTGCGCTCGCCGGTCCGCGTGAACGACCAGATCGTGGCCTTCGACGAGCGCGTTCCCGGCCTCGTCCCCGACGTCGACGGCGACGGCCGGGCCGAATACCTCGACCTGGCGGTCTACAGCCGTGTCATGGGAGCCGAGGACGTGGCGCTGGACGGACTGCCGACCCAGCACGCCGTGCGCGTGGACCACGTGGTGATCGGCCGGGTCGTGCTGTCCAAGGACGGCAGCAAGCTGCCCAGCGTCAGCTCGACGCAATCGATCTGGTACGCGCCCGACCTCGGCATCGTGCGGCGCCGGCTGGACGCGCCTTCGGAGGACGGCCTCAGCCGCGACGTCACCGACGAGCGCCTGACCGGCTGGTCAGGACTGCCGGGCTGAACTCGGTCAGAGCGCCGGCAGTTCGGCGCGCTCTTCCTCGGTCAGCACCCTCAGGTGCATCTCGCCGTCTATCAGCGCCAGGCCGTGCAGGTCGATCGACTTCTGGGTCTGCAGCAGGCGCGCGAGGTAGGCCACGATGCCGGTGTCGATCACCTGGCCCGGCACCAGCACCGGGATGCCGGGCGGGTAGGGGACGATCTGGTCGCAGCAGACGCGGCCGATGAGCGCGGCGTTGGGCTGGCCGTTGTCGTCCAGCAGCGGCAGGCGCACGCCGGCCTCGTAGAAGGCGTCGCGCGGCAGGCAGGCCAGGGTGGTGAAGCGCGGCGCCTCCGGCACGCGCGCGTAGGCGCGGGGGCTGCGCTTTTCCTTCGCCAGGCGCAGCATCGCGTCGAACAGGCGTGAGACCTTGCTGCGCGTCGTGCCTATGGTCAGCAGCAACGTCAGCGTGTTGTGCGTGTTCTTCTCGACCTGGATGTTGTAGCGGCCTATCAGCTCGTCGCGCAGCTCGTCGGCCGAGTAGCCGCTTTGCGAGATGTCGATGGTCAGCTTGGTCGGGTCCAGGCGGATGCCGTCGTCCTTGACCTCGTCGGGCACCAGGTCGTCGAGCTCCAGCACGCGGAAGGCGCCGGTCGCGTCGATCTTCTCGCGCAGCTCGTGGGCGAACTTCAGCGAGCGGTCCAGCAGTCGGTAGCCCTCCATCACCGCCTGCTTGCGTGCGACATCGAGGCTCGCGATCAGGTTGTACTGCGGGCTGGTGGACGCGTGCATGTTGAAGTTCTCGCGGAACAGGTGCTCGTCGAAAGCCGGGTCGTTCACGTGCACCATGCTCGCCTGCGAGAAGGCCGAGAGGATCTTGTGCGTGCTTTGCGTCGCGTAATCGGCGCCGCACTCGAGCGCGGTGGGCCGCAGCTCGGGGTGGAAGCGCGCGTGGCCGAACCAGGCCTCGTCGATGATCACCTTGATGCCGGCCGCATGCGCCATCGCGATGACGGGCTGCAAGTCGTAACGCAGCCCATCGTAGGTGCAGCTGGTAAGGATCATCACCTTGGCATCGGGATGCTCCTCGATCGCCCGCTGCAGCGTGGCCTTGGGCACCGGCCCGAAGATGCCGTAGCGGCGGTTGACCGAGGAGTCGAGGTAGACCGGCCGGGCGCCCGAGAGGATCACGCCGTGGTGGACCGACTTGTGGCAATTGCGGTCCAGCAGCAGCTTGTCGCCGGGCGCCAGCAGGGTCTGGAAGATGACCTTGTTGGCGGTCGAGGTGCCGTTGGTCGCGAAATAGGTCTTCCTGGCGCCGAAGGCCTTGGCCGCGAGCTTCTGCGCCTGGGCGATCACGCCGGTGGGATGCAGCAGCGAGTCGAGCTCGGGCACGCTCACCGAGAGGTCGGCGCGCAGCATCTGCTCGCCGACGAAGTCGTAGAAGTCGCCCACCCAGGGGCTGCCCTTGAACGAATCGCCGCCGCCGTGGCCGGGGGTGTGCCAGCTGTCCTTGGCCTGGGCGACGTAGGCCTTGAGCGCGTCGTAGAAGGGCGTCTCGGCCTTCTCGGCCACCTCGGCGGCGATGATGCGGAACCAGCCGTTGTAGTCGTGCTCGCCGCGGAAGAAGTAGCCGTCGACGGCGTCGCTGGCGAGCTGCTCGACGAGGAGCTTGTCGGCGTCGTCCTCCAGCACCATGTAGAGCGAGAGCTCGGGCCGCGCCTCGATGATGCGCTGCGCCTCGCGCACGGCCGCGCGGCCCGCCTCGCCGCTGCCGCGGGCGCCGTGGTCGATCAGCACCACCTGCAGGTCGGCCTGGGTGGGGCTGGTGGCGAGCACGGCCTCTTCCGCGCTGGCGTCGCACGGGCATCCCACGGCGACGATGCCCAGGGCGTTGGGGAGCTTCGAAGCTGCCGCGTTGAGGCCCTGCACGACCTGGGCGCGCCATTCCTCGTCGGCGCTGACGACGAGCACGTGGGTGGCTGGGGTCATGGGGTCTCCTGGGGCTCGCCGCGAAACCGGACAGTGTAGGCAGCCGCCCGCCGAGGAATATTCGGATCGGCCCGCCCCGCGCCGCCGAACTGTCGCCGCGGGCCGCTCAGCGCCTGCGCTGCAGGCCGAGCGCCACCGCGCCGGCCACCACGCCCCAGAAGGCAGATCCGATACCCGCGAGGCTGAGGCCCGACAGGGTGACGATGAAGGTCAGCAGCGCGGCGTCGCGGTGGTGCTCGTCCTTCAGGGCGGTGGACAGCCCGCCGGCGATGGTGCCCAGCAGGGCCAGGCCCGCGACGGCGGCCACCAGCTCCGCCGGGAACGCGGCCAGCAGCCCGGCGATGGCGCCACCGGCCAGTCCGAGCGCGATGTAGAAGACGCCGGCCATGACGGACGCGGTGTAGCGCCGCGCCGGGTCCTCGTGCGCCTCGCGGCCCATGCAGATCGCCGCGGTGATGGCGGCCAGATTCAGTGCATAGCCCCCGAAGGGCGCGAGCACCAGGCTCGCGATCCCCGTCGCGCCGACGACCGGCGAGACCGGCGTGTCGTAGCCCGACGCGCGTTGAGCCGCCACGCCCGGCAGGTTCTGCGAGGCCATGGTCACGACGAACAGCGGCAGGCCGATGCCGACCAGTGCGCCCACGCTGAAGGCGGGCATGACGAACACGGGGGCCGTCCAGGCGAGCGATACGCCGTCCAGGTGGATGCGCCCCTGCGCCGCCGCGACCGCGATGCCCGCAGCCAGCACGCCCGGCACCGCGTAGCGTGGCCACCAGCGGCGGCCGGCGAGGTAGGCCAGAGCCATGAGGATCACCAGGACCGGCGCGGCCTGGGCGGCCTGCACGGCGTTGAGCGCAAAGCGCGCCAGCACGCCGGCCAGCAGCGCGGAAGCGATGGCCATGGGAATGCGGCCCATGAGGCGCTCGAACAGCCCGGAGTAGCCCGCCACGGTGATCAGCACCGCGCAAGCGACGAAGGCCCCCGTCGCCTCGGGCAGCGTCTGACCCTGGGTGGCGGCGATCAGCGCGGCGCCCGGCGTGGACCAGGCGGTGAGCACCGGCTGCCGGTACCACAGCGAAAGCGCCAGGCTGGTGATGCCCATGCCCAGCCCGAGCGCCCACATCCACGAGGCCGTTTCGGCCGGCCCGGCGCCAACGGCCTTGGCGGCGGCGAAGACGATGGCCACCGAGCTGCTGAAGCCCACCAGCACGGCCACGAAACCGGCGACGGCGGCAGACAGGGACAGGTCTTCGGACAGCTTGGACATGGGCCGCGAGGATAGCCGCGCCCGGCCCGGGCCTTGACGCAGCGCTTAAGCTTTGTCCCGACATGATCACTTCAGACACCGACACCCGGATCAGCACCCTGCCCAACGGCGTGCGCGTGCTCACCCTTTCCTTGCCGCAGCTCGACAGCGCCTCGGTCAGCATCTTCGTGCGCACCGGCAGCCGCAACGAAAGCCGCCGACTGGCCGGCATCAGCCACGTCGCGGAGCACATGGCCTTCAAGGGCACGAGCCTGCGCAGCTGCCAGCAGATCAATCTCGATGCCGAGCGGCTCGGCGCCGAGGTCAACGCCCACACCGACAAGGACCACACGGCCTACCACATGCGCGGCCTGGCCGAGCACGCGCCGCTGTTCGTCCGCATGCTGGGCGAGATCGTGCGCGACTCCAGCTTCCCGGCCGACGAGCTGGAGCGCGAGCGCCAGGTCATCCTGCAGGAACTGGCCGAGGTGGAGGACGACGCCTTCGACACTGCCTTCCAGCTCTTCGACAAGGCCTGCTGGGGCGACCATCCGATGGCCCAGCCGGTGATCGGCCGGCGGCGCACGATCGAGGCCTTCCAGCGCGAGCAGCTGCAGGCCTACGTGTCGCAGCAGTACACCGGCGCGAACCTGGTGGTGGCGGCCGCCGGCCGGGTCGACCACGAGGCGATCGTGCGCGAGGCGGGGGCGGCACTCGGCAGCGTGCCACGTGGCGAGCCCAACACCGTCGTCGCGCCGGCCTTCGAAGGCGGCGTGGGCCTGAAGCGCCTCAGCGGCCACCAGCAGGCGCACGTGGTGTTGGGCTACCCCGCGCCTGCCGTGACCGAGGCCGGGCATGTGGCGCACCAGCTGGCGGCGGCGGTGCTGGGCGAAGGCATGAGCTCGCCCCTGATGGATTCGCTGCGCGAGCGCCTGGGCCTCGTCTACTACGCCGCCTGCTCGGCCGATCTCGACGACCTGGCCGGCCAGTTCGTCATCGAGGCCTCCATGTCCCCGGCCCACCTGCCCGCCTTCGCCGACGAGGTGCAGCGCCTGCTCGCCGAGCAGGCCGCCGCCATCGATCCCATGCATCTCGAACGCGCCCGCAACCAGATCGCGGTGCGCCGGCTGCAGACCTGGGAGCGCCCTTCGCGACGGCTGGAGGAGGCCGTGCTGGACCTGTTCACCTTCGATCGGGTGCGAACGCGCGCGGAGCGGCGCGACGCCTTGCAGGCCGTGGGCTCGTCAGATGTTCGAGAGGTGTTCGAGCGCCTGCTCGCGGGCCCCGTGGCCGTGGGCGCCGCCGGCAAGCTGCCCAAGGCCGCCGCGGATCGCCTGCACGCCATTGCGAGATAGCGGTCCGGGCGCGCGAAGCGCCGGCCGCTTCAAGTGGCGTGCGCGGATCCGGCTTTGCCGGTCCGCTGCGCGAGCCCCCTCGGGGGGCAGGCCCCTGGCAGGGGGCCGTG
>CAMLGG010000150.1 GCA_946479475.1 uncultured Ideonella sp. | reverse complement strand
GTGCGGCGGCAGGGCCTGGCGCCGAGGCTGCGCCGGGCCGGGTTTGGTGGGTGGCGCAGCCTGCCGCGCCCAGCAGCGCCAGGCATGCCGAGGCCGCGCACAGGGCGCCCAGGAAACGTCCGATCAAGGGAACTTGCTCCAGGAGTGCGAGGCGGGGCGGCCCTCCCGGGTCTGCCCCTTGGGATCTGCGCGGCGTCACTTCGCCGCGTTGACGATGGTGCTGATCAGGGCCGGCACCTTCTGCGCCCCGGTCGCGCGGTCGATCAGCTCGCCCGTGTCCCACCACACCGGCACGCCGCCATGCTGGACGATCGAATGCGTGATGTACTGCGTCCAGTAGTTGCGGTAGGTGCTGTCGGGGAAGTTCGACTTCAGGTAGGCGCCGTACTCGCCCACGAGGACCGCCACACCCTGGTCGACGAAGCGCGACTTCATCTTCTGGAACTGGTCGTCCGCCCAGGGCTCGTTGGCCCAGGTCTCGGTGGCCCAGGCGTCCTTCGCGATGGAGCCCCACTGCCAGATGTTGCTGTCGCCGTTCAGCGTGAAGTTGTACGGGTCGTAGTAGTGCACCTCCATGAACAGGCGGTCGGGCACCGTGTCGCCCGGCACCGTGTTGGTCGCGGTCGTGATGTCGATGTTGGTGAAGTAGCCCTGCACGACGAGGTGCCGCCTGGCGTTGTTGCCGCCGGTCGGTCGCACGGCGTCGACGAAGGTCTGGTTGAAGCTGTTCTGAACCGCGGCCCATTCGGCCGTCGGCGCGCCCCAGGTGTTCTCCATGCCCACCTCGTTGCTGCCGGCGAACAGCAAGGTGTCGTCGTAGTCGCGGAAGTTGGTGGCGATCTGGGTCCAGAACTTCGCCAGCTTGGCGTTGATGGCCGCCTGCTGGTCGTAGGTGGGGTGGTTCATCCACCCGCCGTCCCAGTGGATGTTGATGACGGTGTAGAGGCCCGCCTTGCGGGCGTAGTCCACCACCTGGGTCACGCGCGCCATCCAGGTCGGGCTGATGTTGTAGTTGGCGTCGGCGTACTGGCTCCAGGCCATCGGGATGCGCACGGTCTTGAAGCCGGCGGCCTTGTAGCCGTCCATCGTGGCCTGGGTGGTCAGCACCGGGTTCCACGCCTGCTCGTTCGGGATCGCCTCCAGGGTGTTGCCCAGGTTGATGCCGGGCGACATCAGGCCGGACAGCTGCACGCTGGTGAGGTCGCGCATGACGCCGATGCGCAGTGCCGAGGCAGCGCTCGTGTTGGCGTTGTTGAACTTGATCCAGTACCAGTAACGCGCCCCCGGTGCGGCGGTGGTGTCGGCGTAGCTGGTGGCCGACTTGCCGAGCTGAGCGATGCGGCTGCGGCCGTTGGGATCGCTGTCGGTGTCGCGGTACACCTGGAAGCTGTTGACCGATCCACTGACCGTCCAGTTCAGCTGGACGCTGCTCGCGGTGCCGGTGGCGGTGAGGCACACGGTGGCCCCGCCCGCGCTGCCGCAACTCTGCGCAAGCGCCGGCCCGCTGGCGCCGAGCGCCAGGCCGACGAGAACCCACGACAACAACGACTTCATGTTTTCAGCCTTTCGAGGTGCGGTGCCCGGCGCGGTGTCTCCTCCGAGACCGGGCGGTTGTGGAAATCGCAGGCGGATTCATGGCGCCAATGGTTGAAAGAGGTGGACCGGCAGGCGCGGCCGACGCTCGGATGTCCTGGCCGCGGCGCCGGGGCCCACGGGCCTGGTCAACCGGTGGCGCGCGAGCGCCGCAGCGCCCACGGCAACCGCTTCGGCGCCGAAGCGGGAGACGCGCACGAGCGGGGTCGAGAGGTTCGCCGCCGCCGCGAAGGCGGTCAGCGTGGCCAGTGCCGGCTGCAGCAGGCGGTCGCCGAGTCCGATCCGGGCGCCCCCCAGCACGATGCAGCCGGGGTCATAGGCCACGGCCAGGTTCTGCAGCAGCACGCCGAGATGCCGCCCGGCCTGCGCGACGGCGTCCGGGGCGCCCGACATCGCCGGCAGGCTGATCAGGGCCTCGGCACAGCCTCGGCGGCCACAGGAGCACAAGGGGCCGTCGACCTCCAGCACGACGTGGCCCACTTCGCCCGCGAACCCGCGACTGCCGCCCAGGAGCTGGTCTCCCACGATGACGCCAGCTCCCAGGCCCCGGTCCATGCTCAGGTAGATCAAGGGGCTCGCGGCGGCGGCGGCGTTGAACTCCAGCTCGCCCACCGCCGCGGCGTCGGCCTCGTTCTGGATGAACATCGGGATCCCGTCCAAGGTCGTCCCGTTCAACTTGCGCAACAGCAGCGACCCCACCGGCAGGTTGCGCCAGCCGAGGTTGGGGGCGAACTGCAGCACTCCGCGCACGGCATCGACCCCGCCAGGCAGGCCGATGCCCAGGCCGATGACGCGGCGGCCGGGGCCCGCCACCCGTTCGTGCATCGCCAGCAGCGTCGAGGCGACGATATCGATGCACGCAGCCGGACCGCGACGCGGGTCGAAGCCGACGCAGACGCGATCCAGCACATCGCCCGAAAGCGAGGTGGCGACCACGCGAAGTTGCCCCACGCCGACCTCGGCACCGATCAGCCGCAGCCGCTGCGGGTCGAGGTACAAGGGGATGGGCCGGCGCCCGACCTCGCCGGTGGGGGCCTCGCCCCGGTGCATCAGCCATCCTTCGGCCAGGAGTTCCCGGACGAAAGTCGTGACGGTGGACCTCGGCATGCCGAGCTCGACGGCCAGCTCGGACCGCGAGAGACCGGGACGGGCGCAAAGGCGCCGCACGATCATCATCCGGTTCGCCTTCTTCAGCAGCCACTGATTGCTGGCCATTCCCGCCGACAAGATGCCTCCATCGCTTTCCTGCCAGGCAGCGTACGGAGTTGCTCGCCGGGTCACATGACCGCGCGCTAACGAACTTCTATCGGGACCGGGCCGAACGTGGCGTGCGCGTCGCATGCGCTCACCGGTAACGCCATGGTTAGGAGTCGTTGCGCAGATGGCGCTAGCGTTCGCGCAGGACTCCGGCGAGTCCGGCAACCCAGCAGAACAGGAAGACAAAGTGGTGGGAATGTCCCGTTGGATGACTCTGCGGCTCGTCATGGGCCTTTGCTACGCCAGCGCGGCGAGTGCCGGCGGCCCAGGCGCCCGGCATGTGCAGCTGGATCTGGCGCGGGCCGCTTCGCCCGTCGACCGCTTCTTCGACCTTTCGGTGGGAGCCGACTACCCGGGCACCACCGGCCGGGCCGCGAACCTGGAGCAGCTGAAGATCGCGGTCGACGAGCTGGGGTTCCGCTACGTCCGCTTCCACGACATCTTCCATGACCAGCTCGGCACGGTGCGCAGGGTCGACGGCCGCCTGGCCTTCGACTTCAGCGGCATCGACAGGCTGTACGACGGCCTGCTCGCGCGTGGCATCAAGCCCTTCGTCGAGCTGGGCTTCACGCCCGGGGTGATGACCACCTCCAGGCAGACGATCTTCTACTGGAAGGGCAACACCTCGCATCCCCAGCCCGGACCGTGGAAGGAGCTGATCGACGCCTTCGTGCGCCACCTGATCCAGCGCTACGGGGCCGAGGAAGTGCGGCAGTGGCCCTTCGAGGTCTGGAACGAGCCCAACCTCGAAGGCTTCTGGGAGCGTGCCGACCAGAAGGCCTATTTCGACCTGTATGCCGCCACCGCGCGCGCCGTCAAGCGCGTGGACCCGGCACTGAAGGTGGGCGGCCCTTCCACGGCGGGCGCAGCGTGGGTGCCGGAACTGCTGGCCTATGCCAAGGCCAACGACGTGCCGGTGGACTTCGTCACCACGCACACCTACGGCGTGGAAGAAGGCTACCTCGACGAGTTCGGCCAGTCCGACCGCAAGCTCTCGCCGAACCCCGACTCCATCGTGGGCGACGTCCGCCGCGTGCGCAAGGAGATCGAGGCCTCGGCATTCCCCGGCCTGCCGCTCTACATCACCGAGTGGAGCACCAGCTACAACCCGCGCGACAAGGTCCACGACAGCTACATCAGCGCCTCATGGATCCTGACCAAGCTGCACGGCACGCGCGGCCTGGCCCAGGCGATGAGCTACTGGACCTACAGCGACCTGTTCGAGGAGCCGGGCCCGCCCGACCGCCCCTTCCACGGCGGCTTCGGCCTGATGACCCGCGACGGCGTGCGCAAGCCTGCCTGGTTCGCCTTCAAGTACCTGCATGCGCTGCAAGGCAAGGAGATCCCCAGCGCCGACGATGCCGTGCTCGCCTCGGCCGACGGCAGCAAGGTCTCGGTGCTGGTGTGGGACTGGCAGCACCGCGAGCAGCCGACGAGCAACGGCGTCTTCTTCGGCAAGCCGGTGCCGGCGATCGACGCCCGCCCCGTGCAGCTGGAGCTGCATCATCTCGCCCCCGGCGACTACCGCGTGCAGGTGCGGCGCACCGGCTACAAGGCCAACGACGCGCATACGGCGTACCTGGAGATGGGCTCGCCCACGGAACTGGGCACCGAGCAGTTGCGCCAGCTGCAGGATCTCACCAGGGACTCGTCCGAAGTGGACCGCGTGATCCAGGTCGGAGCCGACGGGCGGCTGCACTGGAAGCTGCCGATGCGCAGCAACGACGTCGCGCTGCTCACGCTCGAGCCGGCGGGCAGGACGAAGCCCTGAGCGCTCGGCGATTGCGCCGGCTCAAGCAGGCAGGCGCCCTGGCGGTGGCCAATGGAGCAGGCGTCGCTCGAAGGCCGGCTGACACGCATCAACGGCCACGACGCGAGCGTCCCTATGCTGGCCGGAACGATGCGGAGAAGCCCATGGCAACCAGGGTCCTGTTGCGCCCGCTGCTGCTCGCAGCGGCCTGTGCCCTCGGCAGTGCAGCGCATGCCGAGACCGCCTACACCACCAGCAGCGTGCACCTGCGCACCGGGCCGGCGAGGAGCTACCCCGCGGTGGCCATTCTTTCGGCGGGCGTGCGGGTGGAGGTCCAGGGGTGCCTGGCGGACTACAGCTGGTGCGACATCTTCGCCGCGGGCGAGCGCGGCTGGGTCTACGCCGGCAACCTCGCCTATCCCTACCAGGGCCGCGACGTCCCGGTGCTGACCTACGGCCAGGCGATAGGCATCGGCATCATCGGCTTCGTCATCCTCGACTACTGGCGCGACCACTACCATGACCGGCCCTGGTACGGGGACCGGTATCGCTGGGTGCACCCGCCGCCTGCGCCGCGTCCGCCGGGCACGCGGCCCTATCCACCACCGCATCCGCCGCAGCGGCCGCCCCGGCCTCCCGAACCGCCGCATCCGCCGCCGGACGGGCACAAGCCGCCTCCCGAACCGCCACACGACGGCCGCAGGCCGGTGCCGCCGCCGCGGGCGCCGGTGATGCCGGCACCGCCACCGCCGCGACAGCCGCAGAAGTGAAGCGGATGCCCGCGGGCCGGTCTCGCCCGCGCCTTGCGGGCCCGGTGAGGCGCGGCCTACCGGGAAGCGGGTAGCACCCTTGCTGGCAAACCTGCGCGAGCAGCTCGCCCTCTGGGACACGCGGGTGGTGATGGTCACCGCCCTGTCCGAGGGCGAGCTCAGGCCCTTCCGCCGGATGGCCGGAAAGCTGGGCGTGGACGAGTTCATCGTCAAGCCCGTCACCCGCGAGTGGGTGCGATCCCTGGCCGCCCGAAGCATGGCGCAACCGTCGACCGGCTGCTGAGCCGTTTCGCCAGTTGAGCGTGCGCAAGCCGCCGGGGCGCGCGGCGGCTAGGGTGACGCGGGCATGCCCACGACAAAGGAGGGAGATCCATGTTCCGCTACTCGCGAACCATCACGGTCAGGAACGGCGCCAGCTTCGTTCCCGCCCTGCAGGCGGCTATCGAGATCGCCTCGTACGTCAACGAGGTCTACGGCCTGAAGATGAAGGTCGGCTCCGAGATGTTCGGCGGACTGAAGCTGCACTGGTTCAACGACACCGACAGCCTGGATGCGATGCCGCAGTTCGCCGCCAAGGTCGTGCAGGACAAGGTCTACGGCGAGCTGCTCGACAAGCTCAAGCCTCACGTCGTGGACGGCAGCGTGCGCGACCGGGTGGTCCAGGTCTTCGGCTGAACGCCCCGAGCAGCCGGGCCCACACGACAGGTCCCCTGCGGTGCAACCCTGGCTGAAGCGCGCCGCCGGCCGCGTGACCCGCCTGCTGCCCCTGCCGCGGCCCCAGCTGCTGGTGGGGTCCGGCTCGGCCGTGAAGCTGGCCGAGGCGGCCGGCCGCGCGGGCCACCGCCACCTGCTCGTGGTGGCCGATGCCGAGGTGCTGCGCCTCGGCCTGGTGGCGCCGCTGCTCGATGCGCTGCGGCGAGGCGGCGCCGCCTGCACCGTGTTCGACGGCATGGTGGCCGACACGCCCGTTGCCCAGGTCGAGGCGGCCATGCGGGTCTTCGACGAGGGTCGATGCGATGCCTTGCTCGCCATAGGCGGCGGCTCGGTGATCGACGCGGCCAAGGCGGTCGCCCTGGCCTGTGCGAACCACCGGCATCCGCAGGAACTGGCGGGCTACTTCAAGGGCTGGCGCTCGCCCGCGCCGCTGTACGCCATCCCGACCACCGCCGGCACCGGCTCGGAAGCCACGGCGGTGGCGGTGATCTCCGACCCTGGCCACCGGCGCAAGCTGGTCCTCGTCGACACCCGGCTCGTGCCGCGCATGGCCGCGCTGGACCCGGCGATGACCGCCGGCCTGCCGCCGGCCATCACCGCGGCCACCGGCATGGACGCTCTGACCCACGCGGTGGAAGCCTTCATCGGCGAGTGGGCCACGCCGGAGACCGACCGCCTGGCGCTGGGCGCGGTGTCCACCGTCTTCGGCCAGCTGCCGCGCGCCTGCGCCGACGGCCACGACCTCGCCGCACGCGAGCAGATGGCCCTGGCCGCCTGCCATGCCGGCATGGCCTTCACGCGGGCCGGCGTGGGCAACGTCCACGCCCTCGCCCATCAGCTGGGCGCCTGGTACCACACGCCGCACGGCCTGGCCAACGCCATCATGCTGCCAGGCGTGCTGCGCTTCAGTGTGCCGGCCGCGGGCCCGCGGCTCGCGATGCTGGCCCGCTCCGCCGGGCTCGCGCGGCGCGGCGTGGGCGACGCCGTGCTGGCGCGCCGCTTCGTCGCCGGCGTGCGCCTGCTGAACCGGCGCCTGGGCATCCCGCCTCGGCTCGAAGCCCTGCGCGCGCAGGACATCCCTGCCCTGGCCGAGGCCGCCTGCGACGAGGCGGACCGCAACTACCCGGTGCCGCGCGTCATGTCGCGCGCCGATGCCGAGGCGCTGCTGCGCGCCGTGCTGCCGAAGGCGGCGGGAGCGGCCTGAGTGCTTCGCACTGCGCCGCGGCCTCCTCGGCAGGGCATGCCCATCACTCGACGCGGTGCTTGCCCGGGCTGACCCGCTTGGCTTGCCGCCCCTCGCCCGCGACCTCGGGGATGAAGCGCACCTGCGCGCCCAGCTGGACGTGGTCGAAGGGCCTGCCGGCGACGTTGTCGGGCCCGAACCAATAGTCGCTGACGCGGCAAGCCATCAGGTCGGGGCGGAACTGGTCCAGCTTGGCGGCCTTCTCGCGCGCGGCGGTCTCCACGGCGGGCGAAGGCTCCAGGCCGATGAAGCGGATCTGCAGGGGTTGTTTCATGGGGGACTCCAGTCGACGGGATCGGCGCCTCAGGGCCCGGGCAGGCCGGCGGACTGCGCCAGGGTGATCCGCTGCGAAGCCTCCAGGCGCAGTGCAGGGGCGAGCGCGCGCCGGTCGATCAGGGCGCGCACCACCGTGCCCAGCCCAAGGGCGGCGCATGCGAGGTACACGTTCTGCGCGATGCAGCCGCTGGCCACGCCGGCCAGGAACTCGCGCTCGGCCGCCGGCGCGCCGACCATGCGGTCGAAGTCCGCGACGTAGACGAGGTTCAGCGGCGCGGTGGCGGGGAAGTCCTGGGTGCCGGTCAGCGCCCGCAAGTCCTCCGCGCTCACCAGCATCAGCCGGTGCTTGCGGGCGTCGTAGCGGTAGCTGCCTTCGGGCAGCACGGCGTAGACCTCGGTCTCCTGCCAGTCGTGTGCCGAGGGCGCGGTGCGGCCGCCGCGCGAGGCACGATTGATGCCGAAGGCGCACCACAGCAGCGACGCCACCGTGTCGAGCGGCAGCGCGTCGGGCAGGAAGGCGCGCATGCTGCGGCGCTCCTGCAGGGCGACTTCCAGCGACATGCCGGAGGGCAGCCGCACCGCGGGCAGCGAGACCATGTCGGTCGCGAGGTCGAGGGGGACGGTGGTCATCGGCGTTCTCCGGCAAGTGGCCCCGCATCGGGACCCGGGTTGGCCATGCACGATGAACCTGGCGTCGACCGGCGCATTGCGCTGGCGCAATCCAGCGGCGGCGTGGCCGCTGCCTTGCGCCTGCTCAATGTCGGCGCCGGATGCGCGGTCCATCCTGTCACGCATCCCCTTGCCGGCCGGCCACGACGTGCGGCCAGCCGGGTCCCGCGTCCAGAAGGAGCCGAAGACATGCCTGCCACGAAGACCACGACCTCCTCCGCCGCGCGCAAGCGCGCCTCCACCGCCAAGGTGGCCGACACCAGCGCCGAGATGGAGCAGGTGATGACCAAGCTGCACACCCTGGAGACCGAGGTGGGCGCGTTGCTGGAGCGCACGCTGTGCGAGACGCTGCAGGCCAGCGGCGACGTGGCCGCCGAAGTGGGGGCCATCGTGCGCCAGGTGGTGGGCAGTGCCTTCGAGGCGACGCGCGAGGTCTCGCAAGGCGTGCTGCAGGCCGGCCTGCGTGCCGCCGACACCGGCCGCGCCACGGCACGCGACGCCGCGGCCACGGTGGAGGATTTCGGGCACCTGGCCGGCGAGGCCGCGCGCCAGCTGATGCGGGGGACGGCGGAAGGCCTGAAGGAAGTGCGAGCGTCGCATCGGCGCTCCGCCGCCGCCTGAGTGCGACGGGACACGGGAGTTCGCCATGCGATCGCCGCTCGCCCGCCTGACGCGCATGGCCCGTCCCGCCCTGGCCGCCCTGCTCGCCGCCGGCACGTTGGGCAGCGCCCTGGCCAGCGAGGAGGGCATCACGGCCTCGGGCCGCCGCTACGCGAGCGGCGGCGTCTCCGACGAGGAGCAGGTCGCGCTGTACGGCAAGCGCGGCGACTACAGCCTGTGGATCGTCACCGCGGCCAGGGGATCGGGCGCCTGGCTCGCGGACGTGCAGGTGCGCATCGAGGACGAGCGGCGGCACGTGGTCTTCGACAAGGCCCTGGCCGGCCCCTGGCTGATGATCGACCTGCCGCTCGGCCGCTACGAGGTGCAGGCGCGCCGCAACGGCGAGGTGCAGCGACAGGCCACCACCATCCACCGCGGCGATCACCACCAGGCCTTCTTCTACTTCCCGGTCGAGGCCGACGTGCTGCCTGAGCACTCCGGCCCCCTGCCTTCCGCCCCGTACGGACGCTGACGGGCGCCCTCCTTCAATCGATGCCGGCCCACTGGAATGCCCAGCCGTTGGCCACCATGGACGCGACATCGAGCCCGCCCGTCCTGCACCGCTTCGCGGGCCGCCTCGTGCTGCTGGGCTTCGGCTGCATCGGCCAGGGCGTGCTGCCGCTGCTGCTGCGCCACATAGGCATGCAGCCCGGGCAGGTGCTGGTGCTCACGCGCAGCGACCAGGCCGAGCACATCGCCCGCCTCCATGGCGTGCAGTTCATGCGGGTGGAACTGGATCCGGGCAACCACCGCAGCGTCCTCGCTCCGCTCCTGGGGCCGGGCGACTTCCTGCTCAACCTGTCGACCAACGTCGGCAGCGCGGCCCTCGTCGCCCTGTGCCGCGAGCTCGGTGCGCTGTACCTGGACACCTGCATCGAGCCCTGGAACGGCGGCTACACCGACACCAGCCTGCCGCTGGCCGCGCGCAGCAACTACGCGCTGCGCGAGGAGGTGCTGGCCCTGCGCGGCGCGCAGCGGGAGGGCCCGACAGCGGTGCTGACCCACGGCGCCAACCCCGGCCTCGTGTCGCACTTCCTCAAGCATGCGCTGCTCGATGTGGCGAGGGATGCCGGCATGCCGCTGGGCGAGCCGCCTGCGTCGCGCGAAGCCTGGGCGCGGCTGGCCCTGGCGCTGGGCCTGCGCAGCGTGCACATCGCCGAGCGCGACACCCAGGTGGCCAGCCGGCCCAGGCCGCCGGCGACCTTTCTCAACACCTGGTCGGTCGAAGCCTTCGTCGACGAGGCCTGCCACCAGCCGGCGGAACTCGGCTGGGGCACGCACGAGCGTCATTTCCCCGACGACGGTGCCCGCCATGAAACCGGCAGCCGTGCCGCGATCTACCTGCGCCGTTCCGGCGCGGCCACCCGCGTGCGGACCTGGACCCCGCTGGCGGGTGCCTTCCACGGCTTCCTCGTGACCCATGCCGAGTCGATCTCGATCGCCGATCACCTGACGGTGGGCACCGGCGACCATCCCGTCTACCGCCCCACCGTGCACTACGCCTACCATCCCTGCGACGACGCGGTGCTGTCGCTGCACGAACTCGCCGGCCGCGAATGGCGCCTGCAGCCGCGCACCCGCGTGCTGAAGGAAGAGATCACCGAAGGCGTGGACGAGCTCGGCGTGCTGCTGCTGGGCCACGCGCGGGGTGCCTACTGGTACGGCTCGCAGCTCTCGATCGCGCAGGCCCGCGCCGCGGCGCCGCTGAACAGCGCCACCAGTCTGCAGGTCACCGCGGGCGTGATGGCCGGCGTGGTGTGGGCCATGAAGAACCCCGCCTGCGACATCGTCGAACCCGACGACCTGCCGCACGAGCAGATCCTGGCCTGGTGCCGGCCCTACCTCGGCGACGTGCTGGGCGCCTACTCCGACTGGACGCCACTGCAGGGGCGCGCCTGGCTCTTCGACGAAGACCTCGACCGCGACGACCCGTGGCAGTTCAAGAACGTCCGCGTGACCTGAGTCCCGCGCCCGCGCCATCGATCCAGCACCTCGCGTGAAACACCGGACCCCGCCATGCTCGTCTTCGCCATCGACTCCCACGACCGCCCGTTCGCCCAAGCGCTGGTGGCCGACCTCGATGCATCGCTCGCCCCGCACGAGCTGCGCCGATTCGAGGACGGCGAGTGCAAGGCGCGGCCACTGGCCGACCCGCGCGGCGAGGACGTCTATGTCGTGCAAAGCCTGCATGGCGGCCCCGACGACAGCCCGCACGACAAGCTGGTCCGCCTGCTGATGTTCATCGCGACGGCGCGCGAGCACGGCGCGCGCCGCGTCACCGCTGTCGTGCCCTACCTGGCCTACGCGCGCAAGGACCGGCAGACCAAGCCCTTCGACCCGGTGGCCCAGCGCTACGTCGCGCAGCTGCTCGAGTCGGTGGGCACGTCGCAGGTCATCGTGCTCGAGGTCCACAACCCGGCCGCGTTCCAGAACGCCTTTCGCATCCCCACCGTGCATCTCGAAGCGCGCCACGCCCTCGCGGCGACCGCCGAGGCGCTGCTCGCCGGCGACGAACTCGTGGTCGCGTCGCCGGACCCCGGCGGCACCAAGCGGGCGCAGCTCTGGCGCGAGGAGACCGAGGCGCGCACCGGTCGCCCGGTCGGCTTCGCGATGATCGACAAGCGGCGCAGTAGCGACGTCGTCAGTGGCTCGGAACGCGTCTCGGGCGACGTCGAGGGCGCGGCGGTCCTGCTCTTCGACGACATCATCGCCACGGGGGAGACCCTGGCCCGCGCCGCGCGGGCCCTGCGGCATGCCGGAGCGCGCCGGGTGATCGCCTGCGCGGCGCACGGGCTGTTCGTCGGGGCGGCGGGTTCCACCCTGGCCCCCGACGTCATCGACCACGTGCTGGTGACGGACAGCGTGCCTGCGTTCCGCCTGCCCGAGCAGCAGCGCCAGCGCATCCGCGTTGTGTCCTGTGCCCCGCTGTTCGCGCAGGCCATCCGCGACAGCCATGCGTCGTGGAGCCGCTGAGGCGCCTTCACCCTCGCACGTCGAACGGCGGCCCCTCCGGCCCATTCAGCCCATTCAGCCCATCCAGCGCGGCCAGCGCCCGCTGCACGTAGCGCTGGGCGATCGACGGCCATCTCGCCGGCATGCGGGGATGCGGATCGAGCAGGTGCGCCATCGCCAGGCGCGCACGCAGCAGCGCACGGTGGGCGGTGTACAGCCCGATCAGCGCGGATGAGGGGCGGTCGTCCAGCAGCCCGGCGAGGCCGGCCACGACGCGAGGCCCGATCCAGGGCGCGCCGGCGAGATCGCATTCGAGGCCCAGGCACGCGGCCTCGTCGAAAGGGTCCACGCGGCGCAACGCGGCGTTGAACTCGAGGCAGTCGATGATCACCGGGGGCTGCAGCAGGCACACGTGCTCGGGGCGCAGGTCGCCATGCCCGTCCACGATCCGCCCGCCCCGGCTGCGCTCGCGCAGGATCCCGGCACGGTCGACCAGGGCGCTGTCCATGCGATCCAGTGCTGTCGAGGCCTGCTGCAACTCGAACTGCGGCCGCAGCAGCACCTCGCGATTGGCCGCCTGCTCGCGGTGGAAGTGCGCCACGTACTCGTCGGCCGGCACGCTCACCGCCCCGGCATGGCGGTAGAAGCGCACGAGCAGCGCGACCACCGCATCGATGTCCTCCGGCATCACCTGCCCCGCCTCGATACGGACGTCGAGCATCTGCCCGGCCGGCAGGCGGCGCATCAGCACCAGCCAGTCGACAGTGCGTGCGGGTGCGGACACGCGCTCCGGCGGCAGGAGCGCCAGCGATCTCCCGTCCCACTGCAGCGCACGCAGCCCGAGGTAGACACCCGGCGCCAGCCGGGCGTTGAGCCTGACTTCCTCGCGGCAGTCGTGCTCGCGCGCCGCCAGGGTCGAGAAGTCGAGAAAGGGAAAGCGCACCGGCTTCTTGAGCTTGAGGACCTGCTCGCCGGCCAGGAAGACCCACGACATGTGCGTCTCCAGCGCTTCCACCCGCGTCACCCCGTGGGTCTCGGGACGGCGCAGGAAGGCGACCTTGGCGGCCAGGTCGGGTCCGGGCGATGCGGCGTTCACCTGGCCGGGTCCGGCGCCGCCGATCACCGTTGCAGCGTCCTGTCGCGCCGGTGGCGTCTCGCAAGCGGCACCA
>CAMLGG010000149.1 GCA_946479475.1 uncultured Ideonella sp. | reverse complement strand
CGCGCAGCACCAGCACGCGGTCGCTGCAATGCAGGACCTCGGGCAGTTCGGAGGAGATGAAGAGGATGGCCATGCCCTGGCCGTCTTCGCGGTGCGCCAGGGCGCGGACCTGGTCCATCAGGTCCTCCTTCGCCCGCACGTCGATGCCGCGGGTGGGCTCGTCCAGGATGAGCACCGCCGGCTCGGTGGCCAGCCAGCGCGCGAGCAGCGCCTTCTGCTGGTTGCCGCCGCTGAGCTGGCCGATGGGGGTTTCGGCGCTGGCCGTCTTGATGCCCAGGCGCCGGATGTACTCGTCGGCCAGTGCCTGCTGCTGTTCGCGGCTCATCGCCAGGCGCAGGCCGCGGCGGGCCTGCAAGGCCAGCATGATGTTCTCTCGCACCGAGAGTTCGAGGATGGCGCCTTCGTGCTTGCGGTCCTCGGAGCAGAAGGCGATGCCCGCGGCGATGGCCTGGCGCGGCGAATGCCAGCGGCCCCGGTGCGCGCCGATCTCCACGTGGCCGGCATCGGCGTGGTCTGCGCCGAAGAGCAGCCGCGCCGTCTCGGTGCGGCCCGAGCCCAGCAGGCCGGCCAGGCCCAGCACCTCCCCGCGCTTCAGGCTCAGGTCCATGGGCTGCAGCACGCCTCGGCGCGCCAGGCCCTTGGCCTCGAGCGCCGGGGCGCCGGCAGCGGTGGAGCAGGTCTCCAGGCGGGTGGGCTGCTGCTCCGGCGGCGCGCCGACCATCTTGTTCACCAGGGCCAGGCGGCTCAGCTCCGAGGCGAGGTACTCGCCCTCGGTCTCGCCGTTGCGCATCACCGTGATGCGATCGGCCAGCGCGTAGGTCTGGTCCAGGAAGTGGGTGACGAAGAGGATGGCCAGGCCCTGATCGCGCAGGCGGCGCAGCACGCTGAACAGGCTGCGCACGGCGGCCTCGTCCAGGCTGGAGGTAGGCTCGTCGAGCACCAGCACGCGCGCGGGATCGCGCAGCGCGCGCGCGATGGCCACCATCTGCTGCACCGCCAGCGGGTAGCGGGACAGGGGCGCGTCGACATCGATGTCGAGCTCCATCGGCGCCAGCACGCGCCGGGCTTCCGCGCGCACCGCGGCCCAGTCGATCCGGCCCCAGCGGCGGGGGAAGCGGCCGGCGCAGATGTTCTCCGCCACGCTGAGGTTGGGGCAGAGGTTGACCTCCTGGTAGACGGTGCGGATGCCGAGCGCCTGCGCCTGCTCGGTCGAGCGCGGCGCGATCTCGTCGCCATCCAGCCGGATGGTCCCGGCGTCCGGCGCGTACAGGCCGGTGAGCACCTTGATCAGGGTGGACTTGCCGGCCCCGTTCTGCCCCATCAGCGCATGCACTTCACCGGGGTACAGCCGCAGGCTCGCGTCGCTCAGCGCCTTGACGCCCGGAAAGCCCTTGTGGATGCCGGAAAGCTCCAGCACCGTCATTGGAGCCCCTCGGCCGACGAGTACGTCGGCCGATCCCCCGAGGGGATGCGGGCCGGCTCGGGAGCGGCCCAGCGCTCGGCCCGCGAGGAGGGTGCCGCAGGACGCGTCATCGCTCGCCAGACCGATCAGTACTTGCGCTTGGGCAGCTCTTGCGCGGCCATGTCGGCGGTGTAGACGCCTTCGGTCACGGTGATGCGCTTGTCGACCGGCTTCTTGGCCACCACGTCCTGCGCCAGCTTCATCAGCTGCGGGCCGAGCAGCGGGTTGCATTCGACGGTCACGTTGAGCTTGCCCGCCTTCATCGCCTCGAAGGCACCGCGCACGCCGTCGATGGAGACGATCAGGATGTCCTGGCCCGGCTTGAGGCCGGCCTCCTCGATCGCCTGGATGGCGCCGATGGCCATGTCGTCGTTGTGCGCGAAGAGCACGTCGATCTTCTTGTCGCGCGCCTTGAGGAAGGCCTCCATCACCTCCTTGCCCTTGGCGCGGGTGAAGTCACCCGACTGCGAGCGGATGATCTGCAGCTTGGGGTTGGCCGCGATGACCTCCTCGAAGCCCTTCTTGCGGTCGATGGCCGGGGCCGAGCCGACGGTGCCCTGCAGCTCGACGATGTTCAGCGCGCCGCCCGGCGCCTTGGCCGCGCGCTCCAGCACCCAGCGGCCGGCCTTGCGGCCTTCCTCGACGAAGTCCGAGCCGATGAAGGTCACGTACAGCGAGGTGTCGGCCACCTTCACCGCGCGGTCGGTCAGGATGACCGGGATGCCGGCGGCCTTGGCCTCCTTCAGCACGGTGTCCCAGCCCGACTCGACCACCGGCGAGAAGGCGATCACGTCGACCTTCTGCGCGATGAAGCTGCGGATGGCCTTGACCTGGTTCTCCTGCTTCTGCTGGGCGTCGGCGAACTTGAGGTTCACGCCCGCTTCCTTGGCCGATGCCTTGATCGACGCGGTGTTGGCGGTGCGCCACTCGCTCTCGGCCCCGACCTGGGAGAAGCCCATGGTCAGCGGCGCGGCCAGGGCCGGCAGGCCGGGGAGGGCCAGCGCGGCGGCGATCAGGGCACGGCGGGTGAAGCGCATCGTCGAGTCTCCGTGTAGGTGTTGGTCGGCCATCCTAGAAAGGGCGGCGAGTCGCGGCCAATCACATTTGCCGCCGAAGCGATAGCGGTTTGGGCATGGCTTTGGCCCCGGTTCGGCTGGGAAGGGGCCATCGTGGCCATCGGGCCGGGGCAGCTGGTCCGCAGGAGCTTCCGGTCATGGCCTGCCTGTCGTGGACGGCAGGCTTTCGGTGGCTTCGTCTGCTTGCCGTCAGCACGGCTCCTTCGTCCGTTGATCTTCCGCAAGAAGACGCCGCTGCGAGGGTCCTACGGTCCATCACCTGGCCAGCCATTGATCGGATCACCGTCTCGGTCATTCAGGAGGAACGATGGACATCAGGCATCCAGCCGACGCCGCGATCACCTTGAGTTTCGACGAGGGCGTGTGGCAGGCCAGCCCTGCCCCCGCTGCGCGAGCTGCGCCGCTCCCAGGCGGCATGGGCGGCACACCGGTGCCGGTCGCCGGCCCCGCGAATCCTGATTTCGACTGGCTGCTGCAGCAGTTCGCCGCCGATCCGACGGTGGCCACGCGCGAACTGCCCGAACTGGTCCGCCGGCCTGGTGCTTCGGCGCGCGCGCTCGATCCCGCCGTCGCGCCCTCGCTGACGGTGCAACTCGCGCCCGACGAGTCAGCGGCCGTGCTGGTCGAGTGCGACGGCATGGTGGCATGGCAGTTTCCGGAGGAACAACCCTCGGCGCCGGCGCGCGCCGCCGGCGCTGCGCTGGTCCGCAACGTGCGGTTCACCGTGCAGGCGCCGGGCGCGGCCGGCGCCGCCGGCGCCGCCCGAACGCCCCAGCAGCGCAACGTGTTCACCGACTGGATGCTCGACCGCGTGCGCACCGTGGTGCTGAAGTTCGTGGCCTCGCACGCCGCCGGCGGCATCGTCGCGGCATTGGAGAGGCACAAGCGCACCGGCCCGGTCGTGCTCGCCGCAGGCGCGCCGGCCACGGAATGGGAAAAGCCTGGCGACTTCTCCGCGCTGTCGCTGCCCGACGCCGACTCGCGCATCCTGATGTTCGTCCACGGCACCTTCTCCAGCACCGCGGGTGGCTTCGGCGACCTGGGGGCCACGCGCTGGGGCCAGGCGCTGCTGCAGGAGGCCGGCGAGAAGTACCACGCGCTGCTCGGCTTCGACCATCGCACCCTGTCGGTGGAGCCTTCGGACAACGCACGGCAGCTGTACGAGGCGTTGCGCACCCTGCGCGCAAGGCAGCCGCCCACGATCGACATCGTGTGCCACAGCCGCGGCGCACTGGTCACCCGCTGGCTGATCGAGAAGATCCTGCCCACTGCATCGTGGAAGCCGAAGATCGGCAGGGTGGTCTTCGTCGGCGGCACCAATGCCGGCACGGAGCTGGCGCGGCCGGAAAACTGGCATGCGCTGCTGGACGTCCTCACCAACCTCGCACTGGCCAGCCGCAAGGCGCTGGCGTTCCTGGGTGCGCCACAGGCCGGCTTCGCGGCCGCAGAGCTGGTGCAGGGTATCGGCGACTTCGTGCGCTACCTCGTCGATGCAGCGGTTCAGGACAAGCGCGCGCCCGGCCTTGCCGCGATGGATCCCGACGGCGAGTTCGTCTTCGATATCAACCGCGTTGAAACCGGTGCGCCGAGCCCGACACAGGCGCAGTATTACTGCGTCACCTCCGATTTCCGCCCGGTGCTGGTGGACGAGCAACGGCACGAGCCGAAGGAGTTCCCGCGCCGGCTCGCCCTCATGCTCGCCAACGGCTTCGTCGCAGCGTTGATGAAGAAGGCGGGCAACGACCTGGTGGTGAACGTCGGGTCGATGTCTTCCATCGATCCGGTTGCAGGCAAGTACGTGAAGGAGGTGCAGGACTTCGGCACCAACCCGCTCGTGTACCACACCAACTACTTCCTCCAGCCGGAGACAGTGGATGCCGTGGCGGGCTGGCTCGGCCTGGCGCAAGTGCGGGCGGTGGAGGCGGCCAACGACCACCTGGTCGACCGGAACATCGTGGTGGTGGGTGCCGACACCCTGGTGGAGGAGGCGCTGCGCCAGGCGGAGTCGGAGGACGCCGGATACGTGGTCTTCGAAAGGCCCGATCCCGACCATCCGGGCCGCCTGCTCTATGCGCCCCGCGTCGAGGAGCTGCGGATGCAGCCGCCCGACGCTCCCATCGGGCTGGCGCTGAACGTGCGCGAGTCGCAACGCTCGCAGGCCTTGGCCAAGGGGCCATTCCTGCGCTCGCTGAAGGGTCGCACGCCGCTGGCGCCGGCCGACTCGTTGCCGGCGTTCTCGGTTCGCGCCGTGGTGCTTGACGGCGAGCGGCCGGTCGGCGTCATCCCCTGCGTCGACCACGCGCTCGACGTGCTGCAGCGGGCGGTCGCGCCCACGTCGAGGTCCACCCGTGGCGGCACGGCAGCGGGCGGGCACTGGCCTGAGGTGTCGCAGGCCCCGCGTGGTACGCCGGAGCCTGCCGCGGCGCCGACGACGTCCGCGCGCCCCGAGCCGGCGACCTGCCATGCGCTGGCGGAGATGCCGCCCACGGTTCAGGTCGGCAGCACGGCCACGGTGAGCGTGACGCTCTCGGCCGAGGAGATCGCTGCCGCGTCCGGTGCGCTCGGCACGGGTGCGCCGGTGAAGCTCCAGAAGCGGCCCGTCACGGTCGAAGTCATCCCCAAGGTCGGCTTCCGCCTGCGAAGCAGTGCCGCCGACGACTCGCGCGTCACCTTCGACGAGCCGCCCGGGCCGGGGTCGCCGCTCGTGATCGACGTGGAGGTGGTCGCCACCCACGAAGGCCCGGGCGAGATCTGGGCCCGGGTGCGACAGGGGCCGGTGCGCGCGGCCACCCTGGTGCTGCGCCCGCGGGTGGCAGCCGCGGCCGCCACCGTGGCCGGCAGCCCGCTGGTCAGCCGGGCCAGCATCGAAGGCGGCGAGGACCTTCCGGAGGTGGCCACTCTGGAGATCACGCAGCAGCGCAACGGCAACGAGACGCGGTTCCAGTACCGCGTGTACGTGGCGGATGAAGCCTGCGACCGCTTTGAATCGCCGCCGATCACCGGAGACCTCGCCGGCTGGGTGAGCCAGCTGTACCGCGACATCGAGTCCGCCTGGCTCGGCAGCCCCGGCAATGTCCAGATCTTCCACGACCAGTTGAAGGCACGCGGCGCGGCGCTGTTCCGCGAGCTCGTGCCGCCCATGCTGGCGGACCTGCTGTGGCGGCTGCGCTGCGAGGGCAAGCTCCGCTCAGTGCTGGTGAACAGCGACGAGCCCTTCGTGCCCTGGGAGGTGGCTTACCTCGACGACCCCGCCGCGCCGGGCCACGCGCAGGGCTGCTTCCTCGGCGAGTTGGGGCTGTGCCGCTGGCTGTTCGGCGCGGTGCCCCCCACGCGCATCCGTGTTCGCCCCGGGCGCATGCGCTACGTGGTGCCGCACTATCCCGATGCGCGCTATCGCCTGGGTGCAGCGGAGGACGTCGAGGAGCCGATGCTGCTGGCCATGGGGGCGCAGAAGATCGAACCCCATTACCGCGCCGTGACGGCCGCCCTGGGGTCGGGTGAGTTCGACCTGCTGCACTTCGCCGGCCACGGCACTGCCGACGGCGGCAACATCGCCAGCGCGGCCGTGCTGCTGGAGGGATCGAACCAGACGGTGGGCGGCACGCTGGCTTACGTGACCGAGCCGCTCGCCGCCAGCGTCGTCGCCCAGCAGGCGAGGCTGTGCGGGCCGGACCGCAACCGGCCGGTGATCGTGCTGAACGCCTGCCAGGTCAGCCGGCTCGGCGTCAGCCTGACCAGCCTGGGCGGGTTCGCGCCCGCCTTCCTCGGGGCACGCGTGGGCGAGAGCAGGAACGTGGGCCAGGCTGGCGTGTTCGTGAGTTCGCTCTGGTCCGTGGGCGACCAGCCCGCCAGCACATTCGCGCAGGCCTTCTACAAGGCGCACCAGGCCGAGGGCGGCTGCACCGTGGCGCGCGCGGTGACGGCGGCCCGCGCCGCGTCCCGCGCGGCGGGGGATGCCACCTGGCTGGCGTACGCGGTGTATGCACATCCCAACTGTCAAGTGGAGTTCACGCCATGAGCCCGCCGCCGGATGGATCGTCCGCCGTGTTGGACCCCGCCACGCTCGGCAAGCTGCAGGATGCGTTGGCCGAGCTGGTGCGCACCGAACGGATCGAAGTCGCGTTCGCGGCCCCGGTGCTGCTCTGCGCACCATGGCTCGAGCAATTGCGCCAGGCCCATCCGCCGCAGGAAGCCTTGCCGATGCTCGATCGCCTGCAGGCGTTCGGCGCATCGCTGAAGGGGGAGCCCTTGCCCTTCGGCACCGGCCCGATCGACGCCTTGTTTGCCAGGGTGCACAAAGGCGAGATCACGAGCAAGCAGGCGCTGGCCCTGGCGAGCGGCGCCGACATCGGCTGGCGCCTGTCGGCCAACTATGTCGCGCGCATGGCGGCGAGCGCCGAACGCTGGGCGCAGGACGGCAAGTGGCGCGAAGGCGTGATGCTGGGTCAGCTGGTGCTGGCCGCGGTGGATGCGCGGCGGGCGCGGATCGGCTTCGAGCAGGACACGATGGAATTCGCTGCCACCTTGCACTGGCTCGACATCGTGACGCGGGCCTTGTGCGACGTGCCTGATCCCCGCCTGTTCCAGGACGCCCTCGCGCGCGGGGAGAAGCTGGCCGGCGTGATCGAGGACCCGGCCGGTGTGGAGGAGCCCGCGGCCATGCTGCACGCGCTGGGCGTTCTCCATCTCGATCCGTACACGGGCGGCCGCAGCAGTGATGGATACCGCCTGCAGCACTCGCTCTGGCTCGATCGCTTCCGCATCGCGCTGGAAGCGGAAGGCACCGGGTGGGACCAGAACAAGCCGGGCCTGCCGGAGCCGGCCGAAGCCATGCGCAAGGCGGCGGAGTACCTGGAGCGCGCCGCGGGGTACCGCAGCGGCGTGGCGCTCGCCCGCACCCGAAAGGCACAGGTGCAGGCCCTCGTCTGGGGACGTTTCCTCGGCCTCGCGCCGGAGCCGGCGGAGGTCGAGCGGGTGGGACGCGACGCCTTGCGCGTGCTCGACACCCCGCAGTTGCTGGGGTTGCGCACCGAAGTCCAGGACATGCTCGATTGGTACCGCCGGTTGCAGGGCACGGCGACCGGCGGCGACGCCGTCGAGCCCGAGGTGCTCAAGGAGGTGGAGCTCCTGCTGGCGACGCCGGTGGATCTTTCGCTTCAAGGCAGCGCCGCCGAGGACGTGCTCGGCCGCTACATGCAGTTCGCCGTCGCGGTGCAGGAGCACTCGGCGCCGAGGGCATTCGAACTGTGGTCGCGCGTGCAGGCGCTCGCGCGCCAGCGCAACCCGGAGGCGCGTTCGCAGTTCTTCATGCAAGGGCTGTCGCTGCTGGCCGGTGCGTTCGCGCCCGCGGCGCTCGACCCGGCGCCGCAAGCACTCCAGGCTGAGTTCGAGGACCTGAGATCCCGCGCGGAAGCGGACGAGTTCACCCGCGCCGCGAAGCTTCTGGCGCTGGCGCTGGAATCCATCGAGCGCAACCAGGAGGAACAGGCGCTGCCCATCCTGCAGGCCGCCGCCGGCGCCAGCGAGGCGTTCGCACGCACCTATCCCGAGCTGCTGCGGCACGCCCGTGCGACCCTGCTGGTGGGCGCCGGGGTCAACCGGTACAACGCGCAGGAGTTCGAGCGGGCGGCGGCGCTCTACGTCGAGAGCGCCGGCGCCTGGCTCGACTGCGACAACCCGGCGCGCGCCATGCAGGTCGTGGAGCGAGTGGTCGACATCGCGCGCCATGGCGCGCGGAAGGCCCTGCACTGGTTCATCGCGGGCATGAAGGTCATTGCTCCGCGCCTGGAGGACACCTATCCGGGCGCCGCGGAACGCCTGCAAAGGCTGTACCGCGAAGTGCTGGCCCTGATCGTGAGCACCGGCGAGGTCAAGCTGATCCTGATGATCCTGTTCCTCGAGATGGCCAAGGGCGCGGCCTTCGCCCAGGCGCTGCTGCAGGGCGGCCCGCGCGAATGGCTGGCGTCGGAGGAGGCACGGAAGCTGGAGGAGCGCATCGCCGCGGCGACCCGGGCGTGCGCCGGCCAGCCCGGCCTCGAGCCGACCAAGCTCGATCGGGAATGGGTCCTGACGTCCTATGTGAGCCGGCAGGAACAGGCGGGCGGCGCCACTGCGGCGGAGCGCCTGCGCAACTTGTGCATCGCGATGGAGGATGCCCTGGCCACCGCGCAGCGCAGCCAGGCACCGCGCCCGCAGTGGATCACGGGCGAGCACACGGTGCAGGAGGCGCTGGGCGAAAAGAGCGCGCTCCTGTGCGTCTATGTCGGCCAACTCCCGAGCGGTGAAGCCGCCGTCTTCCAGCTGCTGCTCACGCGCGAGGATTTCTTCTTCGCCATGGGCAAGGCAGCGGGCCTGAACACCAGCCTGATCCGGATGCAGGACGGCGACCACCAGATCGCGCTGTCGCCGTTCGCCTTCTCTGTCGCTTCCTTGCTGCAGGCGATCCAGCAGGACCCGCTCACGCGCAACGTGGCGGCCGCCGCGGCCACCCAGCTGCAGCTCGAGGAGCACAACCTTCTCGGCGGCGACACGAGGCAGAAGCTGGACGAACTGCGCGCCGCCGGCAAGGAGCATCTGTACGTGTGGCCGCACGGTCCCTACCACTTCGCGCCCTTCCACCTCTTGGGGCCCGAGGACGCGCCACTCGCCGACGCGTGGAACGTGACCTATCTTCCCAGCCTGAATCTGCTGGACCCTGCGCGCCGCCGCGCCGCGACGCCGCGCGCGCAGTTCATCGCCATCGGGCTCGACTTTCCCGCCGGCAACGCGCGTGGCCTGCCGCCGCTGGTCGACGCCGAGGCCGAGGCCCTCGACGTCACGCGCGTGATGGAGGCGCCACGTGCGCTCACGGGCGCGGCACTGACGAAGCAGGCGGTGCTCGAGGCGTTTCAAGGCCACCGCCGCCTGCATGTCGCCACCCACGGAGACCTGCCGGTCAGCACGCCCGGGTTCCAGGCCCTTTACCTGAGCGTCGAGCCTGAAGGCGACGTCCTGCACGCGTACGAGATCCTCCGCCTGGACCTGAAGGGGGTGGACCTCGTCACGCTGAGTGCATGCGAGACCGCGCTGGGTCGCTTCGACATCGGCGACAACCTGCGCGGCTTCCCGGCCAGCCTGCTGACGGCGGGCGTATCCACCATCATCGGCACCCTGTGGCCGGTGGAGACCACCTGCGCGCGCTACTTCTTCGTGCGACTGCATGCCTCGCTCCATGCCGGTGCCTCCAAGGGCGATGCCTTCCGCCGGGCGCAGGTGCAGACCCGGCGCAAGTACCCGCAGTACCGCGACTGGGGCGCCTTCTACCTCACCGGCGCCATCGCCTGAACATCGACGGCAAGGCATCGCGAGCGGCTTTCCTCCGCAGGAAGTTCAGCCCGGCAGCAAGCGGTCGATGGCCCGCGAGCGGATGGCCTCGCGAATCGAATCGCGCAAGGCCATCGCGTCGGCCGCGCGGGCCGGGTCGCCCAGCCCGGCCAGCACCTGTTCGGCGCGCGAATCGAAGCAGCCCTCGCCGCGCAGGCACGCCAGCCAGACGGCAGGGTCGCGCCCGTCGCACACGAGACCGAATTCGCAGGGCAGCAGGCGCAGCGCGGCGCCCAGCACTTCGAGGTCGCCTTCGGTCGCGAAGCGCCGCGGGCCCACGCGAGGCGAGTTGCCCAGCAGGTCGCCAGCGAGCTCTTCCAGCAGCAAGGGGTCGGGGCGCGCGAGCACCGCGGCGAGGCGGCCTCGCGAAGGCTCGCTCTCCAGGACGTCCAGCAGTGGGTCCGGCGCGCCGCCCTCTCCGGGCGGGACGCTGGCCAGGGCCAGTTGCTCGTCACGCAGCAGTTGCGCGCAGCCGGCCTCCCAGGCTTCGCGCTCGGCCCATGCCTTCTGCACGGCGGGGGCGTTGGCGTCCAGCGGAACGGCGCCATCCCCGGACGCGGCTTCCTGCGCCTCGAGCGCCTGCAGTGCGGTGCAGCGGCGGGCCAGTGCGCGGGCATAGAGCCGGCCGCCCGATGCACGGTCGTCCAGTGCGGCCTGGACGCTGGCTCGCAGCGCCTGCGGCGGCGCGGCGAGCAGGGCCGGGAGCTTCGGCCGCACGACGGCGGGCGCGCGCGAGCGAACGAAGGGGGTGGCCGGCACCTCGCCGCGCCGGCTTGCGGGCGCGGGCGCTTCTCGCCGGGCCCGGGTCTGCTGAAGCTGCGCGTGCCCGGCCTGCTCGCCGGGGCCCGCAGACGCGGCCGGGCAAGCGTAGAAGAACAGCGCCAGGACGGCGGCGGCGGCCGACAGCGCCGCCGCCGCCGCGCCGCGGCTGCTTACCAGACCGGTTGAGGCCACCCGTCGCTGCCCCAGGTCACGTTGTTGATGAACAGCACCGGAGCGCCGCCGTTGTCGGCGTCGTAGGCGTGCCAGGCCATCACCGAGCCGTCGCTCAGCAGCGACTGGCCGCCCGGGCCCTTGAAGCGCGTGCCGCTGGATGCCAGCACCGTGCCGCCGCCCGACATCATCGCCACGCCCGCCTTGTCGTAGTAGGGGCCGGTGATCGAGCTGGAGCGCCCGACGACGATGCGGTAGGTGCTGTTGGCGCCCTGGCAGCAGGCCCCCTTGGAGGCGAAGAGGTAGTAGTACGTCGTGCCGTTGGTGGCGTGCTTGACGACGAAGCCGTTCTCGATGCCGTTGACGGTGTCCCGCGCGATGTTCGTCGGCGCGGTGTTCGGCAGCTTCAGGTTCACCTTGCTGACGCGGTTGATGAAGATGCCGTCCCAGAACGAGCCGTAGGTCAGGTAGGTGTCGCCGTTGGCGGCGATCGAGAAGGCCGGGTCGATGGCGTTGAAGTTGTCGCCCGGCTTGGAGCTGATGATGGCGCCCTGGTCCACCCAGTTGCCCGCCGCGATGCCGCCCGCGGAGGTGGTCAGGCCGATGGCCGACTTCTGCGAGCCCAGGCTGGAGACGGCGTAGTAGCAGAAGCCTTGGCCGCCGTACTCGCCGCAGCCGGGCGCCCAGACCATCGCCGTCTTGTCGACGGGCAGGTAGGTCTTCCACCAGCTCAGGCCGCTGCCGAAGATGGGCACGCCCTGCGTCCACGCGTGGCCGTCGGCGGAGTACTTGACGCCTATGCCGCCGTTGTCGGTGGTCTCGAAGATCCACCAGGTGCTGCTGGTCTTCCAGATGTTGGGGTCGTGGGTGCCGAGCGAGCCGGTGAGGGTCCAGGGCGCAGCCTGGAGCTGCGAGCCGGCCAGCGCCAGCAGGCCGACCAGTCCACGTCTGAGAAAGGGCGCGCATCGGCGCCGCAAGGAAGTGAGCATCCGCCTTGTCTCCGTTCGATGTTGTGGGATCCGGCTGGCCAACCAGAGCGCCGATCGTAGGAACAGCCGTGCGGCTCGCGCCAATCACTTTTCACGCGGCGCCGATACGGCTTTCGGCATTCGGGGAAATCCTCCTTCCGTCGTCTCGAAGCAAGGGGACGCCACCGAAATCCGACCGATAGACGCGGCCTGGCTGGCGGCGCCGGCCTGAAGGCCCGCGCTCGACCGCTGATCTGCGGTCGCGCCGGTCCGCGCGTGACGGGATTCGCGGTTCGTGCGGACTGCCCGGCGAGGTGGCGGCCCCCGGCCATGTGTGCGGCATTCGCGCTGATATCCTGCCGGGCTTTCGGAAACTTCCAGTCACATGATCGTCGGCATCGACCTGGGCACCACGAACAGCCTCGTCGGCCTGTTCCGGGATGGACGACCCGAGCTCGTCAGGAACGCTGTCGGTGATTTCTCGACACCCTCTGCCGTCGCGCTCGACGACGGCGGCAGGACCCTCGTCGGGCTGGCTGCGCTTGAAAGGGCAGCCACGCACCCGGCGAGCGCGGCCCTTGCCTTCAAGCGGTGGATGGGGACGAACCGGAAGCTCCGGCTCGGCAACCGCGACTTCCGCGCCGAGGAGCTGTCGGCGCTCGTGCTGCAATCGTTGAAATCCGATGTCGAGTCGTTCGTCGGCGAGCGGGTCGACGAGGCAGTCATCACCGTCCCGGCCTACTTCAACGAAGCGCAGCGGCGGGCCACGCGCACAGCCGGTGAGTTGGCGGGGCTGCGCGTGGAGCGCCTGCTCAACGAGCCGACGGCAGCCGGACTCGCCTACGGGCTGCAGGACAAGCCGGACCACAGCACCTTCCTCATCTTCGACCTGGGGGGCGGAACATTCGACGTCTCGGTTCTCGAGTATTTCGAAGGCGTTGTCGAGGTGCGTGCGAGCGCGGGCGACACTCGACTGGGAGGCGAGGATTTCGCGCGCTCCCTGGGGCAGCACTTCCTGGCGTGCTGCGAGGGCTTGTCGCCTGCTGACCGGGAGGGCCTAAGCCGGGGCGGACTCTGGTGGCGCGCCGCGGAGCAGGCCAAGCGCGAACTGAGCGATCGAGAAAACACGGTGATGCGAGTGGTGCACGCCGGGCGCGCGCTTGAGCTCGCCATATCGCGAGCGGACTTCGAGAAGGCCAGCGCCGAGCTCGTGCAGCGCCTGAGAAGGCCGGTGGAGCGCGCACTGCACGACGCGCAGATCGCGCCCCAGGCGCTGGACGAGGTAGTGCTCGTCGGCGGCGCCACCCGCATGCCGATGATCCGCCAGCTCGCCACTCGCCTGTTCCAGCGCCTGCCGTTGCGGACCATCGATCCGGACCTGGCGGTGGCTCAGGGGGCGGCGGTTCAGGCGGGATTGAAGATGCGCGACGCGGCACTCGACGAGGTTGTACTGACCGACGTGATGCCGTATTCCCTCGGCATCATTGCCGTGCAGCAAGTGGGTGACCAGACGGTGGCTGATCGCTTCTCGCCGATCATCGTGCGCAATACG
>CAMLGG010000148.1 GCA_946479475.1 uncultured Ideonella sp. | reverse complement strand
GTCGAGCGCGAAGTCGGCCGCGCCGGTCGAGGGCGACGTCGCGAGGAAGTCCAGCTTCGCGCCGCCCACCGAATCGTTGTAGACGATGTTGATGCCGGTGGTCGGCGGCACGCCGTTGCCGGTCGAGAAGATGCCGGCCTCGGCCAGCGGCGACTGCGCGATCACGTTGCCCGAGGCGTCGGTGTTCGCGAAGCTGAAGCCGCAGAGGTTGTCCAGCACGCTGAAGCGGCCGTAGGTGTTGGTGTAGGTGACCGCGATGGAGTTGGTGGCGAAGCGGAAGTGCGACTGGTGAAGGAAATTGCTGTCCGGCAGCCAGCCGTAGGCCTGCATCTTCGCCAGCGCGTCGTCCGCCCGCTCCGCCGTCGTCGCGCCACTGACCAGGCCCTTGGCGGCCAGCGCCGTGCAGCGCGCCTCGGCCGAGGCGGTGTAGGCCGCCGGCCAGAAGGCCGGATGCAGCGAAAGTCCGGCCTGCGAGGACAGCAGTGCGCAAGGCTGGTAGACGTTCTCGAAGCTGAAGTAGTCAACCAGGGGCTTGCCGATACCGGTGTACAGATGGCTGCCCTGCTGGACGGCGAGGTCCTTGGTGAAGCGCGGCTGCACGTTTGGCTCGCTCACCGCGACGCCATCGATCAGGCCGTCGCTGTCCAGCTCGGCCGCCGCCAGCGCGGCACCGGCGCCGTTGGACACGCTGCTGGCGATGACGAGGGTGTTCTTCTTGCCCAGGGTCGCACGGCGCACGCCCTTGCCGTCGACCTGGCCGTAGCGCTCGTTGAGCACGTAGAAGGCGAAGCGGATCGCGTCCAGCGTGTTCGCGCCCCACTGCGCCTCGGGGTTCTGCTGCGAGTGGGCGTGCTTGTAGGCCACCCGGTTCGGCGTGGCTGCGTTGAAGGCTGCCCGCTCCTCAGCGGTGACGTTCGCGGTGAAGAGCGACTCGATGCCGAGCGCCGCCGCATCACCCAGCATGCCATCGCGCGCGGTGACCTGGTTGGTCATCAGGTCGTGCAGGCCGTTGCCCGAGCCCTTGTCGGTGTAGGCCACCGCGCAGCCGTGCTTCAGGCCCCAGTCGCCCGAGGTGCCGATGGCGCCGTAGATGCCGCGCGAGCCGGAGGACGTGCCGGTCACGATGCAGGCGGCATCGGGATTGAAGCTGTCGGGCACCTGCACCATCAGCGTCACGTTCTGCGCGCCGCTGCCGTCGTCGGCCCACACGATGTACTCGCGGCCCGGCACCTTGCCCTCGCCGAGCGTGTCGTTGCCGTTCACGTCGATGTTCGGCCCGTAGAAGACGGTGAAGCCGCCCGGGATGGTGTAGTCGACCAGCGCGCGGTAGTTGGTGTGGATGGCGTTGCGGCGAAGCTCCGCCGGCGTGGGATGCAGCGGGTCGACGAAGGCGGGCGCGGCGCCGAGCAGGCCCGTCTTGCCGAGGCCCGCAGTCAGCAGGTCGTCGGTGATGCCGTCGTAGACCTTCTCGCTGATCGGGCCGCGCAGGGCGGCGGGGCGCTCGTTGGGCGGAGCCGCTTGGGCGGTGCTGCAGGCCAGGGTGGCGGCGGCAGCGAGCAACGTGAGATGGCGGTGCACTGCGTATCTCCTCAGGCCGACTTGTCGTTGGAAACCCGAGCGCGCAGCCGGCCCACGACGCCGCTCGGGAAGTAATAGACGCAAAGCACGAAACCCAGACCCAGCCAGAACAGCCAACGCTCGGGGGAGACGAGCGAGGAGATCACCGGCACGCTGTGCAGCGCCCCGCCCTCGCCGCCCAGGTGCTTGAGCAGGTCCTGCAGGTAGTTCTGCGCAAAGACGAAGAGCACGGTGCCAATCACCGCACCGTAGAGCGTGCCCATGCCGCCGATGACGACGATGAGCAGCACGTCGAGCATCACCTCGAAGCCGAGCGTGGTCTCCGGACCGGTGTAGCGCAGCCACAGCGCGAGCAGCGCACCGGCGATCGTCGCGAACAGCGCGGCGATCACATTGCTCAGCGTGCGGTAGACCACCGTGCGGTAGCCGATGGCCTCGGCGCGGAAGTCGTTCTCGCGGATGGCCTGCAGCACCCGGCCGAAGGGCGAGTTGACGATGCGCAGCAAGGCCAGGAAGCCCAGCAGCACCGTGACGAAGAGCAGGTAGTAGGCGATGACCTTGCCGTCGAGCATCAGGCCGAAGACCGGCTCCTCGAACGGCTCGAAGGAGGGCGACAACCACAGCGGCGTCTTGAAGCTCAGGCCGTCCTCGCCGCCGGTGAACTCGGACAACTGCGAGGCGAGCGTCTGGAAGGCCGCGGCCACGGCCAGCGTGATCATGGCGAAGAAGATCGCCTTCACGCGCAGGCTGAACAGGCCGATGACGAAGCTGAGCAGCAGCGACAGCACCAGCGCGGCGCCCACGCCCGCGAGCACCGCGCCCCAGCCCACGCCCTCGTCGCCCGCCCAGCGCGTGCAGCCGATCGCAACGCCATACGCACCGATGCCGAAGAACATGGTGTGGGCGAAGCTGACGATGCCGGTGTAGCCCAGCAGCAGGTCGTAGCTGGCCACCAGCAGCACGAAGACCAGCATCTTGGCCGCGACGTTCAGCGCCTTGGCGCCGGGGAAGAGGAAGGGCTCGAGCGCGAGCAAGGCGAGCACGAGAACCAGCGCGACGGCCAGCGCGCGGCTGCGGGGCAGGTCGTGGGAGAGCAGGCGGTTCAGCATGCCGGTCACCGGTTGCCCGACACGGGATACAGCCCCTGCGGCCGCCACAGCAGCACCGCGACCATGAGCGCGATGTTGGAGAACAGCGCCACCTTGGGCGCCACGAAGCCGGTGTAGTTGGCCATCAGGCCCACCAGCAGCGCCCCGACGAAGCAGCCGAGCGTGGAGCCCAGCCCGCCGATGATGATGACGATGAACAGCAGCGTGTTCACCTGCGCTCCGATCTGCGGCACCACGCTCTGCTGGTACAGGCCCCAAAGCACGCCGCCCAACCCGGCCAGCGCGGAGCCGGCGACGAACACGCCGACGAACAGGCGCCGGATGCGGTAGCCGAGCGACTCGACCATCTCGCGGTCCTGCACGCCGGCACGCACCAGCAGGCCGAGCTTGGTGCGGTTGAGCACCCACAGCAGCACGGCGAAGACCACGAGCCCGACGAGCACGGCGAAGAGGCGGTAGACCTCGACCGCCGCATCGCCGAGCAAAACCGCGCCGCGCAGCGAGGGCGGCAGGGGCAGCGGCACCTGTGCCGGGCCCCAGACCATCTTGATCAGCTCCTCGCCGATGATCATGCCGCCCATGGTGATGAGGATCTGCTTCAGGTGCTGGCCGTAGACCGGCCGCACGACGACGCGCTCGAAGGCCCAGCCGATGGCGCCGGCCACCGCCATCGCCGCCAGCATGGCGGCGAAGACGGCGGCCAGGTTCTGCCAGGCGACCGCGCTGCCGGTCCAGTCGGCCATGCCGCCCATCACGCTGGTGGCCACGAAGGCGCCGAAGGCGATGAACACGCCGTGGCCGAAGTTCAGCACGTCCATCAGGCCGAAGACGAGCGTGAGGCCGGAGGCGATGACGAAGACGATGAGGCCCATCGCCAGGCCGGCGATCGTCAGCGTGAGCCAGGTGGCGCCGGATCCGATGAGGGGCCAGGCGGCGAGTGCGACGACGGCCAGCAGCACGAGCGGCTTGTAGTCGAAGCGAGACTGCGGGATGGCGCTCTGCACGGTCATTGGTGCGCCCCCAGCGACAAGCCGAGCAGGCGCTGCTGCAGCTCCTCGTCTCCCGCCAGTTCGGCCATCGCCCCCGTGTGCACGACGCGGCCGTCGTCCATCACCGCCACGCGGTCGCCCAGCGCCTGGGCCATCATGAAGTTCTGCTCGACGAGCAGGATGGTGGTCTGCTGGCGCTTGAGCTCGCTGAAGGCGGTGACCAGGTTCTGGATGATGGCCGGCGCGAGGCCCTTGCTGGGCTCGTCGATGAGCAGGAGCGCGCGAGGCTCGATGATGGCGCGGGCGACGGCGAGCATCTGCTTCTGGCCGCCCGAGAGCTTGCCGGCCGGGTAGAGCCAGAACTTGTGCAAGGCGGGAAAGAGGCCGAAGAGCCAGTCCAGCCGCGCCTTGTCGAGCTCGGCTTCGCGGCGGGCGGCGCGGGCGGCGAGCAGCAGGTTCTCCTTCACCGTCAGGCCGGCGAAGATGCCCATGCTCTCGGGGACGTAGGCGATGCCGAGGCGGGCGATGTCCGGCGTCTCGCGGCCTTCGATGGCCTGGCCCTGGAAGCGCACGCTGCCGGCGCTGGCCCGCCACAGGCCCATGATCGTGCGCAGGGTGGTGGTCTTGCCTGCGCCGTTGCGGCCCAGCAGCATCGTCACCTGGCCGGCGGGCACGGCGAGGTCGACGCCGTGGAGGATGTGGTACGCGCCGATGTGGGTGTGCACGCCTTGCAGCTGGAGCACGGCCGTCGTCATGCGGCCTCCTCGACCGGTGCCGTGCCCAGGTAGGCTTGTTGCACGACGTCCGAGGCGATCACCGTCGCCGGGTCGCCATCGGCCACCAATGCACCGTTGTGCAGCACGACGATGCGGTCGGCCAGCTCGCGCACCACGTCCATCTTGTGCTCGACCAGCAGGATGGTGCAGTCGGCCCTCGCCTTCAGCGCGCGGATGAGGTCGAGCACCACCGGCACTTCGTCCACGCTCATGCCGGCGGTGGGCTCGTCGAACATGTAGACGCGCGGCTCCAGTGCCATCAGCAGCGCCACTTCGAGCTTGCGCTGGTCGCCATGCGGCAGGCTGGCGGCGGCGGCGTCGCGCCGGTCCAGCAGGTGCACGCTCGCCAGGATCTCGCGCGCCTCCTCCAGCCAGTCCCGGCGATCCAGCCAGACCTGCCACAGGTTCAGGCCGCCGCCATGCCGCGCCTGCACTGCGAGGCGCACGTTCTCCTGCACGGTGAGGTTCGGGAAGAGCTGCGTGAGCTGGAAGGCGCGGCCCAGGCCACGGCGGGTGCGCAATGGTGCGCTCAACCGCGTCACGTCCATGCCGTCCAGCAGCACCTGCCCCTCGCTCGCCGGCAGTTGCCCGGAAACGAGGTTGAAGTAGGTTGTCTTGCCCGCGCCGTTCGGCCCGACGATCGCGGTGAGCGTGCCGGGGGCGAAAGCGCAGCTCACGTGGTCCACCGCCACGTGGCCCCCGAAGCGGATGGTCAGGTTTCTGGTTTCAAGCATTCAGGGGCACGTGCCGATCACGTAGTAGTTCGGAGCCGTTTGCTTCAGCGTGGTGACGACGAAGACGTTCCACAGGCCCATGTTCTGGTTGGAGCCGTTGGCGTAGGCGTAGCCGCCGCTCTGGTGGGCGCGGCCGGCCGTCGTGTGGGCGTAGTTGCTCGCGGTGTAGCAAGTGGGCGCAGCGCCGGTGGTCGTGCCGCTGGCCGGCGACGACATCGCGCCCTGCGCGCCGTTGCCGTCGACGGCCGCCACGGTCCAGGAGTAGGTGGTCGCGGGCGTGAGGCCGGTGTCGAGGTAGCTGGTGGCCGTGACGAGCGAGGTGTCGACCTGGCCGCCGTTGCGGAACACGTGGTAGCCGGCCGCGCCACTCACGGCGTCCCACGCGATCGTCATCGTCGTGTCGGTGGCGTTGGACGTGGCCACGCCGGTGGGCGCGGGCAGCGTGCCGCCGCCCCCGCCGCCCGAGCCGGAGGACACGCGATCCACCATCGCCTTGATGGCCGCCATCTGCGTGCCGGCCTTCTGCGCGAAGTTGCCGCCGTACCAGCCTATCCAGTCCCAGCAGCCGTTGGGGTTGGCGAGCGAGCCGCTGGCCGACGTCTGCCGGCTGGTGTTGTCGACCCGGGTCTGCGGGAAGAGGACGACGATGCTGTTGGTGTCGGCCCAGCGCGTGTAGCCGGTGTTGCGGATGAACTTGTCGCCGATGGTCGCGTAGTTCTGCTGGCAGCCGTGCAGCGCCACGTGCAACCTGCACTGCGAGCCGCTTGCGCAATTGGCGGGCACGTAGGCCCAGCCCGTGGCGGCCATGCCGGGGTTGCCGGCCGTGTAGGGCGTCTGGTCGAACTCTAGGTAGTTGGCTGCCGAAGGCGCGTTGTTGCGGGCGTTGAGCGTGCCGTAGAACTTGCCCAGCGCGGCCTTGGCGCCGTCGTAGCCGCAGTTGGCGATGTAGGGCGAGGCGCTGCTGCCGCAGCTGTTGTTGCCGGCGGAGTCGAAGTCGGTGGGGAAGACGTGGGCCGTGCCGCTGCGCTGCACGTAGCTCAGGTTGGCCGCGGTGACGCCGTTGTTCGCGTACTGCGTCTGCACCGCGTTCATCGGGTTGGGCCCGACGGTGTAGTCGCTGGTGCCCACGAACATGAAGACCTTCTGGGCCGCGACGTTCGAAAGCGCGTCGTTGGCCGTGCCGCTCCAGTTGTTCAGGTCGGCCTGCATCGTGTTCAGCATGCCGCTCGTGATCGAGGCGTTGTACATGCAGGCCGTGTAGTTGCTGTGGCCGGCGCACATGTAGGGCCCGCCGGCGAACACGCCCACGCCCTTGAAGGTGGCCGAGTAGGCGTAGCCCAGCTGGTTGGCCATGAAGCCGCCCGAGGACAGACCCGAGACGCTGACCTGGGTCTTGTCGATGTTCAGCTGCGGCAGCGTCACCACGGCGGCTGAGGATGAGCAGGCAGCGAACGCGGCGAACACTGACGCCGCGACCGCGCCCGCCCGGTGGGCGAGCGGCTTCATGGCTTGTCTCCTTGTGGCTTGTGGTCCGGGCTCTGGGGCCTGGTCGATCAGCGTTTGTTGCGGATCGGAACGTTCATCTCTTCCGGCTTGATCTCACGAACCAGCTCCGGCACGCCCCAGGCGAAAGCCGGGTCCACCTTGATCTTGAAGTGGTACATGCTCTGCATCGCCTGGTGATCCTCCTTGCGGAAGGTCATCTTCCCCTTGGGCGACTCGAAGCTCATGCCCTCCATCGCGGCGATGAGCTTGTTCGGCGAGGCATCGCCATTCGTCTTCTTCAACGCTTCGACGATGGCGATGGCGGCCGTCATGCCGCCCGCGGTGAAGAAGTCCGGCGGGGCCTTGAACTGCTTGTAGTGGTTGGCCACCAGCCACTCGTTGACCGGGTTCTTCGGGATGCCGAAGTAGTAGTAGGTGGCGCCCTCCATGCCGGGGAAGTTCTTGTACGCCGCCATGGCCGGCAGGATGTTGCCGCCGGTGAAGACCTCGATCTGGTAGCGCTTGGCCAGCTCCTGCGCGGCCAGCGCGTTGTAGGGCGGCGTGCCGCCGGCCCAGATCACCTCGATGACCTTGCGACCGCTCTGCCCCTTGAGCGCGTCGACCACGCGCTGGATGCCGGCGGTGAAGTCGGTCGTGTTCTGCGGCAGGTACTCCTCGTGGACGATCTTCGCGTTCTTCAGCGCGTCCTTGAAGGCCTTCACGCCGTCACGGCCGAAGGCGTAGTCCTGCGCCAGCGTGGCGATCACGGTGCCTGGCTTGTCCAGCGCGACCGCGTTCGAGATCGCGTCCTGCGAGGAGTTGCGGCCGGTGCGGAAGATGTACTTGTTCCACTTGTCGCCGGTGATGGAGTCGGCCACCGCCGGCTCGACCAGCAGGATCTTCTTGTACTCCTCGGCCACCGGCAGCATGGCCAGCGCGACGCCGGAGGAGGTCGGCCCGACGGCGACGTCGGCCTTGTCGTCCGAGTAGGCCGCGGCGAGCAGGCTCTTGCCCACGTCGGGCTTGCCCTGGTCGTCCTTCTCGATCACGACGAGCTTCTTGCCCGCGACCGTCATCGTGCCGCCGGTGGCGTATTGCAGGCCGAGGTTGAAGCCGACGGTCGTCTGCTTGCCGTAGGCCTCCAGCGGGCCGGTGAGCGAGTGGATGTGGGCGATGCGGATCTCGCTGCCGGCGGCCCAGGCGGCGGACGTGGTCGCGGCGAGGCACAGGGCAAGAAGGCGTCGGGAGGCGGCGCGGCGCAGCATGGGGATCTGTCTCCTTGGTTGGAATCGCAGAGACAGTGCAATGGCCGTGCCGAGACGCGCCAGGCTAGGGCAAGTCCCGAGCCGGCCCCGTGGGCGCGCTGGCGTGAAGGCGGTCGAGCGGTGCCACGCTGTCCGGCCATCGGACATCCGGCCACCACTCCTGCCTGTGATCCGGACAGATCCTCCGCCAGGCGCGGCAGGGTCCGGACGCCGCGCCTATCCCGCGCCGGACCTCAGTTGCGCCGCCATTGCTGGCTGGTGGATGTCGAACAGGTGAACTGGACCACCCTGGCGCCGTCGGCCAGGCTGCCGCCACTGACGTCCATGCAAAGGCCGCTGTAGAGCGATTTCAGCCGGAACCAGCCGTTGCCCATGTCCTCGCTGGCCCATTGCTGGCTGGGTGCGCTCGTGCACGCGGCCTGCACCAGGCCCACGTTGGTGGCCGTGCTTTGGCTCGCCAGGTCCATGCACATGCCGCTGTGCCGGACCTTCAAGCGCCACGAGCCGGCGCCCCCGTCCAGGAAAGCCCAGAGCTGGTCGTCACCAGAGGTGCAGGCTCGCTGGGCCAGCGGTGCACCAGCGATCTTGCTGGCACCGTCCACATCCGCGCACCTGGCGCTGTGACGGGCCGAAAGGCGTGTCGCGACGGCCCCTCCGTAGACGATGCCGCGGCCCACGGTGCTCATGTAGACGCGTCCTTCGACGTTCATGTCGCCGCTCACGAACTGGCCATTGCCGGGACCGCCGAACTCGTGCGCGTCGTCGTTGACACGCACCCAGCTTGCGCCCGCATCCGACGAGCGGTAGATCCCGCGCGGTCCCGTCCCCACGGCGCCCCAGATGAACACCATCGGATAGGTCTTGCCGGCCGGTGCCTTGCCGAAGCCGACCGCGCCGCAGTACGTCACGCCGGAAAGCCTGGTGAAGGACGTGCCGGAGTTGGTCGACCGCGCCAGGCCGCCGCCCCTGAGTGCCACCCACACATCCCCGGTGCGGCCGGGGGCGGCGCGCAGCAGCGTGGACCCGCCGGCGTCCAGGGTGGCGGCGTTGCTGAAACTGGCTCCGCCATCGGTGCTGACCTTCACCGTGCCGTTGCTGTCGTAGGCGTAGAACCTGGTGGCGTCGACCGGATCGCCGATCGGCCGCACCGCGCTGCCCGTGAGCCCGCTCACAGCGGTCCAGGCGGGACTGCCGCTGGTGAAGTTCGTGCTGCGATACGTCGCATAGGTGCCGTCCGCATTGGCAAAGGTGTGCAGCAGGGTGGCCCCGTCTGCCGACAGGGCCACGGTCCCCTGGGTGCCCTTGATGCCCCCGACCTCCACCCAGGTGGCGCCGGTGTCGGCCGACCGGTACATCTTCGATCCGACGCGGACCGCCACCGTCGTCTTGGCCGGCGCGACGGCCAGGCCGGTCGTGGTCCCCATGGGGGGCTGGTGGACCGGCACGTAGGCGTTGATGTCGGTGTGGCGGAAGCCGTCGTAATCGCCGATCACCGACAGCAGCGGCCCGCCGGCCACGCTCTGCACGCCCAGCGGCACCGTTTCCTCCAGGCCCTTGACCGTGAAGCTCCAGCGCGTCGGAACGGCGTCGAGGTTGGCCGTGCGGAAGACGCCGTTGCCCGAGGTCACCCATGCCGCGGCGGGGTTGAAGGGATCGAACTCGATCGAGCTCGCCCAGTGGATCGAATAGCCCTTGATCCAGTCGATCCCGTTGGCGTCCTGCTCGAAGCCTCGTGCGACCACGTCGGTCCACGTCGCGCCACCGTTCGTGGTGAGGAAGAAGTGGTCACCCCACGCGTTGCCCTGCTGCATGTAGGTGTTGATGGTCGAGATCAGCACGCGTTGCGGGTTGCCAGGGTCGACCGACACGCCGGAGAAGGGCCTGCTCAGGCCGCCCGGCGTGACATCCGTCCAGGCACCGCTGGCCACGTTGTACTTCCACACCCGGCCGTCATCCATGGGCTCGGGCGGGTTCAGGGTCCGCCAATCGCCGTGGGGACCGGAGCCGTTGGCGTAGGTGATGTAGAGGCTGCCGTCGCCCGCCAGCGCGGCGCGCTGCGGCAAGTACGCGCCCGGCGCGTTCGCCACCGGGCTGAAGCTGGCGCCCGCGTTGTCGCTGCGGTAGAGGTTGGCACCCACGGAGCCGTAGCGCGACACGCCGACGAAGATCCGCTGGGCAACGCCGTTGCTGACACTGGACGGATCCAGCAGCACGAAGCTGATGCCGTTCTCGTTGGCCGTGGAGGTCACCGGCAGCGAGGCCACCCGCGTGAAGCTGGCACCGGCGTTCGTGCTCTTGAACAGGCCGTTGCCGCGCGAGCCGACGTACAGCACGTTGCTGTTCCCCGGATCGACCTGCATCCTCTCGCCGTTGCCTCGGCCCAGCCCGTTGCCGTTGGCACGCAACAGCGCGCTCACATCGGTGATGCGGCTGAAGCTGGCGCCGCGGTCGACGGAGCGCATGACCACCGTCTTGCCGCCGCTGAAGTACGGCACGCCTGCCAGCAGGTAGACCACCGCGCTGTTCTTCGGGTCCAGGGCGATGGCCTCGACGCTGAGCAGGCCCACGTCGTCCTCGGACACGCCGTCCAGCAGCGGCACCCAGCGCGAGTTCGCCGCATCCCATCGATACGCGCCACCGACGTCCGTGCGGGCATAGAACAGGCCCTTCTGCGTCTTGCTCGGCACCACGGCGGTGACGAATCCGCCGCCGCCCATCGCCACATTGGCCCAGCGGTAGGCCTGCGCGTGGGCAAGCCAGGGGGCGCTCATCGACAAGACTGCGCAGAGCAGCCGCAACAACGTCGTTCTCATGGGGACCTCGTGTCGGACGCTCGCCCCTGTGGACATGGCCTGCGGCGTCGGGAAACCGGACTTACCAGTCATCCATTCCGTCACGGATTGGACTGACCAGTTGTCGAAGCTTGCCGCAACCCGGCTGAGCGACCGTCCAGCCCTGGGCCGGGGCTGGTCTGCGTGAGGACTACTTCCTCACGTAGTCCGCCAGGTGCCGGCCGGTCACCGTGGCCTTCGTGGCCACCAGCTCCGCCGGCGTCCCCTCGAACACCAGCTTCCCGCCCTCGTGCCCCGCCCCTGGACCGAGGTCGATGATCCAGTCGGCATGCGCCATCACCGCCTGGTGGTGCTCGATGACGATCACGGACTTGCCTGATTCGACCAGGCGGTCCAGCAGGCCGAGCAACTGCTCGACGTCCGCCAGGTGCAGGCCGGTGGTCGGCTCGTCGAGGATGTAGACGCTGCCCTTCTCGCCCATCTCGGCGGCCAGCTTCAGCCGCTGGCGCTCGCCGCCGGAGAGCGTCGTCAGCGGCTGGCCCAGGCTGAGGTAGCCCAGGCCCACGTCGGCGAGGCGATCGAGAATGGCGTGGGCCGCGGGGACGCGGGCCGGGCCGGCGCCGAAGAAGTCCCGCGCCTCGGCCACCGGCATCTCGAGCACCTGGCTGATGTCGCGCCCGCCGAGCTTGTGCTGCAGCACCTCGGCCTGGAAGCGCTTGCCGCCGCATTCTTCGCAGACCGTAGCCACCGCGGCCATGGTCGCCAGGTCCGTGTAGATCACGCCGGCGCCATTGCAGCTCGGGCAGGCGCCTTCGGAGTTCGGGCTGAACAGCGCCGGCTTGACGCCGTTGGCCTTGGCGAAGGCGCTGCGGACAGGATCCAGCAGCCCGGTGTAGGTGGCCGGGTTGCTGCGCCGCGAGCCCTTGATCGCCGCCTGGTCCACCGTCACCACGCCCTCTCGGCCCGACACCGACCCGTGGATCAGCGAGCTCTTGCCCGAGCCGGCCACGCCGGTCACCACCACCAGCACGCCGAGCGGGATGTCGACATCGACGTTCTTCAGGTTGTGGGTGCCGGCCTTGCGCACCTTCAGGGCCCCCGAAGGCTTGCGCACCGAGGGCTTCAACGAAGCCCGGTCACCCAGGTGCCGGCCGGTGATCGTGCCGCTCTTGCGCAGGCCCTCGACGCTGCCCTCGTAGACCACCTCGCCGCCCTGGGCGCCCGCGCCCGGCCCGAGGTCGACGACGTGGTCCGCAATGCCTATCGTCTCGGGCTTGTGCTCGACGACGAGCACGGTGTTGCCCTTGTCCCGCAGGCGCAGCAGCAGCTCGTTCATGCGCTGGATGTCGTGCGGGTGCAGGCCTATCGACGGCTCGTCGAAGACGTAGGTGACGTCCGTGAGCGAAGAGCCGAGGTGGCGGATCATCTTCGTGCGCTGCGCCTCGCCGCCGGAGAGCGTGCCGGAGGGCCGATCCAGCGAGAGGTAGCCCAGCCCGATCTCCACGAAGGACTCGAGCGTGTGGTGCAGCGCCTTCAGCAGCGGCGCGACGGCCGGCTCCTTCAGGGCCTTCACCCAGGCGGCGAGATCGCTGATCTGCATCGCGCAGGCATCGGCGATGTTCAGCTTGCCGATCTTCGACGAGCGCGCCGCCTCGCCGAGCCGCGTGCCGCCGCACTCCGGGCAGGTGGCGAAGGTGACCGCCCTTTCGACGAAGGCGCGCACGTGCGGCTGCAGCGTCTCCACGTCCTTGGAGAGCATCGAGCTGCGGATCTTGGGGATCAGCCCCTCGTAGGTGAGGTTGATGCCGTCGACCTTGATCTTGGTGGGTTCCTTGTGCAGCAGGTCGTGCAGCTCGCGCTTGGTGAACTTGCGGATCGGCTTGTCGGGGTCGAAGAAGCCGCAGCCGCGGAAGATGCGGCCGTACCAGCCGTCCATGCTGTAGCCGGGGATGGTGAGCGCGCCTTCGTTGAGCGACTTGCCCTCGTCGTAGAGCTGGCCGAGGTCGATGTCGTTGACGGTCCCCATGCCCTCGCAGCGCGGGCACATGCCGCCCGTGCGCGTGAAGGTCTGCTTGACGGCGTGCGTGGCCGATCCGCGCTCGACCGTGATCACGCCGGTCGCCTGGACCGAGGGCACGTTGAAGGCAAAGGCGCTCGGCGGCCCGATGTGCGGCTGGCCGAGCCGGCTGAAGAGGATGCGCAGCATGGCGTTGGCATCCGTCACCGTGCCGACGGTGGAGCGCACGTTGGCGCCGAGGCGCTCCTGGTCCACGATGATCGCGGTGGTCAGGCCCTCGAGCACGTCGACCTCCGGCCGCGCCAGCGTGGGCATGAAGCCCTGGACGAAGGAGCTGTAGGTCTCGTTGATGAGGCGCTGCGACTCGGCGGCGATGGTGTCGAAGACCAGCGAGCTCTTGCCCGAGCCGGAGACGCCGGTGAACACCGTCAGCCGGCGCTTGGGGATCTCGACACTGACGTCCTTGAGGTTGTTCTCGCGGGCGCCCTGCACCCGGATCAGGTCGTGGCTGTCGGCAAGCTGCGCGGCGGCCGGCGCCTTCGTCTTCGGGGCCCTGCTCATTGGAGCCCCTCGCCCGACGGGTACGTCGGTCGATCCCCCGAGGGGATGCGAGC
>CAMLGG010000147.1 GCA_946479475.1 uncultured Ideonella sp. | reverse complement strand
GGAAGTTGAAGGCGTTGATGTGCACCGCCACGCCGCCGCGCGGCACCAGGATGTGCGTGCCGGCGAATCGGCCCTGCTTGCCCAGCGGCAGGGCGGGGCCTTCATGGATCAGGTTGCCCGAGGGCAGCTCGTTGGCGCCGACGCGGGCGTAGGCGAACAGGGTGCCCGCGCCGCCTTCGATGTCGATCCAGCTGTCGCCGCGCGTGGCGCCGGTGTGGCGCGAGAGGGCGTAGAGGCCTTCCTTGTGTTCGAGCAGGCAGGCGGCCATGGCCTTCAGCCGCGCGGCGCGCTGCTGGAAATCCATCTCGAGCAGGGCGCTGGTGCCGGTGCGCCGCGCGAAGGCGAGCGCCTCGCCGAAGTCGGGAGACTCTTCGTGCGCATGGCAGACGGTGTGTCCGTCGACGGCGCTGGCCAGCGGGGCGGCCGCACGGCTGCCTATCCAGCGGCCGGCGAGGAAGCTTTGGAGGGTGTTGGGTTGCGACATGGGATCTTTCCGGGCTCAGCGCCCCTGGAACCGGGCAGGGCGCTTCTCGAGGAAGGCGCTGATGCCCTCCTGGCGGTCCTGCGAGGCGGCGAGCACGACGAAGGCGGTGCGCTCCGCATTGAGGGCGGCCGAGAGCGGGGCTTCCTCGGCCAGCAGCACGGCCTCCTTGGCGGTGCGCAGCGCCAGCGGTGCCTTGGCGGCGATGGTCCGCGCGAGCGCCATCGCGCGGGGCAGCGCCTCGGCCGCGGGCAGCACCTCCGAGGCCAGGCCGCTTTGCAGCGCTGTAGGGCCGTCGATGGGCTCGCCCGACAGCACCATCTGCATGGCCCGCGACTTGCCGACCACGCGCGCGAGGCGCTGGGTGCCACCGGCCCCGGGGATGATGCCCAGGTTGATCTCCGGCAGGCCGAAGCGGGCGCCGTCGCCGGCGATCACGATGTCGGCGTGCATGACCAGCTCGCAGCCGGCGCCGAAGGCATAGCCGTTGACCGCCGCGATCAGCGGCTTGGGAAACGCGGCGATGCGCTTCCACAGGCGCGGCCGCGGGTCGGTCAGCAGCTCGATCGGGCCCTTGTCGGCCATCTCGTGCAGGTCCGCCCCGGCCGCGAAGTAGCGCTCGCTGCCGGTGATGACGACGGCGCCGGTCTCGGGATCGTCCGCCGCTTCTTCCAGCACCGAGGCGATCTCCGCCAGGGTGTGGGTGCGCAAGGCGTTGCGCACCGCCGGGCGGTTCAGCGTGATCAGTCGCACGCGCTCTTGTGGCGCGGTGACGAGCAGGTCTTCGTGGAGCGCCATGTCAGACCCGCTCGATGACCACGGCGATGCCCTGGCCCACGCCGATGCACATCGTGGCCAGTGCGTAGCGGCCGCCGATGAGCTCGAGCTGGTTCAGGGCGGTGGTCACCAGCCGCGCGCCGGAGGCGCCGAGCGGGTGGCCGATGGCGATGGCGCCGCCGTTCGGGTTGACGTGGGCCGCGTCGTCGGGCAGGCCGAGCTGGCGCAGCACCGCCAGGCCCTGGGCCGCGAAGGCCTCGTTGAGCTCGATCACGTCGATCTGCGAAAGCGACAGGCCGGCCAGCGCCAGCACCTTGCGGCTGGCCGGTGCGGGGCCGATGCCCATGATGCGCGGCGGCACGCCGGCCACCGCCATGCCGAGCACGCGGCCTCGCGGCTCGAGGCCATGGCGCGCAACCCCCGCTTCGGACGCCAGCAGCAGCGCGCAGGCGCCGTCGTTCACGCCAGACGAGTTGCCCGCGGTCACGCTGCCGTCGGGTCGCACCACGCCGCGCAACCGCGCGAGGCCTTCGAGGGAGGTGTCCGGGCGCGGTTGCTCGTCGGTCTCGACCGTCCGCGGGTCGCCCTTCTTCTGCGGCACCTGCACCGCCACGATCTCGCGCGCGAAGCGGCCCTGCGCGAAGGCCTTGGCCCAGCGCTGCTGGCTGCGCAGCGCAAAGGCATCCTGGTCGGCGCGGGAGATGCCGAAGTCGTGCGCGACGTTCTCGGCCGTCTCGGGCATGGAGTCGATGCCATGCAGCTGCTTCATCAGCGGGTTCACGAAACGCCAGCCGATGGTGGTGTCCTCGACCTTGGCCGTGCGCGAGAAGGCGCTGTCGGCCTTGCCCATGACGAAGGGGGCGCGGGTCATGCTCTCGACGCCGCCGGCGATGACCAGGTCCGCCTCGCCGGCACGGATGGCGCGGGCGCCGATGCCGATGGCATCCAGGCTGGAGCCGCACAGGCGGTTCACCGTCGTGCCCGGCACGTCGACCGGCAGGCCGGCGAGCAGGGCGGCCATCCGGGCGACGTTGCGGTTGTCCTCGCCGGCCTGGTTGGCGCAGCCGTAGACGACGTCGTCGACGGCAGCCCAGTCGACCGAGGGGTTGCGGGCCTTCAGCGCGGCGATGGGCGCGGCGGCGAGGTCGTCCGCGCGCAAGGAGGCGAGGGCGCCGCCATAGCGGCCGAAGGGGGTGCGAACGGCGTCGCAGATGTAGGCGTGGTTCATCGCAGGCTGAGGAGGTCGGGGTCGGTGGATCGGAAGTGGAAGCGGCGGCCGGCGGCCACGCGGCGGCGCAGCAGCGGCGAGGCGCGGTAGCGGTCCTCGCCGTAGACGGCGGCCAGGTGGTCGAGCACGGTGAGGATCAGCTCGGGGCCGACGCGGTCGGCCCAGGTCAGGGGCCCCAGCGGATAGTTGGCCCCCAGGCGCATGGCGGCGTCGGCATCGGCCACGTCGCACACGCCCTGGTTCACCGCGTCGGCGGCCTCGTTGGCCAGCATGGCGACGGTGCGCATCACGGCCAGGCCGGGCACGTCGCCCAGCCTCGTCACCGCGAAGCCGGCGGCCTGGAAGACAGCGACGGCGGCGTGGAAGGCCTTCTCGTCGCAGGTGTCCGCCGGCGCGAGGGCGATGCGCTTGGCCGAGGCCGGATCGAACACCAGGTCGGCCACGACGGTGGCCTCGATGCCGTGGTCCGCCGCGCGGCGGGTGGCGGTGCGGCCGTCGGTGATGGCGACGGTGGCGCGGCCGACGGTCATCAGCTGACCGTGGGGTGCCGCACCGGCGCGGCGCTCGAAGGCCACCCCCGCTTCGGCGAGACGCAGCGCGAGCGCCTGCCCGAAGGCCGTGTCGCACCACAGCACGATCGACGCGTTCGGCAGGCCCAGGCTCGGCTCGGTGGACGGCTGGGGCGGCGTGGCGCCTTCGGCGTAGTCGTAGAAGCCGCGGCCCGACTTGCGCCCGTACCAGCCGGCGTTGACCAGCTCCTGCTGGACGAGCGAGGGCGTGAAGCGAGGGTCGCCGAAGCAGGCCTGGAAGACGCTTTGCGTGACCGCGAAGTTCACGTCGTGGCCGATCATGTCGGTCAGCTCGAACGGGCCCATGCGGAAGCCGCCGGCCTCGCGCATCACCGCGTCGAGCGTGGCGGCGTCGGCGGCCTGCTCGGTCAGCAGCCTCATGCCCTCGGCGTAGAAGGGGCGGGCGACTCGGTTGACGATGAAGCCGGGCGTCGACTTCGCGTGCACCGGCAGCTTGCCCCAGGCCGAGGCGGTGTCGTAGACCGCCTGGGCGACCGCCGGCGCGGTGGCCAGGCCGCTGACGACCTCCACCAGCGCCATCAGCGGCGCAGGGTTGAAGAAGTGCATGCCGACCAGGCGCTGCGGCTGCCTCAGGCCCGCGCCCACGGCCGTGATGGACAGCGACGAGGTGTTGGTGGCCAGGATGCAGGTCGGGGCGACGATGTCCTCCAGCTCGGCGAACAGTGCGCGCTTGACCTCGAGCTTCTCGACGATCGCCTCGACGACGAGCGCGGCATCGCGCAGGTCGAAGGCCGCTTCGGCGACGAACAGCCGCTCGCCGCAGGATGCGGCATCCTCACGCGAGAGCCTGCCCTTCTCGACCAGGCGCTCGAACGTCGCCTGGAGGTTGCGAACCGCCTTGGCCGCGGCGCCCGGAGCCTTGTCGAGCAGGCGCACGACGTGGCCGGCCTGCAGCGCGACCTGCGCGATGCCGGCCCCCATGGCGCCCGCCCCGACGATGCCGACGACCGAGCCGGCGGGAATGGTGTAGCTCATGTGTTCTCTCTGCCTCCGTGCGGGTTGCTCAGGCGCCCGTGAAACGGGGCGCGCGCTTTTGCGTGAAGGCGGCGACGCCTTCGCGGTAGTCGGCGGTGCGGCCGAGCTCGCGCATCGCGTCGCGCTCCAGGTCGAGCTGCGCCTCGAGCGTGTTCAGGCCGCTGGCCTGCAGCGCGAACTTGGTCCGGGCCAGGCCCTGGGTCGGCGCCTCGGCCAGCTGCCGCGCGAGCGCATCGGCCTCGGCCGCGAACTGGTCGTCGTCGACGCATTTCCAGATCAGGCCCCAGGCGGCGGCCTGCTCCGCACTCAACTTGTCGCCCAGCATCGCCAGGCCGGTGGCGCGAGCCGATCCCAGCAGGCGCGGCAGGAAGTAGGTGCCGCCGGTGTCCGGCAGCAGGCCGAGCTTGCAGAAGGACTCGATGAAGCTGGCCGAGCGCGCCGCGATGACGATGTCGCAGGCCAGCGCGAGGTTGGCGCCCGCGCCGGCAGCCACGCCATTGACGGCGCACACCACCGGGATCGGCAGGCGCCGCAGCGCGAGCACCAGGGGGCCGTAGTGCTTCTCGATCGACTCGCCCAGGTCCGGCGGGGCCTCGCCGGGCGCGACGGCCCGGTCGCCGAGATCCTGCCCGGCGCAGAAGCCGCGGCCGGCGCCGGTGAGCAGCAGCACCCGGATGCTGCGGTCGGCCGCGCCCTCGGCCACGCGGGCCATCGCCTCGCGCACCTCGGCGTGCATCTGCAGGTTGAAGCTGTTGAGCCGCTCGGGGCGGTTCAGCGTGAGCCGCGCGACGCGCTCGCTCACCTCGAAACGGATGGTCTGGTGTTCCATGGGCGGGCCTTTCAGTGGTCGACGTCGAAGTCGAGGACGACCTGGTCGGTGATGGGGAAGGCCTGGCAGCTCAGCACGAAGCCGCGGGCGATCTCGTAATCCTCCAGCGCGTAGTTGGCGTCCATCTCCACCTTGCCTTCCACGACCTTGCAGCGGCAGGTGGCGCAGACGCCGCCCTTGCAGGAGTAGCGGATGTCGATCCCCTGCTTCAGGCCGGCATCGAGGATGGACTCCTGCTCCCGGGCCATCGGGAAGCTGCGCCGGGCGCCGTCGACGATCAGCGTGACCTCGCTCTCGCGCGGGTCGGCCGCGGCCACGGCGCGCGGCGCGCGGGCCTTGGCGGGCGTGCCGGCGGCGAAGAGCTCGACCTTGATCGCGTCCTTGGCCATGCCGTGGTCCTGCAGGGCCTGGGAGACCTCCAGCATCATGCTCTGCGGGCCGCAGATGAAGGCGGCGTCGTGGTCGGCGACGCGGATCCAGCGGGCGAAGAGCTCGTCGCATTTCGCGCCGGTGATGCGGCCGTTGAACAGTTCCACGTCCTGAGGCTCGCGGCTCATCATGTGGATGACGTTCAGGCGCTCGCGGTACTCGTCCTTGAGGCCGGCGATCTCGTCGCGGAAGATCACGGACGACGAAGCGCGGTTGCCGTAGAGCAGCGTGAAGGCCGACCCGGGTTCAGCCACCAGCGTGGTCTTGATGATCGACAGCATCGGCGTGATGCCGCTGCCCGCCGCCACGGCCAGGTAGCGTCGGCGGGCATCGGGCGCCAGCGGCAGGCTGAACTGGCCCGACGGCGGCATCACCTCGATGCTCACGCCGGGGCGGAAGTGGTCGTTGGCCCAGTTGGAGAACTGGCCGCCGGCCACCCGCTTGATGGCCACGCGCAGTTCGCCATCCTGCACGGCCGAGCAGATGGAGTAGGAGCGCCGCAGCTCCTCGCCTTCCAGGTGTGCACGGAAGGTCAGGTGCTGGCCCTGGGTGAAGGCAAAGGTCTCGCGCAGCTCGGCGGGCACGGCCAGCGTGGCGACGATGGTGTCGCGCGTGTCCTGGCGGACTTCGGCGATGGTGAGGTTGAAGAATCGGCTCATGGGGTGCCGGCCATCGGGGTCAATGGCACTTGAAGTGGTCGAAGGGCTCGAGGCAGGCGAGGCAGCGGTACAGCGCCTTGCAGGGCGTCGAGCCGAACTCGCTGGTGAGCGAGACGCGCGGCGAATCGCAGCGGGGGCAGTGCGGCCCTTGCGGCCTTTGCAGCAGCGCCGCTCGACCGCCGCGGCCGATGCGGGTGACGGGAACGGCCTGTTCGGCGGCGAGGCCGACCGGCGGCGCGATGCCGTAGTCGCGCAGCTTGCGCTTGCCCTCTTCGCTCATCCAGTCGGTGGTCCAGGGTGGCGAGATGCGGTTGACGACCCGGGCGCGCGGCAGGCCGTGCTCGCGCAGGCAGCCTTCCACACTGGCCTGGATGACATGGGTGGCCGGGCAGCCGGAGTAGGTAGGCGTGATGGCGACGACGCACTCGGCGTCGTCGCCATTGCCCTCCCACTTCACTTCACGGATGACACCCAGGTCGACGATCGAGATGACCGGGATCTCCGGGTCCTCGATCTGTGAGAGCCAGCCCCACACCTCGTCGCAGCTCGGACGCGCCATGGCCGTCTCACCACTGCAGGCCGGGGTAGGCTCGCTGCATGAACTGCATCTCGGCGAGCAGGAAGCCCATGTGCTCGCTGTGGCGGCCCTGCTTGCCGCCGCGCTGCATCCACGCACCCTCCGGCGGCAGGGCCAGCGTGGCGGCGGCCAGCGTTTCGCGCAGCTGGGCGATCCAGGCCTCGCGCAGGCCGGCCAGTTCGCCGACGACTCCGCAGGCCTGCATGGCCGCATCCACCTCGTCGGTGCTGAACAGCTCGCCGGTGTACATCCACAGATCGTCCAGCGCGCGTTGCATGCGGCGCCGGCTTTCGGCCGTGCCGTCGCCCAGGCGGATCATCAGACCGGCGCTGCGGCGCAGGTGGTACGTCACCTCCTTGCGGGCCTTGTCGGCGATGCCGGCGATGCGCTCGTCGCTGGAGCCGGCCAGCGCGTCCAGCATCAGCAGGTGCCAGCTGTCGAAAAGGTACTGGCGCACCAGCGTGTCGGCATAGTCGCCGTTGGGCTGTTCGACCAGCAATGCGTTGCGGAACTGGTGTGCGTCGCGCAGGTAGGCGAAGTCGTCCTCCGTGCGGCCCTTGCCTTCGAGCTCGCCGGCGTAGGTGAACCACAGCCGTGCCTGCCCGATCAGGTCGAGGGCGGTATTGGCCAAGGCCATGTCCTCTTCCAGGGCCGGGCCCTTGCCCACCCACTCGGTCAGGCGCTGGCCGAGCACCAGGGCGTTGTCGGCCAGGCGCAGGAGGAACTGGAGCTTGTGGTCGCGCATGGTTTCGGCACCCGGCATCACAGGTTCTTCACTTCTTCCGGCATCGGGAAGAAGGTCGGATGGCGATAGACCTTGCTGTTCGACGGCTCGAACAGCGGCGCCTTCTCGCCCGGGCTGCTGGAGGCGATGTCGCTCGCCCGGACGACCCAGATGCCCACGCCTTCGTTGCGGCGGGTGTAGACGTCGCGGGCGTTGTTGATCGCCATCTCCGCGTCCGGCGCGTGCAGGCTGCCCACGTGCTTGTGGGCCAGGCCATGCTGGCTGCGGATGAAGACCTCCCACAGGGGCCACTCTTTGCTCATGTCGGTTTCCTCGGATGGTTCGGCGGTCAGGCGGCGACGGGCTGGCTGGCGTGCTTGCCGGCGTGGGCCACGAGCGCCTCGCGGAACCAGCGCCCTTCCTCCCAGGCGTCGACGCGGGTGCGCAGGCGCTGGCGGTTGCACGGGCCGTTGCCCTTGAGGACGTCGTGGAACTCGCTCCAGTCGATCTCGCCGAAGTCGTAGTGCCCGCGCTCCTCGTTCCAGCGCAGCTGGGGGTCGGGGATGGTCAGGCCGAGGTACTCGGCCTGCGGCACGGTCTGGTCGACCATGCGCTGGCGCAACTCGTCGTTGGAGTGCAGCTTGATGCGCCACTGGGCGCTCTGGGCGCTGTTGACCGAGTCGGCATCGGAGGGGCCGAACATCATGAGCGACGGCCACCACCAGCGGTCCAGCGCGTCCTGGGCCATCTGCTTCTGCTCGGCGCTGCCGCGGCACAGCGCCATCATGATGTCGTAGCCCTGGCGGGCGTGGAACGACTCCTCCTTGCAGACCCGGATCATGGCCCGCGAGTAGGGGCCGTACGAGCAGCGGCACAGGGGGATCTGGTTGATGATGGCCGAGCCGTCCACCAGCCAGCCGATGGCGCCCATGTCGGCCCAGGTCAGGCTGGGGTAGTTGAAGATGCTCGAGTACTTGGCCTTGCCGGAGTGCAGGGCGTCGAGCAGCTCGTCACGCGAGACACCGAGCGTCTCGGCCGCGCTGTACAGGTACAGGCCGTGGCCGGCCTCGTCCTGGATCTTGGCCAGGAGGATGGACTTGCGCTGCAGCGTCGGCGCGCGCGTCACCCAGTTGCCTTCGGGCAGCTGGCCGACGATCTCGGAGTGGGCGTGCTGCGAGATCTGGCGGATCAGCGTGCGGCGGTAGCCCTCCGGCATCCAGTCCTTGGGCTCGATCTTGATGCCGGCGTCGATGCGCTCCTGGAAAGCGCGCTCCTGCGGCGGCATCTCTTCCAGGGCGCGAAGCCGCGCCGAGCCTGTCTCCACCAGTTGTGCGTACACCTTGACTGTCCTTCTTTCCGGGCCTGGGCCTGATGAAGGAATCGTAGGAACCGGCCCGCGAGGCCGGCAGGTGCTTTCTTCTGATGAGGAGTCCGGGTTTCTACCGAGTTGCCAGCAGGGCAAGCGTTCAGTCCAGCAGGCCGTGGCGCATGGCGTACTGGACGAGCTCGGCGTTGCTGGCCAGTCCGAGCTTCTCGAGGATGCGGCTGCGGTGGGTGCCGATGGTCTTGACGCTCACGCACAGCTGCGTGCCGATGTCGGTGAGCGAGACGCCCTGGGCGATCCTGAGCATCACCTGCATCTCCCGCGGCGAGAGCCTGCCGTGCGCAGCCGCGGGCTCGCTCGCCTCGGCTCCCGCGCCGAAGGCGGGCGTGACCCAGATGCCGCCGCGCGAGACATGGCGGATGGCGCCCAGCAGCTCGTCGGTGTCTATGTCCTTGGAAAGGTAGGCGTTGGCCCGCGCCTTGTGGGCCAGGCGGGCGTAGTGCGCCTCGACGTACATCGACAGCATGACGACCGGCAGGCGGGGAAACTCGGCCCTCAGCGCGGCCAGCGTGTCGAGGCCGCTGCGGGCGCCCATGTTGATGTCCATCAGCACCACGTCGTACTGGTGGCCGCGCACCATGGCCAGCGCACTGGCGCCGTCGGCCGCCTCGCCGGTGACGCAGATGTCAGGCTCGTCGAGCATGAGGCGCGCTATGCCGGCCCGGAAGATCCTGTGGTCGTCGACGACCAGCAATCGGATGGCCATGTCGGCGTCTCAGGGGCTTGCCGTGGCGGCCGCCGGCAACGGCAGCATCAGCAGCAGCTCGGTGCCGCCCGCCGCGCCAGGCCGGACATGGAAGGTTGCGCCGATGTCGCGCGCCCGCTCGGCCATGCTGAACAGGCCGATGGCGCCGGGCCGGCGTGGCGTGGCATCGAGCCCGCGGCCGTCGTCCGACAGGCGCAGGACCAGCGCGCCGCCCTGGGCCGCCAGCTGCAGCTCTATCCTCGTGGCCAGCGCGTGGCGTGCCACGTTGGTCAGGGCCTCCTGCACGATGCGGTAGACCTGCATCGCGGACTCCGCGGGAACGGCCTCGAAGGAGCCATTGCAGCGGACTTCGGTGGCGAGCCCGTGGCGCGCGCCGAAGCGCTCGACGGCCTGGGTGAGGGCGGCTCCCAGGCCCAGCAGCTCCAGGCCGGCCGGGCGCAGCTCCTCGGAGATGGAGCGTGCGGTCTCTATCGTCTCCTGCATGAGTTCGACCAGCGGCGCGGCGATGGCGTGCAGCTCCTCGAGCCCTGGCGCCGCGGTGCGGCGCACGATGCGCGAGAGGTCGAACTTGGCCGAGCTCAGCATGCCCCCCAGCACGTCGTGCACCTCCCGGGCCAGGCGGGCGCGTTCGATCTCGCGGGTGGAGTTGAGGTGCTGAAGCAGCCGGCGCAGCTGCTCTCGCGACTCGCGCACGGTGGCCTGGGCCTGCACGCGCTCGGTGATGTCCAGCGCCACGCCGGCGATGGCCGGGCGCCCGCGGCACTCCACCCGCGAGGCATGCAGCTCCAGGTGGACGACGCGGCCGTCGCGGTGCACCCCCTTGGTCGCGTAGTGGATCGCCTCCACCTCGCCGCGGATGCGGCGGTGGTAGTTGTGCATCACCTCTTCCGCCGAATCGTCGGTCACGCAATCCAGGATGCGGCGGCCGATGAACTCCGGCCGCGGTAAGCCGAACATGGCGGCGAAGGTGTCGTTGGCGTAGATGAATCGCTCGTCCTGCACGACGTAGAAGCCGGCCAGCGATTGCTCCGCGATGGCGCGAAACGGCACGTCGTCGAAGGCGAGCGCGAGCGGCATGGGTCTGTCAGGCTGCGGCGGCGGGGGGCAGGGGCAGGGCGGTCTCGTACTTCACTTCCTTGAGCACGACGTTGGAGCGCACGCCCGAGATGGACTTCAGGCGGAAGAGCTTGTCCTGCAGGAAGCGGTCATAGGCCTTCATGTCCGAAACGACGACCTTGATCACGTAGTCGGCCTCGCCGGTGATGCTCGCGCACTCCATGATCTCGGGGCAGGCCGCGGCCAGCCGCTCGAAATCCTCGGTGGCCTGCTCCTCGTGGCGGACCAGCGTCACGTAGGCCCACACGCACACGCTCAGGCCCAGCTTCTCCCGGTCCATGAGCACCACGTCGCCACGCACGACGCCGGTCTGCTCCAGCTCCTTGAGGCGCCGCCAGACGGGGGTGACCGACATGCCCACTGCATCGGCCAGCTGCTGCGCGCTCTGCTTGCCGTGCCTTTGCAGGGCATCGACCAGCCGCCAGGCAACCCGATCAAGATGAATCATCTCAATAGACCAGTCTCATGAGTAGAAGTGAACTCGTTCAATGCATTCTAGGCGGATTGAAAGAAACGCAAAAGACTTGCTTCACGAATAGAATGTTCCTATTCGCTAACGCCACGATAACGCTCCATGAACGCTCCGTTGGACCTCGCGCCATCCCTGCGCCAGTACGCCCTGACCGACAACCTCCGCGCGGAGCGGGGCACCGTCTTCCTGACGGGCACGCAGGCGCTGGTCCGCCTGCCGCTGATGCAGAAGCGCCTGGACGAGGCAGCCGGCCTGAACACCGCCGGCTTCGTCTCCGGCTACCGCGGCAGCCCGCTGGGCATGGTCGACCAGCAGATGTGGAAGGCCCGCAAGTTCCTCGAGGTCGCGAAGGTCCAGTTCCTGCCGGCGATCAACGAGGATCTGGCCGCTACTGCGTGCCTGGGCACGCAGCGCGTCGCGCTGGATCCGCAGCGCACCGTCGAGGGCGTGTTCGCGATGTGGTACGGCAAGGGTCCGGGCGTGGACCGCTCGGGCGACGCGCTCAAGCACGGCAACGTCTACGGCTCCAGCGCCAAGGGCGGCGTGCTGGTCGTGGCCGGCGACGACCACGGCTGCGTCAGCTCCTCGATGCCGCACCAGAGCGATGTCGCGATGCAGGCGTGGAGCATGCCCGTGCTGCACCCGGCCAACGTGGCCGAGTACCTCGAGTTCGGCCTGTACGGCTGGGCCTTGTCGCGGTTCTCCGGCGCCTGGGTCGGCTTCAAGGCCATCTCCGAAGTCGTCGAGAGCGGGATGACGGTGGACCTCGACGCGGTGCCGCTGGATTTCGTGGTGCCGGTGGATCACCAGCCGCCGGCATCGGTCGGCTCGCTGCACGTGCGCTCGGTGGACCTGCCCTCGCTCGGCCTCGAAGAACGCCTGGCCGCCAAGCTGGATGCGGTGCTGGCCTTTGCCCGGTTGAACTCGGTGGACAAGCACGTCGTGACCTCGCCGCAGGCCCGGCTCGGCGTCGTCACCGTGGGCAAGGCCCACCACGATTTCATGGAGGCGCTGCGCCGCCTGGGCCTGGGCGCCGATGACCTCGCCGCCGCCGGCGTGCGCGTCTACAAGGTCGGCCTGGTGTTCCCGCTGGAGCCCACGCGGATGCTGGAGTTCGCCCGCGGGCTGGAGGAGATCCTCGTGATCGAGGAGAAGGCCCCGGTGGTCGAGCGGCAGATCAAGGAACTGCTGTACGGCCTGCCCGACGGCCAGCGCCCGCGCATCGCCGGCAAGACCACGCCCGAGGGCGAGCCGCTGCTGTCCTCGCTCGGCGAGCTGCGCCCCTCGCGCATCATGCCGACCCTGGCCGACTGGCTGGCGCGGCTGAACCCGGCGCTGGACCGCCGCGAGCGCGTGGTCGACTTCCTGATGCCCGAGCTGCTGCACAACGAGGCCGACGCGGTGCGCCGCCAGCCCTACTTCTGCTCGGGCTGCCCGCACAACACGTCGACCAAGGTGCCCGAAGGCTCGCGGGCGCTGGCCGGCATCGGCTGCCATTTCATGGCCAGCTGGATGGAGCGAGGCACCTCGGGCCTGATCCAGATGGGCGCCGAGGGCGTCGACTGGGCCGCGCACTCGCGCTTCACCAAGGAGAAGCACGTCTTCCAGAACCTGGGCGACGGCACCTACTTCCACTCCGGGCTGCTGGCCATCCGCCAGGCGATCGCCGCGGGCACCAACATCACCTACAAGCTGCTCTACAACGACGCGGTGGCGATGACCGGCGGCCAGCCGGTGGACGGCACCATCAGCGTGCCCGAGATCGCGCGCCAGGTGCAGGCCGAGGGCGCGAAACGCGTGGTGATCGTCTCCGACGAGATCGAGAAGTACGAAGGCCACCACGGCGAATTCCCCGCCGGCACCACCTTCCACCCCCGCACCGAGATGGACGCGGTGCAGCGCGAGCTGCGCGAGGTCTCCGGCGTGACGCTTCTCATCTACGACCAGACCTGCGCGGCCGAGAAGCGGCGCCGTCGCAAGAAGAAAGAGTTCCCGGATCCGCCGCGGCGCGTCTTCATCAACGAGGCGGTGTGCGAGGGTTGCGGCGATTGCGGGCAGGCCTCGAACTGCCTGAGCGTGATCCCTGTCGAGACCGAGTGGGGCCGCAAGCGCCAGATCGAGCAGAGCTCGTGCAACAAGGATTTCTCGTGCGTCAACGGCTTCTGCCCGAGCTTCGTGACGGTCGAAGGCGCGGTGCTGAAAAAGCGCGCCGGCGCGGCCTTCAGCGCCGAGGACCTCGCCGCTGAACTGCGCCGCATCGGCCCGCCGGCCCCGTGGAACTGGACGGGTCCGTTCGACATGCTGGTCACCGGCGTCGGCGGCACGGGCGTGGTCACGGTCGGCGCGCTCATCACCATGGCCGCGCACCTCGAAGGCAAGCAGAGCTCGGTGCTGGACTTCATGGGCTTCGCGCAGAAGGGCGGCGCGGTGCTGAGCTTCGTTCGCGTCGCACCGACGCCGGACCTGCTCAACCAGGTGCGCATCGACACCCAGCAGGCCGACGTGCTGCTGGCCTGCGACATGGTGGTGGGCGCCTCCGCCGATGCGCTGGGCACCGTCAAGCACGGGCGCACCGTGGTGCTGGCCAACACGCATGAG
>CAMLGG010000146.1 GCA_946479475.1 uncultured Ideonella sp. | reverse complement strand
GCGCAGCTTGGGCAGGTTGAACTCCAGCCCGATGACGAACATCAGGAACACCACGCCGAACTCGGCCAGCACCTTGACGGCGGCCGAGTCCTTCGCGAGGGCCAGCGCATTGGGCCCGATCAGCACGCCCACCACCAGGTAGCCCAGCATGGGCGGCAGCTTCAGGCTGCGGCAGGCGACCACCCCGGCCACGGCGGCGACGAGGTACAGCAGGATGAGGGCGAGGGTCGAGGTCATGGGCTCCTAGAATCCCACCATTCTGTACCCGGGCCTGCCTTGAACACCGCTGCTGTCCAGCCCTTCGACCGCGACCGCGCCCTGAAGCTCGCGCGCGAGACCTTCGACATCGAAGCCAACGCCCTCCAGGGGGTGCGCGACCGGCTGGACGAAAGCTTCGCGCGGGCGGTCCAGGCCATCCTCGCCATCACGGGGCGCGTGGTGGTGATGGGCATGGGCAAGAGTGGCCACGTGGGCCGCAAGATCGCCGCCACGCTGGCCTCCACCGGCACGCCGGCCTTCTTCGTCCACCCGGCCGAGGCCAGCCATGGCGACCTGGGCATGCTCACGGCGGACGACCTGCTGCTGGCCATCTCCAACAGCGGCGAGAGCGACGAGATCAACGCCATCCTGCCGGCCGTGCGGCGCCTGGGCGTGCCGATGGTGGCCATCACGGGCAAGCCGGGTTCGACGCTCGCCCGCCATGCCGAGGTCACGCTTTCGTGCGCCGTCGACCAGGAGGCCTGCCCGCTGAACCTCGCCCCCACGGCCAGCACGACAGCGCAGATGGCCATGGGCGATGCGCTCGCCGTGGCGCTGCTGGATGCGCGCGGCTTTCGCGAGCACGACTTCGCGCGTTCGCATCCCGGCGGCTCCCTGGGCCGCAAGCTGCTGATGCACGTGCACGACCTGATGCGCACAGGAGAAGCGCTGCCGCGCGTTTCGCCCGGGACCGGCTTCATCGACATGATGCATGTCATGACGGACAAGGGCCTGGGCTTCGCGGTCGTCGTCGAGGAAGGCCGCCCGGTCGGCATCTTCACCGACGGCGACCTGCGCCGCCTGCTCGAGACGGGCGCTGACCTGCGGGCGCTGAAGGCTCGCGAGGTGATGCACGCCGAGCCCAAGCGCGTGCGGGCCGATGCGCTCGCCGTCGATGCGGCCGACCTGATGGAGCAGCACCGAATCACCAGCGTGCTCGTGGTCGACGAGGACGGCCAGTTCGTGGGAGCGCTCAACACCAACGACCTGCTGCGGGCCAAGGTGATCTGATGCCGGCGCTGCAGTTTCCGCCCGAGCTGCTGCTCAAGGCCCAGGGCCCGGCCCTGGGCATGAAGGCCGCGATCTTCGACGTGGATGGCGTGCTGACCGACGGTCGGCTGTACATCGGCGAGCAGGGCGAATCGTTCAAGGCCTTCCACGTGCTGGACGGCCACGGCCTCAAGCTTCTCGCGCAGGGCGGCATCCTCCCCATCGTGGTGACGGGCCGGGATTCGCCCGCCGTGCGCCGGCGTGTGGCCGACCTGGGCCTGCAGCACGCGGTGTTCGGCGCGGGCGACAAGCTGGCCGCTGCCGAGCCCTTGCTGGCTTCGCTCGGCGTGGCGTGGCCCGAGGTGGCGGTGATGGGCGACGACTGGCCCGACCTGCCCCTGTTCGCCCGTGCCGGCTTCGCCTGTGCGCCGGCCAACGCGCATGCCGAGGCCAAGGCGATGGCGCATCACGTGACGGTGGCTCGCGGCGGCGAGGGCGCGGCGCGCGAATTCTGCGACCTGCTGCTCGTGGCCGCGGGCCGCTACGCGGCCCTGCTGCACGGCCACCTGCAGACGCTGGACAGCCGTTGAAGGCGCGAGAGGCACGCAAGCGTGACGGCTGAGCTCCACCTGCCGGACCTGCCGGAAGTTCCGGTCGCCATCGGCGTGGCGCCGGAGACGGCCGAGACGCGTGAGCGGCGCAGGCGAGAGGCCTGGAGCGTTCGCCTTCGGGGCCTGTTCGCCACCTACCTGCCCCTGCTGCTGATGAGCGCCCTGGCCGCGGCCACCTGGTGGCTGGCGCGTTACTCGCCCAGGGCCCCCGACGAGCGCCCGCCACAGGCGGTGCGCCACGACCCCGACTACACGGCCGAGCGAGCAGTGTTGCAGCGCTACAGCGCCGACGGTCAACTGGTGGCTCAGGTGGAGGGCGAGCAGGTGCGCCACTATCCCGACACCGACGAAGTCGAGGTCGACACCGTCCGCCTGGCGACATCGGGCGCCGATGGCCGCCGCACCGAGGCCACCGCCCGCCAGGCCGTTGCGGCGGGCGATGGCTCGCGCTACAGCCTGCAAGGCGGCGCCCATGTCGTGTCCACCGGCCCGGACGGCCGCACGGTCGACATCACCGGCGAACACCTGCTGGTGCTGGCCCAGCAGCGCCAGGTGCAATCGGACAAGCCGGTCACGGTTCGCCAGGGCGGCAGCGTGCTCGTGGCCGATGCGATGGATTTCGACGAGAACACGCAACTCGTGACCCTGCACGGCCGGGTTCGGGCGACGTTGCTGCCCGTGGACGCGAGGCTTTCCGCCAAGTGAGCACCACCTCGCCCCTGGCCTTCATCACCGGCGCCTCGAGCGGCATCGGGCAAGCCCTGGCCGCGCGTTATTACGCGGCGGGCTGGCGGCTCGCCCTGGTCGCGCGGCGCATCGAAGGCGTCTCGGCCTGGGCGCAGGCGCAGGGCCTTTCGCCGGATCGCTGGCGCGCCTATGCGGCCGACGTGCAGCAGATCGACAGCATCGTCGCGGCGGGGCAGCGCTGCATCGCCGAGCAAGGGCTGCCGGAGGTCGTCATCGCCAATGCCGGCATCTCGGTCGGCATCGACACCGCCGTGCGCGAAGATCTGCAGGTCATGCGCGAGACGCTGGAAACCAACCTGCTCGGCATGGCGTCCACCTTCCATCCCTTTCTCGCGGCCATGCGCGAGAAAGGGCACGGCACGCTGGTGGGCATCGCGAGCGTCACGGCCATCCGGGGCCTGCCCGGACATGGCGCCTATTGCGCCAGCAAGGCGGGCGTCGTGGCGTATTGCGAGAGCCTGCGCGGCGAGTGCCGCGGTTCGGGCGTACGCGTCGTCACCCTCTTGCCGGGTTATATCGCCACTCCGCTGACGGCCGGCAACCGCTACGCGATGCCGTTCCTGATGCAGCCGGCCGAGTTTGCCGAGCGGGCCTTCCGTGCCATCGAAGCCGGCACGAGTTACCGGGTCATCCCGTGGCAGATGGGTATCGTCGCCAAACTGCTGCGGCTGCTTCCCAATCCCTTGTTCGACAAGCTGCTGGCCGGGCGAGGCCGCAAGGCCCGGAGAGAAACCTAGGCCGCCGGGCGTCCGGAAGCAAAAAGGCGCCGCGATCGCTCGCTGCGCCTTTCATGCTGGGTTGTAGGGCGGATCCACCGCCCCCGCGGGTCAGTACCCGCCGCCACCGCCGCCGTAGCCGCCACCGCCACGGTTGCCGCCGCGGTTGCCGCCGCCGTAGGGGCTGCGGCCACCACCGCCGCCACCGCCGTAGCCGCCACCACCGCCGCCGTAGCCACCGCCGCCGCCACCACCGTAGCCGCCGCCGCTGCCGCCACCGCCGTAGGGGCTGCGGCCACCACCGCCACCACCACCGCCGTAGCCGCCACGGAAGCCGCCCGGACGCTCCTCACGCGGGCGCGCCTCGTTGACGACGATCGCCCGGCCTTCCAGCGGCTGGCCGTTCATGCCGTTGATGGCGGCTTGCGCCTCGGCATCCGAGCCCATCTCGACGAAGCCAAAGCCCTTCGAGCGGCCGGTGTCGCGGTCCATCATGACCTTGGCGGACGTGACGGTGCCGAACTCGGAGAACGCTTGTTGCAGGGAGTCGTCGCGCACGCTGTAGGCGAGGTTGCCGACGTAAAGCTTGTTTCCCATGGGGAAAGCTCCTCAATCACTCAATAACAAAGACCATGTGGAGCTTCAACCCAGCGTGAACCCATCAAGCGAAGGTGCCGCGTCCATACACAGCGAAACCGGAGGCAATGAACGAGCGTCCAGTGGATGCCCCCAAAACCATTATGAGACTATTTCCACGGCCGCGACAAAGCGCCGGCGGGCAAAGTGTCGTATTTCCGCGCCGGGATCGCGACCCCTTCGGGCTTCCCCTGAGCCCAACCCCCCACGATTGAAGGGCGGCCCGCGGCGCCCCGCACCACAATGCGGCGAATGGACCTGCTCAAACCGCTGATCGCCCTGCTGGCCATCGTCAATCCGATCGGCGCGGTGCCCTTCTTCCTGCATTTCACGCAGAGCTTCAGCCCGGAGGAACGCGACCGCACCCGGCGCGTCAGCGCCACCGCGGCCTTCCTGGTCGTCTCGATCAGCGGGCTGGCGGGCCTGAAGATCATCGAGTTCTTCGGCATCACGATCGCCAGCTTCCAGGTCGGCGGCGGACTGCTGCTGCTGATGTCCGCCGTCCACATGCTGAACGCCCAGCAGGCCGAGAGCCGGCCCGACGACGTGCACCAGGGCCAGCAAAAGGCCGAGGCCGGCTCGTCGATCGCGGTCGTGCCACTGACCATCCCGCTGCTGACCGGGCCGGCGACCATCTCCACCATGGTCATCTATGCCGAGAAGACGAAGACCTTCTGGCAGCACGCGGCGCTGGTGGGCTACGGCGTGGTGATCGGGCTGGCCACCTTCCTGGTGTTCCTGGCCTCCGATCGCATCGCCCGCGTGCTGGGGCAGACCGGCATCAACGTGATGACCCGGCTCATGGGCCTGATCCTGGCGGCGATGGCGGTCGAGCTGCTCGCCGACGGCCTGACCAAGCTCTTCCCGGTGCTGGCCGGCATCCAGATGCCGTGAACCAGTCCGTGCCCGCGCCGCGGATCCTGCTGCTGGAGGACGACCCCGCGATCGCCGGCACGGTGGCCTTCGCCCTCGAGCGCGAGGGCTGGCGCGTCGAGCAGGTGCTGCTGGTTCGGGAGGCCGACAGGAGCGCCCGGAAGGAGCCGCCCGCCGTGGCGGTGCTCGACGTCGGCCTGCCCGACGGCAACGGCCTGGAGCTCTGCCGGGCCTGGCGAGGCGCCGGCGAGCCGCGCCTGCGCACCGTGCCGGTCCTGATGCTGACGGCCCGCGGCGAAGAGATGGACCGGGTGCTGGGCCTCGAAGCCGGTGCAGACGACTACCTGGCCAAGCCTTTCAGCCCGCGGGAGCTGGTGGCGCGAGTGCGGGCGTTGATGAGGCGATCGTCCTGGGCGGCGGCGCCCGTGGCGGAACCGTCCCTGCTCGAGCTCGACGCCGAGGGCCGGCGAGCGTGGTGGGCGGGCCGCCCGCTGGACCTGACCCGGCTGGAGCTCGGCCTTCTGCACGCCTTGTGGCGCGCCCAGGGCCGCATCAGGAGCCGCAGCGCATTGCTGGACGAGGTGTGGGGGCCCGACCGTGACGCCAACGATCGGACGGTCGATACGCACGTCAAGACCCTGAGAGCCAAGCTGCGCGAGGCGCGGCCCGACCTCGACCCCATCGTGACCCACCGCGGCCTGGGCTATGCCCTGCAGCTGCCGCCGCGCGAGCCGCCCGGCTGAACGCCCGATGCACCTCGGCCTGCGCCTGTTCTTCGGCTTCCTGGTGATCACCGGCCTGGCGGCCTTCTTCGTGATGCGGATCTTCGTGGCGGAGATCAAGCCCAGCGTGCGCGAGGTGATGGAGGACATCCTCGTCGACACCGCCAACCTGCTGGCCGAGGAAGCGGCGGCCGACCTGGCCGCGATGCCTGAGGGTGGGGACCTAGGCGGCAGCCGCTTCGCCGCCGCGGCGCGCGCCTACGCAGGCCGCAGCGTGGACGCGCAGATCTGGGGCCTGCACAAGCGCCGGCTCGACCTGCGGATCTACGTCACCGATGCCAGGGGCCGCGTGGTGCTCGACGAAGGCGCGGGCCTGGCCAGCGGGGCCTCGCTCGGCGCGGACTACTCGCGCTGGCGCGACGTAGCGCTGACCCTGCGCGGCGACTATGGGGCCCGCGCGACGCGAGAGGTGCGCACCGACGAGACCAGCTCGGTGATGTACGTGGCCGCACCGGTGAAGGCCGCGGATGGCCGGCTGCTGGGCGTGCTGACGGTGGCCAAGGCACAGTCCACCATCGCGCCCTTCGTCGAACGGGCCGAGCGCAAAATCCTGGTGGCCGGCGCCTGGCTGCTGGGCCTGTCCCTGGCCGTCGGGGTGGCGGTCACGCTCTGGGCGGTGCGGGAGGTGCGGCGCCTGCGCCGCTATGCCCAGCTGGCGGGGGAACAGCTGCCGGCCGTCGCCCCGCCCCGCCTGCCCGGCGAGCTGGGCGACCTCGCTCGCGCGATGGGCGCGATGCGTGACCGCCTGGACGGCCGCGCGCAGCGCGAGCAGTTCGTGCGGGCCCTCACCCACGAGCTCAAGGGGCCGCTGGCGGCGATCCGCGGCGCGGCCGAGCTGCTGGAGGATCCGTCGCTCGGTCCCGCCAGCCGCGAGCGCTTCGTCGCCCAGGTGCAGGAGCAGGCCGAGCGCCTGCGCGAGCTGGTGGACCGGTTGCTCGAACTTTCCAAGCTCGAGAGCGCAGGGCCCGTCCGGGTGCGGGAGCGGATAGCGCTGGCGGCGCTCACCGACCGGGTGCTGGCCGACCATCGTCCATCGCTGCAGCAGCGTTCGCTGGAGCTCAGCTGGATCGGCCGAGACGATGCGCTCGCGGTGGAGGGCGACCCGGCGCAGCTGTCCCTCGCCCTGTCCAACCTTTTGTCCAACGCGATCGATTTCGCCCCCGAAGGCTCGAAGCTCGAAATCTCGGTGAAAGCCGAGGCCGGCCAGGCACTGTGGAGCCTGCGCGACCACGGGCCCGGCGTCCCGGACTACGCCCTGCCTCACCTGGGCGAGCGCTTCTACGCCACCGCGCGGCCGGGGGGCACGCGCAAGGGCAGCGGGCTGGGCCTGGCCATCGTGCGGCAAGTGGCGGCGCTGCATGGCGGAGCGCTCCTGGTCGCCTGCGCTTCGCCAGGGCTCGAGGTCTCGCTGGCGTTGCCCCGCGCCGGCTGACTTCACCTTCGCTTCACGCAGCCCATCGCCGCTTCACCGCGGGGCGCGAGCCTTCGCGGCTTCATCGTTTCCCTTTGGGAGGAGGAGGCTCGTGAAACCCCTGTCGCAGTCACCCTGGGCCAAGCTCATGGCCATTGGCGCCATCGTCGGCGTGTTGATCCTCGTGCTGGCCCGCATCGGCTGGCTGGTCGACGAGCGCCGCGGCCGCCAGCTCGAGGCCATCCAGAGCGTGCAGCAATCGCAGGCCGGAGCCCAGGCCGTGCTGGGGCCGTGGCTGCATCGGCGCTGCACGGAGGAATGGGAACTCGAGCTCGGCGAGGGCAAGGATCGCCGGCAGGAGACGCAGCGCCGCGAGTTCGCGCTGGACGCTGCCGCCACCCGGCTGCAGGTGGCCGGCCAGGCCCTGGCGGAGACGCGCTACCGCGGCCTGTTCAAGGTCAACGGCTACCTCGGCCGGCTGGGCTTCGACGCCGACTGGAGCAACCTCGCCGCGCTGGAGCCCACCCGCAACGTGCGTGGCTCGCGCCTGGCCTGCGAGCCCGTCGAGCTGCTGCTGGCCCTCACCGACACGCGTGGGGTCCAGAGCGCCGAGGTGCGGCTCGATGGGCAGGCGCAGCGCGTCATCGCGGGCACCGGCCATGCGAAGTACGCGAACGGCCTGCATGCCCTCGTGGCGGAGCGGCCGGCCAACGAGCCGCTCAGGGCCCATGTGACGCTCGACCTGCGCGGTACCGGGCGGCTCGACCTGGTGCCTGCCGCCGGCCAGACCGAGTGGAACCTGCGTGCCGACTGGCCGCATCCGTCCTTCGGCGGGCGCTTCCTGCCGGCCGAGCGCGAAGTCGCCGAAGGCGGGTTCCGCGCCACGTGGCGCGTGTCCGAGCTCGCCAGCCCGGCATCGCGCGATCTTGCGCAGGGCAAGCCGCTGTGCGCGGGCGACACGAGCCCGTCCGGCACGAACGAAGACAGCCTCGTGGAGAGGGCCGGCACGAACTGCCTGGACAGCCTCGCCGTCTCCTTCATCGACCCGGTCAACCCGTACGTCCTGGCCGACCGGGCGATCAAGTACGGCCTGCTGTTCGTGCTGCTGACCTTCGTCGCCGTGGCCCTGACCGAGATCCTGGCCCGTTCTCGCGTGCGCCGGATCCACCCGGTTCAGTACGCGCTGGTGGGGCTCGCGCTGAGCCTGTTCTTCCTGCTGCTGCTGGCCCTGTCGGAGCACCTGCCGTTCGAATGGGCCTACGCGGCGGCGAGCCTGGGTTGTGCGGGCGTCCTGGCCCACTACGGCAGCCACCTGCTGGGCGGCTGGCGTGGCGGGGCTGCCTTCGGGACCGCACTGGCCGCGCTGTACGGGCTGATGTACGTGCTGTTGACGCGCGAGCAGACCTCGCTGGTGGTCGGCGCACTCGGCCTGTTCGTGTTGCTGGCAGCGGTGATGGCGCTCACGCGGCGGCTGGACTGGTACCGGCTGTTCGACGACATCTCCGGGCCGGGCCCGGTGCGCTGAGAATGTCGCCTTCCAGCCCGAAGGAGCGCACCCGGTGGAAGGCGACAGCCCGATCTACGACCACATCATCGTCGGCGCCGGCACGGCCGGCTGCCTGCTGGCCAACCGGCTGTCGGCCGACCGCAAGCGCCGCGTGCTCCTGATCGAGGCCGGCGGCGCCGACGACTACGTCTGGATCCACATCCCCGTCGGCTACCTCTACTGCATCGGCAACCCGCGCACCGACTGGCTCTACCAGACCGAGGCCGACCCGGGCCTGAACGGCCGGCGGCTGCGCTATCCGCGCGGCAAGGTGCTGGGCGGCTGCTCCAGCATCAACGGGATGATCTACATGCGCGGCCAGGCCCGGGACTACGACGGCTGGGCCGAGGAGGTGGGCGACGCCAACTGGCGCTGGGAGCATTGCCTGCCCTACTTCAAGCGCCACGAGGACCACTGGCGCGGCGAGGACGCAATGCACGCCGCGCCCGGCTTCGACCGCACCGGCGCGCGGCCGGGCGGCGAATGGCGCGTCGAGCGTCAGCGGCTGCGCTGGGACGTGCTGGATGCCTTCGCCGCCGCCGCGCAGGAGGCCGGCATCCCGGCGACCGAGGACTTCAACCGCGGCGACAACGAGGGCGTGGGCTACTTCGAGGTCAACCAGCGCGCCGGCATCCGGTGGAACGCGGCCAAGGGCTTCCTGCGCCCCGTGATCTCGCGGCCCAACCTGCAGGTCTGGACGGGCGCGACCGTCGGCCGGCTGCTGCTGGAGCCTGGGCCGGACGGCCGCCCGCGCGCCGCCGGCGTCGAGGTGCTGCCCCTGGGCGGCGGCGCGACCATCACCGCGCGTTGCCGCGGCGAGCTGGTGATGGCCGCCGGCGCGGTCGGCACGCCGATGATCCTGCAGCGCTCGGGGATCGGGCCGGGGGAATGGCTGCAGCCGCACGGCATCGCGCCGCAGGTCGAGCTGCCCGGTGTCGGCGCCAACCTGCAGGACCACCTGCAGATCCGCGCCGTGTTCGCGGTCGAAGGGGTGAAGACGCTCAACACCCTGGCCGCCAGCTGGTGGGGCAAGGCGATGATCGGGATGCAGTACGCCTTGCGGCGCAGCGGGCCGATGAGCATGTCGCCTTCGCAGCTCGGGGCCTTCACCCGGTCGGACCCCGGCCGGGAGCACGCGAACCTGGAGTACCACGTGCAGCCGCTGTCGCTGGATGCCTTCGGCGAGCCGCTGCACGGCTTCAACGCCTTCACCGCGAGCGTGTGCAACCTCAACCCGGAGTCACGCGGCCGGGTCCGCATCACCTCGCCGCATCCCGAGGAGGCTCCGTCGATCCTCGCCAACTACCTCTCCACGCCGGGCGACCGGGAGGTGGCTGCGCAGTCGCTGCGACTGACACGGCGCATCGCCTCGATGCCCGCGCTGGCCCGCTACCGGCCGCTCGAGGTCAAGCCGGGCGTCGAGTACCAGACCGACGAGGAGCTGGCCCGGCTGGCCGGCGACATAGGCACGACCATCTTCCACCCGGTCGGCACGGCGAAGATGGGACGCGAAGGCGACCCGATGGCCGTCGTCGATGCCCGCCTGCGGGTGCGTGGCGTGCAGGGCCTGCGCATCGCCGATGCGAGCGTCATGCCCACCATCACCAGCGGGAACACCAACTCCCCGACGCTGATGATCGCCGAGCGGGCCGCCGAGTGGCTGCTGGCCCAGCCGTCGGGAGCGCTGGGGTAACCCAAACGGCACGGGGAAAGCACGGATGTGAAGAATGATTGCGCACCCTTATAGTGCGCCCACTTTCGGTCGACACCGCCCTGTGCGAGTGCGTGATCGAAGGGGGTCCGAGGAGACAAAGTCCGGGCCAAGCACCACAACACGTCAAAGGCCCCCGCGAGCCCCCACCCCGACGGCCGCGAGAGTGACCATGCAAGAATGCAAGGGCGCCAGCCAACCGCTGGCGCCCTTTGCTTTTTCCTTTGCCCCCAAGGTCTCGGCGTTGCCGAGCCCGCCCCCCCGAGGGGGAGCGGCGGCGGGAAACTGGCCCCCAAGGTCTCGGCTGCGCCGAGCCCGTCCCCCCGAGGGGGAGCGACGGCCTAGGGGCGGCCCGTCGGCCGTCTGGCCCCCCGCTCCGGCGTAACGGGCGGGACTCTGACTGCAGTCCATGCTTGACCTCGTAGTTGTCGCGTTTGCATCGCTGTTCGCTGGCCTGATCGACGCGATCGTCGGGGGTGGGGGGCTCATCCTGGTGCCGGCACTGTTTGCGACGTACCCGGGCACTGCGCCGGCCACGCTGCTGGGCACCAACAAGGGTGGCGCGATCTGGGGCACGGCGTGGGCGGCGGTCCAGTTCACGCGGCGGGTTTCGCTGACGGCGGCCACCATGGTGCCGGCGATGGCGGCGGCCCTGGGCGGAAGCTTCGTGGGGGCCTGGGCGGTGACGCAGGTCGATGCGTCCATGCTGCGGCGCGCCCTGCCCGTCATCCTGTTCGCGATCCTGCTCTACACCCTGGCCCGCAAGGACCTGGGACGCCACCATGCGCCGCGTTATGCCGCGGCGCATGAGCGCCTGGTGGCGGCCGCGATCGGGCTGGCCATCGGCTGCTACGACGGCTTCTTCGGCCCGGGCACCGGCAGCTTCTTCGTCTTCCTCTTCGTCCGGCTGCTGGGCTTCGATTTCCTGCATGCCTCGGCGGCCGCCAAGCTGCTGAACACCTCCACCAATCTCGCCGCACTCGTGCTCTTTGCCTGGACCGGCCACGTGTGGTGGACCGTGGCGCTGGTGCTCGCCGTGGCCAACGTGGCCGGCAGCCTGATCGGCACGCGGCTGGCGCTCAAGCACGGCGCCGGCTTCGTACGTGTGGTGTTCATCGTGGTGGTCGGGGCGCTGATCCTGAAGACCGGCTACGACGCATTCCTGCGCTGACGCCGATGCGGTGAGGGTTCGCGCCGATGCCCGGTGCGCATGGGGCTGGCTAACCTGAATGGTCCTGTCCCTCCCGGTGCCCGCGATGAGCTCCAACGACATCTCCTTCGGCCTGCCCGTGCCGGATTCGGCCCTCGCGCTGCAGCGTCTCTACCACTGGGAGCGAACGGCGCCCGACCGCATCGCCTACACCCAGCCCATGGGCGGCGGCGTGGTGCGCGAGCTCACCTGGCGCGAGGTGATGGACCAGGCCCGGCGCCTCGCCGGCCACCTGAAGGCGCAGGGCTTCCCGCCCGGCTCGGCGATCGCCCTGCTGTCGAAGAACACGGCCTGGTGGCTGGTGTGCGACTACGCGATCTGGCTTTCCGGCCACGTCTCGGTGCCGCTGTACCCGACGCTCGCGGCCGAGACCATCCGCCAGATCCTGACCCACAGCGAGGCCAGGCTGCTGTTCGTCGGCAAGCTCGATGGCTTCGAGCAGATGAAGGCGGGCATTCCCGCCGGCCTGCCCTGCATCGCCACCCCGCTCGCGCCGCCGAACGACTACGCCCAGTGGGATGAAGTGCTCGCCCGGGCCGCGCCGTTGCAGGGCGAGCCCACCCGCCCGGCCGACGAGCTGTCGACCATCATGTACACCTCGGGCACCACCGGCATGCCCAAGGGCGTGATGCACAGCTTCGGGACCTTCGCGTGGTCCATCCTCTCCGCCCTCGACCGCGTGGAGAAGATCGACGAGAACACGCGGATGCTGAGCTACCTGCCGCTCTCGCACGTGGCCGAGCGCACGCTGATCGAGCACGGGCAACTGGCCACCGGCATGCACGTGTACTTCGCCGAAAGCCTGGAGACCTTCACGCAGGACCTGCAGCGCGCGCGGCCGACCGTGTTCTTCTCGGTGCCGCGGCTGTGGGTGAAGTTCCAGCAGGGCGTGAACGCCAAGATGCCGCCGGCCAAGCTGGAGCGGCTGCTGAAGATCCCGATCCTCGGCGGCATCGTCCGCAAGAAGGTGCTGGGCGCGCTGGGCCTGGACAAGTGCGTGCTCGCCGCGGGTGGGGCCGCACCGATGCCGCCTGAGCTGCTGCGCTGGTACGAGCGCCTCGGCCTGCCCCTGATCGAGGTCTACGGCATGACGGAGAACTGCGGCGTCAGCCATGCCACGCTCCTCGGCGTTCCGCGGCCCGGCACCGTGGGCGTGCCCTACCGCGGCGTGCAGAGCCGCATCGACCCGGCCAACGGCGAGATCCAGGTCAAGAGCCCGGGCCTGATGCTCGGCTACTTCAAGGAGCCGGAGCTGACCCGGCAGGCCCTCACCGAGGACGGCTGGCTGCACACCGGCGACAAGGGCCAGCTCGACGGCGAAGGCAACCTGCGCATCACCGGCCGCGTCAAGGACCTGTTCAAGACGAGCAAGGGCAAGTACGTGGCCCCGGCGCCGATCGAGGACAAGCTGGTGATGCACACCTCGGTCGAGGCCTGCTGCGTGACCGGCGCGAACCTCGGCCAGCCGCTGGGCATCGTGATGCTGAACGTGGAGGCCGCCAAGGCTGCGGCCAATGGCGGCCGCGGCGACCTCGAGGCCTCGCTGGCCGCCCACCTGAAAGCCATCAACGCCGCCCTCGACCCACACGAGCAGCTCGACTGCATCGTCGTCGTCACCGAGCCGTGGACGGTCGACAACGGCGTGATCACGCCGACCTTCAAGGTCAAGCGCAACCGGATCGAGGAGCTCTACGCGGCGAACTACGAGCGCTGGGTCGGCAGCCGCAAGCCGGTGCTCTGGGCCTAGGAGGCGGAGCCTCCCAGGCCCAAGGGCCTGACGCTCAGGCGGCCTTCACTTTGAGCCGCCAGGCGTGCAGCAGCGGCTCGGTGTAGCCGCTGGGCTGCTCGACGCCCTTGAAGACGAGGTCGCAGGCGGCCTGGAAGGCCTTGGATTCGTCGAAGCGCCCGGCCATGGGCTGGTAGGCGGCATCGCCGGCGTTCTGCTGGTCCACCACCTTGGCCATGCGCTTGAGGGTGTTGCGCACCTGCGCCTTGCTCACCACGCCGTGCAGCAGCCAGTTGGCCATGTGCTGGCTGGAGATGCGCAGGGTCGCGCGGTCTTCCATCAG
>CAMLGG010000145.1 GCA_946479475.1 uncultured Ideonella sp. | reverse complement strand
CCAGGCAGGTGGGAGGGGAATCCGGGGCCGCGACGGGCGCATCGTCGGATGTGCGCGAAGAGCCCGCTGCCTAGAGTGACGACATGGGCTCGACGACTTCCATCACCACCGGCCGCTTCGGTTCTGCCGCCCTGGCGTGGTGGCAGGACGAGAGCGGTGTAACGGCGATCGAGTACGGACTGCTGGCCGCGCTCATCGTCGTTGCATGCGTCGGGGTCTTCACGGCGTTCGGCGATTCGCTCAAGGTTGTCTACACGACGTGGAGCGACGCGATCGTGGCCGCGCTGAATTCCTAGGTTCGACGCGAATCGCAGGCCGGCGTCTTCGCAACAGGCCTGCAGGGTGTGGATCCGGCCCCTCTCGGATCGGTTACGCAACGAGGCCGGTCCCACCCGGCGGTGTCTTCATCACTTCAGGAGAGAGCCATGCAAATCATCAAGTCCATCCAAGCCTTTGCCCGCGACGAAGAAGGCGTGACCGCCATCGAGTACGGCCTCATCGCCGCGCTGATCGCCGTGGCCATCATCGCCGCCGTCACGGTGGTCGGTAAGGAGCTCTGCAACACGTTCAACGACGTGGTCGTCGGTCTCGGCGGAACGGCCGCCACCTGCCCGACCTGACAGGCGATCCGGAGCCGCGCGATCGCGCGGCTCCGCCAACACAGACGATGGGAGAGACAGACATGTGGCAAACCCTGTTGGGCGAGAAGGCGAGCCTGCTGATGCTGGCTGGCCTGCTCGTCATCGCAGTCGCCACCGACCTGCGCAGCCGGCGCATCCCGAACTGGCTGGTGCTCACCGGCATCGCCCTCGGCTTCGCCTTCCAGGTCTTCGCCTACGAGGGCGACGGCCTGTTCGCCCGTTGGTACGGCGCCATCGGCCCATGGGCGGCCTTCCTCGGCCTGCTCGCCGGCTTCGCGATGTTCATGCCCTTCCACCTGCTCAAGGTGATGGGTGCGGGCGACGTGAAGCTGGTGGCCATGCTCGGCGTCTGGTTCGGCGCGCGCCCCATGGTGGGCGTGGTGCTGCTGACCATGGTCTGCGGCGGGCTCCTGGCGCTCGGCATGGCGCTGTGGACCCGCTCGCTGGGGCTCACGATGAGCAACCTGCGCTTCATGCTGACCGACACGCTGGTCCGTGCCAGCGCCGGCAGCGGGGCAAGCGTTCCAGCACCTGCCCGAAGCCACGGCCGCCTGCCCTATGCAGTCGCCATCGCGGCCGGCTGCGCGCTGCAGGTGATTCTTCTGAAGGGATGGGGGCTGGCCCATTGAGGCCATCAGCCACCACCAAGCGGGGACGACGAGCATGACCCTGGTGCCTTTCCCCCACGCTTCGCGGCCCGCTCTGCCGCGTGACGAAATCCCTTCTCTCCCCCGAGCCCCCCTGACCCAGGAAGAAACCGGCCTGCCCGCCAGCTTCCTCGTCGAGCTGTGCGCCAAGGTGATGTTCCAGCTCGGCCTGACGAAGCTGACCGAGCTCTCGCAGCACCTGTGCCTGTCGGCGGCGGTCGTCGAGTCGCTGTGCCAGTTCATGCGCCGCGAGAGCCTGGTGGAGGTGGTGCGCCGCGGCCAGCACGAGGCCGACGTGCAGTACGAGCTCACCCAGGGCGGCCGGCAGCGCGCGGCCGAATGGTCCACGCGCAACCAGTACGTCGGCCCGGCCCCGGTGCCGCTCGAGGCCTACACCGAGCAGGTGCGTGCGCAGTCGATCTCGCAGCAGCACTACACCGCGGCCGACGTGCACGCCGCGCTCGCCGACCTGAACCTGCCGATGTCGTGGGTGGACCAGCTCGGCACGGCCATGAACTCGGCCAAGCCCATCCTGCTGCACGGCCCTTCCGGCTCGGGCAAGACCTTCCTCGCCGCCAGCCTGCAGCGGCTGCTGCGCGGCAGCGTGGCGGTGCCGCACGCCATCCTCGTGCATGGCGAAGTGATCCGCGTCTTCGACCCGCACTGGCACCGTGCGCAGCCCTCGCCCGCGGCCTTCGCCACCTCCGCCCTCGACAGCCGCGCCCGCCCCGACGCCCGCTGGGTGCCTTGCCAGCGGCCGGTCGTCATCGCCGGGGGCGAGCTGACGCTGGAGATGCTGGACCTGAGCTTCGATGCCCGCGCCGGCTACTACGAGGCGCCGCCGCACTTCAAGGCCAACAACGGCCTGTTCATCGTCGACGACCTGGGCCGCCAGCGGGTGCAGCCGCAAGAGCTGATGAACCGCTGGATCGTGCCCATGGAGCATCGGCACGACTACCTGATGCTGCGCAACGGCGGCAAGTTCCAGATCCCCTTCGACCTGGTGCTGGTGTTCGCCACCAACCTCAAGCCGGGCGATTTCTCCGACGGCGCGTTCCTTCGGCGGCTGGGCCACAAGATCAAGGTCGGCCAGCTGCCGGAGCCCTGCTTCCGCCGCATCTTCGAAGCGGCCTGCGCGCAGGCCGGGCTGGCCTTCGACGCCTCGGCCTACGAGCACCTCGTCAAGCGCGGCCACGGCCGCGACCACCGTCCGATGCTGGCCTGCCAGCCGCGCGACCTGCTGCACCTGCTGACCTGCCGTGCCGCCTACCTGGGCCAGCCGGCCGCCCTGACGCCCGAGCTGCTCGACTGGGCCTGGGCTGCCTACTACGGCAACGCCTTCTCCCGAGCCGAGGGCGCCGCCGCGGATTCAAACGAGATGGAGTCGTCCCATGAGATCTAGAGGCCTGTTGATGCTGTTCATCGCCGTGGTCGCCGGCCTGGCGGCGGTGGTTTTCGCGGCGCGCTGGATGCAGCAGCAAGGCGGCAAGCGCAACCAGATCGCGGTGGCCAATGTCGACATCGAGCTGGGCGGCCGCATATCCGCCGAGCAGGTGCGCATGACCGACTGGCCGGTGAACAGCATCCCGCCCGGCGCCGCGACCGAGGCCGAGAAGCTCGTCGGCCGGGTGGCGCGCGACGCGATGCAGCGCGGCGAGCCCATCCTCGAATCGCGCCTGGCGCCGGTGGGCACGAAGGGCGGCCTGTCGGCCGTGGTGGCAGAAGGCAAGCGCGCAATGACCGTGCGGGTCAACGACGTGGTCGGCGTCGCCGGCTTCGCCCTGCCCGGCACCTATGTCGACGTGATGGTCAACACCCAGGGCGAAGGCGCCAAGAACAACGACCGCGACCGCACCATCTCGAAGATCGTGCTCGATCGCATCCTGGTGCTCGCCGTGGCGCAGGAGGCCGACCGCGACACCACCAAGCCCAAGGTGGTGAACGCGGTCACCCTGGAGCTCACGCCCGAGCAGGCCGAGATGCTGGACCTGGCGCGCAGCGTCGGCACGCTGTCGCTGGTGCTGCGCAACCAGGCCGAGCAGAAGACCGCCGCGACCACCGGCATCACCAAGGCGGAGCTTCTGGGCCTGGCCACTCCGGCTCCGGCCGCTGCGCCGGCGCCTGTGCCCGCGCCCGTGCGCCGCGTGTCGGCACCCGTGGTGGCCGCCGCGCCCGCGCCGGCCCAGCGGTCGGCCAACTGCGTGGACGTGATCCGCGGGACGACCAAGGTCGTCGAATGCTTCTAAGGCCCCCCAGGAAATGACTGCGTCATTCCCGCCCCAGGGGTCAAACAAGGTGGCAAAGCCACATTTGCCTGAGAACAACGACCTACCTAAACCGAACCTCGCGAGGGAGGCCACTTTGCAGTCCACACCCATCCGCACCCCGGCCCGCTGGGCCCGGGCCTGCCTGGCGGCCAGCCTGGCCGCGGCCTTCGCCCCGGCCCCGGCGGCCACGGCGCAGCCGACGCGCACCGCCGCCGCCAAGACCGCCGCGAAGGCCCCGCTGCCCGCCCCCGTGGCCGAGACGAACCAGGCGCCCTGCGAGCGGCTGGACATCGCGCCGGTCGTCAACGTCTCGGTGGGCAAGTCGACCGTCATCCGGCCGCCCTCGCCGGTCGCCCGCATCCTGCTGGGCAACCCGGAGAACGCGCGCGCCGCCAAGCCCAGCGATGCGCCCGAGGCCATGGCCAAGGACGAGTCGGTCAAGGCTCCCACGCTGAACCTGCGCCCCGGCGTGGCCGACGTGGACGTGCTGCTGCTCGGCCCGAGCGAGATCTTCGTGCTCGGCAAGACGGTGGGCTCGACCAACGTGGTGATGCTGGACCGCAGCGGCCGCTGCACCGCCTTCGACGTGGTGGTGGGCATGGACACCAGCGGCCTGCGCGCCGTGCTGAACCAGCTCATGCCCGAGGAGAAGGGCATCACCGTCACGCCGGCCTTCGACTCGGTGGTGCTGACGGGGCAGGTCAGCGACGCCGAGGCGCTGGCGCGCGTCACCGACCTGGCCAACGCGTTCGTGCGCGGCCAGGCCAAGGACAGCGCCGGAGGGGGCGGGGCGGGCAAGAACTCGCGCATCGTCAACATGCTCGAGGTGGGCGCGCCGCAGCAGGTGATGCTGGAGGTCAAGGTCGCCGAGATCTCGAAATCGCTGCTGGACAGCTTCGGCATCGACTTCTCGCGCGCCTACGTCGGCGACAAGGGCGAGGCGATGCGCTTCCTCTCGGGCATCTTCGGCGGCGGCGCCGGCGTGGTGACCAACCTTTCGGGCACCGGCCCGAACAACGTGCCGCTGAGCAGCGTGGGCACGGTGGTGGGCGGCACGGTGACCGGCTCGGTCTCGGCGGGCAACTCCAATGCCGTCACCCAGGGCGGCAACGTCACCGTCACCTACGACGCGCAAGGCCGGCCGGTCTACACGACGACCTACGGCACCGTCCCGGCCAAGGGGGTGACGAACGCCGCGCTGAACATGCAGAAGACCGACGGCCTGGTCAAGGTGCTGGCCGAGCCGACGGTGATGGCCATCAGCGGCCAGACCGGCAGCTTCCTGGCCGGCGGCAAGATCCTGATCCCTATCATCCAGACGGCCGACGGCGGCGGCCGCACGATCACGCTGGACGAGAAGGAGTTCGGCATCTCGGTCAAGTTCACGCCCACGGTGATGGGCGGCGGCCGCATCAACCTCAAGGTGCGGCCGGAGGTCTCGGAGCTCAACGCCGCCGGCGTGGTGATCGGCAGCGGCAACTTCAGCACCGTGCTGCCCTCGTTCACCGCCCGCAAGGCCGAGACGACGGTGCAACTGCTGGACGGCCAGAGCTTCGCCATCGGCGGCCTGATCAAGAACAACACCACGACCAACGTCAAGGCCTTCCCCTTCCTCGGCGAGATCCCGGTGCTGGGCGCCCTGTTCCGCAGCACCGAGTTCCAGACCGACAAGTCGGAACTGGTGTTCGTGATCACGCCGCGGCTGGTCAAGCCGCTGCCGCCGGACTACCGCCTGCCGACCGACAACTACGTGCCGCCGACCCGCAGCGACCTGATCTGGAAGGGCCGCATGGAGGGCGAGCGGCCCGCGTCCGACGAGAGCAAGCCTGCGGGAAGCGCCGCTACCGGTGGCTTCGACACGACCCCCACGGAGGCCAAGAAATGAGATCCCTGCTCGCCCTGTGCGGCGCGGCCGCCGCGGTCGCCCTGCAAGCCGGTTGCGCCGCCACGGCGTCGCCCAACACCGATGCCCAGCTGGGCGACTCGATGCGAATCATCAAGGCCCAGCAGGCCATGGACCCCGCGGCGGCCCGGCGCAACGGCACCTCGGTGCCGACCACCGAGGGCCGCCTCGTTCGCGGGGCGGTGGACAGCCTGCGCGAGTCCAGCAAGACGCCGGCGCCCTCGACCGTGATCAACGTGGGCGGCGGCGGTTCGGGCCAGTGATGCAGTGAGACATCCTGGTCAACCCCCTATTGGCGGGCCGAGCGCAGGGCCGCTCCCAAGCCGGCCCGCATCCCCTCGGGGGATCGGCCGACGTACTCGTCGGGCGAGGGGCTCCAGTGAGCACGTGAGGAGACGGCCATGAGGCATTGCCTGAAGAAGCAGCGCGGCGCGGTGGCGGTGGTGGTCGGCCTGACCATCGTGGTGCTGGCCGGCATGGTCGGCCTGGCCATCGACGGCGGGCACCTCTACCTCACCAAGACCGAGCTGCAGAACGCCTCCGACGGCTGCGCCCTGGCCGCGAGCTACAACCTCACCGGCTCGCCGGCGATCAGCCAGGCGTCCTTCGTCGAGGCGGATGCAGCCGGCCAGACGGTGGGCGCCCGCAACAAGGTGGACTTCCAGAACAGCAACATCGCCACCGCCGACATCACGGTCGAGTTCGCCACCTCGCTGAACGGGCCGTGGATCAAGGCGGTGAGCAACCCGAGCGGCAGTTCGAAGTACGTGCGCTGCACCCTGCAGCGCACCGGCATCACGCCCTACCTGATGCAGGTGATGGGCTTCGGCGACCAGACGGTCAAGGCCATGGCCACCGCCACGCTGGCGCCCTCGCAATCGAACTGCGCGGTGCCGATGGGGTTGTGCACGCAGACGGGAGGCTCGCCGCCCGAGTACGGCTACGTGAAGGGCACCTGGTACGGCGTCGATTTCAAGGAGAGCGGCGGCAACGCGAACTACACCGGCAACTTCCGCTGGCTGGACTTCGACCCGAACAGCACCACGCCGGGCTGCCCCGGCGGCGGCGCCAACGAGATCGCCTGCGTGATGAAGGGCACCGGGCAATGCAGCCTGCCGGCGCCCATCACCGGCTCCTGCCCCAAGACCGGCGCCAACACGCCGCCGGGCTGCGTGGGCCAGAACGGCAACGTCAGCAAGATGGAAGGCGCCTTCAACTCGCGCTTCGGCGTCTACAAGGATGGCGGCGGCAATCCCAACATCACCGATGCGCCGCCGGACTACACCGGCCAGGCCTACGACGGGACCACCTGGGCTTCGCGCAAGGATGCCTATGCGGGCACCGACGTCAGCGGGAACCCGAACTTCAAGGCGGCGCGCAACTCCCATTTGAGCACCCAGGCCGGGTTCTACTCGAACCCGTACCACAACAGCACAGTCGCCCAGCACACCGACAGCGGCGCCGACCGCCGGCTGGTCGTCGTGCCCATGGTCGACTGCACGAACTTCCAGGGCGGCGGCCAGTACGCGCCGATCCGCGCCTACGGCTGCGTGCTGCTGCTGGACACCTACCGAAAGGAGTCGGGCGGCAACGTCAACACGCACTTCGAGTACCTCGGCCTGGCCAAGACCCCGGGCAGCCCCTGCGCGAGCTCCGGCATCACCGGCGACGACAGCGCCCAGGGTCCGCTGGTGCCCTCGCTGGTGCAGTGAGGGCCTGACGACCATGCGCCTGCTCCACCCCACCCGCACCACGAGCCGCCACCGCGGCGGCGCGCTGGTGGAGTTCGCGCTCGTGCTGCCGATCCTGCTGGCCATGGCCTTCGGCGCGAGCGAGCTGGGCCGGGCGATCTACACCTACAACTCGCTGGCCAAGACGGTGCGCGACGCGGCCCGGCATCTTTCGCAGCACGGCCCCGGCGACACCGCCATCCAGGCCGAGGCGACCTGCCTGGCCATCTACGGCAACCTCGATTGCTCGGGCACGGCCGTCGCGCCAGGCCTGGACAGCACGATGGTGGTGCTCTGCGACGCGATCTCCTGCCCCTCGACCCACCTCGCCCAGCCCACCGGCGCGGGCGTGATCAACCTGGTCTCGGTGAGCATCCAGGGCTACGAGTTCTTCTCGGCCGTGACCTACGTGATCCCGGACCTGGACTTCAACGGCATCACCGCCTTGCTGAGGGCCCAGCTATGAAGCGACAGGCGGCCCGGCAGCGAGGCGTGGCGGCGGTGGAGTTCGCCCTCGTCTGCACCGTCTTCTTCACCCTGCTGCTCGGCGTGGTCGAGATGGGCCGGCTGCTGTGGACGTGGAATGCGGCCACCGAGGCGACCCGCCTGGGCGCCCGCCTGGCGGTGGTGTGCGACCTCAACGAACCGAACATCAAGACGCGCATGAGGGAGCGCCTGCCGGCCCTGCAGAACTCCAACATCGTCATCGACTACCTCAATCCGCCCGCGGCCGACAACACCTGCACGGTTTCGACCTGCAAGGCGGTGCGGGTCTCGCTCACGGGCTACGAGTACGACGCCATCATCCCTTTCATGCCGTTGACTCTCGACCTGCCCGCCTTCACCACCACGCTGCCGCGCGAGCACATGCAGAGCTCCGGCAACGCGGTGTGCTCATGAAGGCGATCGCTCCATGAAGATCAAGATCATCACCCCCCGCGTCGTCAACGCCGAGGCCTGGGCCCAGGCCCTGGCGACGCTCTCGCCCGCCCCGGTGGTGGAGGCCCACACGCAGCAGCTGCGCCACGTCAACGTGCTCGTCAACGGCATCCGGCCCGACCTGGTGCTGGCCGAGACGACCGGCCCGGAGGACCTGGACGCGCTGGAGGCCCTGGCCAGCAACCACCCGGAGATCGACTACGTCCTCGTCAGCTCCGACCTGCAGCCGAACGTGCTGATGCGGATGATGCGGGCCGGCGTGCGCGAGGTGCTGCCCGCGCCGGCGCTGGACAGCGCGATCGCCGCCTCGGTGGGCCGCCTGATGCGCAAGCGCACCGCCGCCGCGGCGGTGCCGGCCGAAGTCAAGCAGGGGCAGGTGCTGTCCTTCATCTCCTGCAAGGGCGGCAGCGGCGCCACCTTCCTGGCCGCCAACCTGGCCCACGTGCTGGCGGCCCACGGCGAGCGCCGCGTGGCGCTGATCGACCTGAACCTGCAGTTCGGCGACGCGGCGCTGTTCGTCAGCAGCGAGACGCCCACCAGCCACGTGGCCGAGGTGGCCCGCAACATCGGCCGCATGGACCGCGACCTGCTGATGGCCGCGATGCTCAAGGCCGCGCCCGGCCTGTGGGTGCTGGCGGCGCCGGAAGACCCCGCTGCGGCCGCCGAGGTGCAGCCGGATCACGTGCAGGCCATCCTGAAGCTGGCGCGCGAGTGCTTCGACTTCGTCATCGTCGACGCCGGCCGCTCGCTGAGCGCGGTGACGCTGCAGGCGCTGGACACCAGCGACGGCGTCTACGCGGTGCTGCAGCTCACCCTGCCCTTCATCCGCGACGGCAAGCGCCTGCGGGATGTCTTCCGCTCGCTGGACTACCCCGCGCGAAAGATCCACTGGGTGGTCAACCGCCACGAGAAGGACAGCCAGCTCACCTTGGCGGACCTGCGGCAGACGCTCGGCGTGCAGGACCTGGTGGTGCTGCCCAACCAGTACCAGGCGGTGGCCGCCTCGGTGAACCAGGGTACGCCGGTGGACCGCATCGCGCCCAACAGCCCCATCACCAAGGCGCTGCGCGAGTTCGCGGCCCAGCTGGCCCCGGAAGTCTCCAGGAGCCGCGGAAGCTGGTTGTCGAACCTGATGCGCGGCGGATCCGCCGGCCGGTCCAAAGGGAGTGAAGCATGAGCTTGAGGGAACGCCTGGAAGCGGCGGCATCGGGTTACGCGGCGCCTGCCGAGTCGGCTGAAGAAGCGGCCCTTTCGGCGCGCGGCTACCAGGCCACCAAGTCGCGCATCCACCAGGCGCTGCTGGCGCGCATCGACCTGGAGGCGATGGACAGCCTGACGCCCGAGCGCCTGCGCGACGAGCTGCGGCAGATGGTCGAGCGGCTGCTGATCGAGGAGAACCTGATCCTCAACGCGACCGAGCGCCGCAACCTGGTCCGCGACATCCAGTACGAGATGCTGGGCTACGGCCCGCTGGAGCCGCTGCTGGCCGACCCGAGCGTCTCGGACATCCTGGTCAACACCTACAAGCAGGTGTACGTCGAACGCCGGGGCAAGCTCGAGATCACCGACGTGACCTTCGTCGACGACGACCACCTGATGAAGATCATCGACAAGATCGTCTCTCGCATAGGCCGGCGCGTGGACGAATCGAGCCCGATGGTCGATGCCCGGCTGCCCGACGGCTCGCGGGTGAACGCGATCATCCCGCCGCTGGCGGTGGACGGGCCGATCCTGTCGATCCGGCGCTTCGCCGCCACGCCGCTGAAGATGACGGACCTGATCGGCTTCAAGTCGATGTCGGATCCGATGTCGCAGTTCCTCGGCGCGCTGGCCGAGGCCAAGATCAACATCCTGATCTCCGGCGGCACAGGCTCCGGCAAGACCACGCTGCTGAACATCCTCAGCAGCTACATCCCCGGCCGCGAGCGCATCGTGACGATCGAGGACGCGGCCGAGCTGCAGCTGCAGCAGCCCCACGTGGTGAGGCTCGAGACGCGGCCCGCCAACGTCGAGGGCCGAGGCGAGGTGACCCAGCGCGCGCTGGTGCGCAATGCGCTGCGGATGCGGCCCGACCGGATCATCCTCGGCGAGACCCGCGGCCCCGAGGCGCTGGACATGCTGCAGGCGATGAACACCGGCCACGAGGGCTCGATGACGACCATCCACGCCAACACGCCGCGCGATGCCCTGGCCCGGCTGGAAAGCATGATCGCGATGGCCGGCGTGGACCTGCCGCCGCGCGCGGCGCGCTCGCAGGTGGCGTCCGCCATCGGCGTGATCGTGCAGGCCAACCGCCTGACCGACGGCACCCGCAAGATCACCAGCATCCAGGAGGTCACCGGCATGGAAGGCGACACCGTCTCCATGCAGGAGATCTTCGCCTTCAGGCAGACCGGCGTGGGGCCGGACGGCGCCGTGCAGGGCTACTTCGCCGCCACCGGCATCCGGCCGCGCTTCTGGGACCGGCTGGTGACACACGGCGTCATGGTCCCCGAGAGCATCTTCGTGCCGCAACGCGTGGCGGTCTGAAGGGAAAGCAGATGGACCCGACCTTCGCCCTTTTTGCCGTGCTGGGCTTCCTGGCCGTCGTGCTCACGCTCGAGGGCCTGTACAACCTCTGGGCGAGCAATCGCAGCCCGCAGGCCAAGCGCATCGCCGACCGGCTGGCGTCGCTGCGCGGGGAGTCGCGCACCGAGGTCTCGCTGGAGCGGGTGCAGGAGCGCCGGCGCATGGGCTGGCTGCAGGACCTGCTGGACGGCACCGCCGGCGGCACGAGGCTTTCGCGCTGGGTGCAGTCCTCGGGCAAGAGCGTGTCGGCGGTCGAGGTGATCCTGCTGTCGGCGGGGCTGGGCTTCGCCGGGCTGGTCCTGCCGCCGTTGCTCGGCCGGCCGGCCGTGCTGGGCTGGGCGCTGGGGCTGGCGCTGGCGGCGCTGCCGTGGTGGCAGCTCTCGGCGCAGCGGGCCAAGCGCGTCGCGCGTTTCGAGTACCTGTTCCCCGAGGCGCTGGACCTGATGGCGCGCGCCATGCGAGCCGGCCACTCCTTCCCCACGGCCATCCGCATGGTGGGCGACGAGATGGCCGAGCCGATGGGGCGGGACTTCCGCATCCTGTCGGACGAGCTGAACTACGGCGTGCCGGCGCCCGACGCGCTGGAGAACCTGGCCCAGCGGGTGCCGCTTTCCGACGTCCGCTACTTCGCGGTGGCGGTGATGATCCAGCGCGAATCCGGCGGCAACCTGGCCGAGCTGCTGGACAACATCAGCAGCATCGTGCGCGCCCGGCTGAAGCTGCTGGGCGAAGTGCGCACGCTCTCTGCGGAGGGGCGGCTGTCGGCCCGCATCCTGGTCGCCCTGCCCTTCGGCGTGGCGCTGATGGTGAACCTGGTCAACCCGAAGTTCCTGTCGGTGCTCTGGACGGACCCGCTGGGCCTGCGGATGGTGGGCGTGGCGCTGTTCATGATGGTGCTGGGCATCCTGTGGATGCGCAGCATCGTGCGGATCCGGGTCTAGGCGAGGTGGCGGTCGTGCGCATGTCCAGGTCCTCTTCGCCGTTCGGGCTGAGCCTGCGGGCCCTTCGACAAGCTCAGGGCGAACGGAGCGTTGGTCGTTCGTCGCGCCCGGCCACCCCCTCCCCGTTCGGGCTGAACCTGTCGAAGCCTTCTTCGCCGTTCGGGCTGAGCCTGTCGAAGCCCTTGCGGCATGGGCCCTTCGACAAGCTCAGGGCGAACGGACGGGAATGGTTCGGCTTCGGCACCACATCTCCGTTCGGGCTGAGCCTGTCGAAGCCTGTCTCGCCGTTCGGGCTGAGGCTGTCGAAGCCTGTCTCGCCGTTCGGGCTGAGCCTGTCGAAGCCCCACACACCGGCCACCGGAGTACTGAAATGACCCTGATGCAGATCGGCTTCCTCGCCGCGGTTTTCGTGGTGGTGGCCGCCTTCGTGCTCGGGCTCGCCACGGCCCTCAGGCCACAGCCTGCCAGGCAGCGCCTGCAGGCCCTGGCCGGCGATGCCCCGGCGCCCGGCGGACGCTGGCTGGAGAAGCTGGCGCGAGTCACCCGCCCCATCAGCCACCTCGCGGCACCGGAGGAAGGCTTCGAGCGCTCGAGCGTCAAGCTGCGCTTCGCCAACGCCGGCATCCGCAACCCGTCGGCGCCGACGGCCTTCTTCGGCATCAAGACGCTGCTGACGCTGGGCCTGCCGCTGGTCGCCTTCGCGGCCTTCGCGCTCAGCGGCTCCTCGCTCAAGGGCAACAAGCTGCTGCTGGTGCTGCTCGTGGCGGCGGCCATCGGCTACTACCTGCCCAACCTCGTGCTCGGCCGCCTCGTCGAGAAGCGCCAGCGCGAGATCTTCGAGAACTTCCCCGACGCCCTGGACCTGATGACCATCTGCGTCGAGGCCGGCCTCGGCACCGAGGCGGCCATGGTCCGCGTGGCCGAGGACATGCAGTTCAAGAGCCCGGCCCTGGCCGACGAGATGCGGCTGGTGAACCTGGAGCTGCGCGCCGGCGGCGACCGCGAGCGCGCGCTGCGCAACCTGTCGATCCGCACCGGCGTGGAAGAGGTCGACGGCTTCGTCTCGATGATCAACCAGGCCGAGCGCTTCGGCACCAGCATCGCGGCCTCGCTGCGCATCCAGTCGGACCTGCTGCGCACGCGCCGGCGGCAGAGGGCCGAGGAGGCCGCCGCCAAGATCGCGCTGAAGCTGCTGTTCCCGCTGATCTTCTGCATCTTCCCCTCGCTGATGGTCGTGCTGATGGGCCCGGCCATGATCCAGGTCTACCGCGTGCTGCTGCCGACGCTCGGCGGCGGGCGTTGAAGGAGCGATCCATGCGCGCTGCCCTTGCCGTCTCGATGCTGCCGCTGGCGGCCGCTGCCCTGCTCGTCATGGGCTGCGCCTCGCCGCCGCCGGCCTGGAAGGTGGAGCCTGTGCTCACGGTCGATGCCGCCAGCCGCGCCTCGGCAGGCAACGGCTACGCGACGCTCGCCCGCATGTACGAAGCCGAGGGCCGAAGCGCGCAGGCGCTGGAGGCCTGGCGCAGGGCCGTCGCCGCCAATCCGGCCGATGCGGACCTGCACACCGCGACCGGCGTGGCGTTCGTGCGCCACCAGCGCCTCGACCAGGCCATCGAGCAGTTCCGCCAGGCCGTGGCGCTGCAGCCCGACAACGCCCGGCTGCTCAACAACCTGGGCTACGCGCTGGCCCTCGACGGCCTGGACGACGAGGCGGCCACGGTGCTTGGCCGCGCAGTGGCGCTGGACCCGGCGCACCAGATGGCGCGCGCCAACCTCGAGCAGGTCGAGCGCCGCATCGCCCTGCGGCTCGCGCCCGAGCTGATCCACGGCGCGCGGCCGGAGGCGGTCGCGAGCTTGCAGCAGCAGGCCCCCGCGGCCGACGACGTTCCCGACAAGGTGCTGGCCATGTTGCGGGCCGATGCACCCGCGGCGCTGGCGGTCCAGGCGCTGCCGAACG
>CAMLGG010000144.1 GCA_946479475.1 uncultured Ideonella sp. | reverse complement strand
TCGGGCGTGGCATCGCCGGCGAAGGCGGTCAGGAGCTTCTCGTGCGCAGCCGTCCACGGCAACTGCTCTATGCGCACCTCGATGTTCGGCTGCTCCTCGCGAAAGCCGGCGAGCAGCTCGTGCGCCACCTCGCCCTCCCGGCCCATGGCCCAGAAGCGCAGGGTGGTCTTGCGCTGGCCTTCACCACTTCGGCCGCAACCGGCGAGCGGCAGCACGGCGGCGAGCTGCATCAGGCGACGGCGGTGAAGATGATGAAGGGTCATCAGACTTTGAAAGTTAGCTTATCCAGCCGCCCTTGAAGCCGGCGCGAACGAGGCCTCGCCTCAGGTGCGGATTGCCGCGCATCGTCCGCCAGACCAGGTCCTGCCGGTGGTTGGCGATCATCGCCACGATCGGGCCCTGGTCTATCCCGAGGTAGTCGGTGCCGACCCAGCCGAAGCCGGGGACGAGCCGGCCGTCGGTCGGCCGTGCGTCCTCGTCGCGCCAGCTCGTGTTGAACGAGTCGAGAAAGCCGTAGCGGCCGTAGATATGGGCCCCGAAGCGCTGCCGCATGGCGTGCAGGGCGGACAGCACCTCCCGCGGCGCGAAAGGCAGCGAAGAGGCGGCCGCGGTCGGGGCGATCGTGCCGTCGTCGCGGGTGTCGGCCAACCCGGCGCCGCGGGCCATGTAGCCGTGGAACTGCCGCGACTGGCCGCGGTGGTCGCTGGCGCGCATGTCACCGGGCCCGTCGCAGGCCGTCAGGCCCCAGACGTCGGCACCGTAGTCGTTCCAGCCGGCCGGGTTGGCGGCCGCATAGGCACGTTGCGAGAGCGTGGCGCGGCGGCTGTTCTCGAAGTAGTCCAGGCCCTTGGCCCGCATGAACTCGTCCTGGATGCCGCGGAAGTCGACCCAGACGTGCGAGTACTGGTGCCAGAACAGCGGCGCGCCGCCCAGGTGCGTGTGGCCCATGAAGCTGCCCCAGGTGCGCGGGTAGCCGGCGCAGAAGGCGGCCCAGCTGTCCGCGCGCGCCGGATGCGAGGGCGAGCCCAGGGCCAGCAGGTACAGCAGCATCGCCTCGTCGTAGCCGTGGTAGTCGATGAAGCGCTCGAAGCCGCGGCCGGGCTCCCAGCCCATGCAGATCAGGCCGCCTCGCTGCTGCGCCCAGGCCCAGTCGACGCGGGTGTAGAGGGTCTCGGCCAGCGCGCGGATGCGAGCCTCCACGGGGTCGTCGGCCTGGAAGTAGGACTGCGCCGCGAGCACGCCGCCCATCAGCAGCGCGGTGTCTATGGTCGACAGCTCCACCTCGGGCGTGAAGCGCGTGCCCGTGGCCATGTCGAGGAAGTGATAGAAGAACCCGCGGTAGCCCGCCATGCCCTGCGCGGCATCGCCCTGCGGCGCGTTCGCAAGGAAGCCCAGCGTCATGCGGACGCGCTCGGCCGCCTGGACCCGCGTGACGAGGCCGCGCTCGGCGCCCACCAGATACGCCGTCAGCCCGAAGCCCACCGCGGCCACGCTGGACATGCGCGGATTGGCCGGCCAGCGGTCGGGCACCAGGCCCGTCACCGGATGGGCGGTATCCCAGAAGAAGCGGAAGGTTCGCCCCTCGAGCTCGTCGAGCAGCGCTTCGTCCGACAGCGGCGCCGGGACCTGGCCGTCTCCAAGGGCCATCGGGCGCCGGGCGGACGGCGCGCCGCAGGCCGCCAGCAGTGCCGCGGCGGAGGCCGCGCCCAGCAGTCGGCGGCGGGTGATGGGCAGGAAGCGGTCGGAAGTCATCGATCCTCAGGCATGCAGCAGCCTGCCACGGCTTCGTGGGCCGTGGCAGGCACGGGCCGCATCAGGTCAGAACTTGTAGCCCAGCGCGAGGCGCAGGGTGCGCATGGGGCCGCGCATCGAGTTCGGCTTGTTCAGGTTGGGGTTGTCGCCGCCGTAGGCGTTCTGCGCGTTGCCGGGGCCGCCCACCCAGTCGTCGAATCCGCCGTAGTTCGCCGTGTTGAACAGGTTCAGGACGTCGGCCCGGACGTTGATCCTGCCGAAGCCCACGCCGAAGTCGCGGCCCACGCCCAGGTCGAACTGGTTGAACCGCCGGCTCGGCGCGGCCACGTACACGCACTGGCTGAAGCCCTCCGAGCAGTCGGTGAGCTGGCGCGGCCTGCCGCTGGCCCAGGTGTACTTGGCCGAGACCTGCAGCCCCCAGGGCAGCAGGCCGTCGGTGACGAGCGCCGCGACGACGCGGTGCTTGTCTACCAGGCGCGAGGGGTTCCAGCCGTGCGTGTCGCGGCCGTACGTCCAGTCGAAGATGTCGTCGTCCCAGTTGCGCGCCGTCGTCTTCGCATCGGCGTAGGTGTAGGCCACGGTCAGCCCCCAGCCGGATTCGACCGAGTAGGGCTTGTCGGCCTTCATGAGGATCGAGGTGGTCTGGTTCTGGCCGACGAAGTCGCCCAGCACCAGGGTGCCGTAGCCGTTCGGGCCGCCCCACAGCGGATCGATCGGGCTCTGCGTGCCCCAGCCGCCGTTGGGATCGCGGTTGCCGCCGAACCAGACGAACTGGTTCTTCGCCGTCACCAGGCTGAGGGCGGCCTCGGTGTTCCACTGGCCCATCGCCTGGCGCACGCCTAGGGTGAACTGGTCCGAGTACGGCATCTTGAAGTTGTTGCGGATCAGCCAGATCTCGCCGTTGGCCTGCCTGTTCTTCTGCAGCTCGTCGAGCGTGTGGTTCGCCATGGTCCGGTCGTACGAGCGGCCGAATCCGGTGAACAGCACCGTGGACCTGTCGCCGAAGACGTCCAGCGAGGCGCCGAGGCGCGGCGCGAAGGCGCGCTTGAACGGCTTGCGGGAGTTGCCGGTGGCGATGTAGTCGTTGATGTCGATGCCGCCCTTGGCGAGCGACTCGGCGTAGGTCTGCCCGGGCGGCGCGGTGATGCCGCCGATGGTGCGACCGTCCGGTGCGAACAGCGCCGCGACGCGGTCGGCCGGCGTCACGTAGTCGTTGTTCAGCATGTTGGTCTCGTAGTCCCAGCGGATGCCGAGGTTGACCTGCAGCTGCTTGCTCACGTCCCAGTCGTCCTGCAGGTACAGGCCGATCTGGTTGTTGCGGAAGTTGGCCTCGGCCGGGGCGATCGCGCGCACGAGGCGGCACTGGTCGGTGGACTGCACGCCACCGGTGTCGGTGGGCGTGGTGCCTATGCATTTCGTGCCGTCGTAGTAGGACTCGCCGGTGACCTGGTCGATGACCGTCTCGACGACGTCGACCGCATTGGCCGTGCCCGACAGCCTGTACTCCATCGCCTTGAACTTGAGGCCGCCCTTGACGACGTGGCCCTTCGCGCCCGTCCACGTCAGGTCCTCCGAGACGTAGCTGCCCGTCTGGCGGCGATTCTGGTTGTCGGGCGAGCCGCCCACCCAGATCGCGTCCTGCGAGTTGTTCAGCAGGCTGGTCGGCGAGTACTTGTACTTGACCAGCGGCTCGCCGAGCGCGGCATGCGGGTGCCACTGGTAGTCCTCGTAGCCCACCCGGGCCTCGCTGAGGAAGCTGCCGAAGTTCCACTCGTGCTTGAGGTCGATGCGCGTCTCGTTGTTGGTCCGGTCCTTCTCGTTGCTCGGCACGCTCAGGTTGCGGTCCTCCGGGGTCTTGTCGGATTCGTCGCGCACCTTGGCGGTGAAGGTCAGGCGCTGGTCGTCGCTCAGGTCGGCATCGAGCCGCCCGAAGAACAGGTTCTCGCGGAAGGGATCGACCGCGCTGCCTTGCTGGGCCACCAGCCCGGGCACCACGCCTGCGTTGGGCAACTGATCGGCATGCTGCACGATGACCTGGCGCGAGTCGTCGATCTTCTTGCCGTCGTAGGCGAAGAAGTAGTGCAGCCTGTCCGCGATGATCGGCCCGCCGATGGCCCCGCCGAACTGGGTCTGGGTGGAGTCGGGGCGCTTGACGCCCTGGCGCTCGCGTTCTTCCTGGAACGGGTCCTTGGCGGTCCAGTTCGTCCCGGTGCGGTCGACGTAGAGCTCGCCGTGGAGCTCGTTGGTGCCCGATCGCGTGATGGCGGTGATGGCCGCGCCGCTGAGCTGCTCGTACTCGGCCTTGTAGTTCTGCGTGACGACCTTGTATTCGGCGATCGCCGATTGCGGGAAGGGGTTGCCGCGGGTCGAGTCCATGCCCGAGCCGCCGTTGCGCAGGATGTTGTTCTTCTGGCCGACGCCGTCGATGTAGACGTTGATGTTGTTGCGGTCCTGGGCCCCGCTTTGCAGGTTGACCTGGCCGTTGGTCTGCTGGACGTAGGCCACGCCGGGCGCGAGGTCCGCCGAGCTCAGGAAGTTGCGCGTGTTCTGCGGCAGGCTCTCGATCTGGCGGCGGCTCACGTTGGTGCCCAGCTGCGAGTCCTTCACGTCCTTGCGATTGAGCGTGCCGACGATGGTCACCTGCTGCGCGCTGCCCAGCGAGAGGTCCAGCGTGGCCGTCTCGCCGACCTGCAGGGTCACGATCTCGCTCGACTGGTTGCCGACGCGGATCTCGTAGCGTCCCGGCGCCAGGCCGACCAGCACGTAGCCGCCGTCGGCATCCGTCGTGGTGCGGTAGGTGGCGCCGTTGTCCTTGTTGACGGCGACCACCGCGGTGCCGGCCTGGGCGGCTGCGGTGCCCTGCGTCACCTGGCCTCGCAGGGTGGAGGTCGAGACCTGCGCCTGCGCGGCGCCGGTGGCCACCAGCAGGGCCGCGGCGGCGGCGAGGGCGTGTCGGTGAAAACGTTTTCTCGTAGGTGTCACGGCTTGTCTCCTCTTGGGGGCGGGCGGATGCGGATGGGGGCGGTCTAGGCCGCCTGGCTGGACTGGCGGACGACCAGTTCGGCGCGCAGGGTGCGCGGCGGGGCCGGCGCGCGGCCGGGTGGGGCCTCGATGGCGGTGGCCAGCTCGGCCAGCGCCAGGGCGCCGAGTTCGACGATGGGCACTCGAACGGTGGTGAGCGCCGGCCGCACGTAGCGGCAGATGGGGATGTCGTCGAAGCCGGCCAGCGCGATGTCGCGCGGCACCTCCAGGCCTGCCCGGTTGAGCGTGGCGAGGCAGCCGAGAGCCATCATGTCGTTGGCCGCAAAGACGGCGTCGGGCCGCTGGGCGAGGGCGAGGATCTCCTGGCCCGCGCGTTCGCCGCTGGCGTCGGTGAAGTCGCCCTGCAGCACCAGTTCGGGCGTGCCGGGCAGCAACTCGGCCAGCGCGCTGCGGTAGCCGCGAAGGCGCTCCTGCGCCTCGTGGTTGTGCGCCGGCCCGGCGATGAAGGCGATGCGGCGGTGGCCGGCCGAGACCAGGTGCCGCATCATGGCCTGCGCGCCCCCGAAGTTGTCGACCCTCAGGGCCGCGTGCTCGGCATCGTCGACGCCGGTGTTCATCAGCACGGCGGGCAGCCCCGGGGGCAGGTTGCCGAGGAAGCTGTCGTCCACGTGCGGGGACATCACGAGCAGGCCGTCGACCCGCCCGTGCATGGCGCGCAGGGCGGCGGCTGCCTCGGCGGCGTTGTCATGCGAGCTGGACACGAGCAGGTGCAGGCCGCGGGCGCGGGCAGCCAGGTCTATGCCGCGGATCAGCTCCGAGAAGAACTCGCCGTGCAGGTCGGGCAGGAGGGCGCCGACGGTGTGGGTGCGCCGGGTGATGAGGCTGCGCGCGGCGCTGGAGGGCGTGAAGCGCAGCTCGGCGGCGATGCGCTGGATGCGCTCCCGCGTCTCGGGCGTGACGGCCGCGTGGCCGTTCATCACCCGCGACACGGTGGCGACGGACACGCCGGCTTCGCGCGCGACGTCCTTGATCGTGGTGGCCATCGGCTTTCGGGTTCGACGGTTCGTGGGCGAGGGCGGGATGCTCGCACGCGTCGGGGCACGGACGGCCGGGATGCCGAGGGTCTCCGACGCGACGGCCTTGCTGCGTCCGAAAACGTTTACACGCGGATTAGACGGCGGAGGCGGCAGCATGGTCTCGCGGGTTTTTCCGGTGTGGCGTTCAGGCCACGGGCGGCGCCGATGGCGAAGCCGACGCGGGAGCCGGATCCAGGCACCGGCCTCGGCTCGCGATGACCTGCGCGTACAGCTGTGCCGTGCCCTTGGGCGTGCGCTTCTGGGTCTCGTAGTCGACATGGACGAGGCCGAAGCGCTTGGAGTAGCCGTGCGCCCATTCCAGGTTGTCGAGCAGGGACCAGGCGTAGTAGCCACGCACGTCGACACCGGCCTCGCGGGCCGCGTGAAGCGCCAGCAGGTGCTTGCGCAGATAGGCTTGGCGCAGCGGATCGTCGAGCCGGTCGCCTTCGACGCTCGGAGGGTCGTAGAAGGCCGAGCCGTTCTCGGTGACGTACAGCGGCGTCTCGCCATAGCGGGCCTTGAACCAGGCCAGCACGTCGGTGAGGCCGCGCGGGTAGACCTCCCACGCCGTCTCGGTGTGGATCGCCCGCGGCTGGCGCACCGGCGCGGCACGCTGGAGCCAGACGGCCGGGTCGTCCCGCACCACGGCGCGGGTGTAGTAGTTGATGCCGACGAAATCCAGCGGCTGCCGGGCCAGCGCGAGCTCGTCGGCCGGCCAGTCGACCCAGGCTTCGCCGAAGATGCCGGGCAGTTCGGCCGGCGTGCTGCCCAGCAGTGCCGGTTCCAGGAACTGGCGGTTCATGTAGGCATCGGCACGCGCCGTGGCGGCGCGGTCGGCCTCGCTGGCGCTGGCCGGGTACTTCGGCTCGATGTTCACGACCAAGCCGATGTGTCGGTCGGATGTCGTCCCGAGCCGGGCGCGAAATGCCTGCACGGCGCGGCCATGCGAGCGCATCAGCTGGCGCGCGGCGATGGCCGCCTCGAAGGCGCTGCGGTGGCCGGGCGCAAGCACGCCGTGGAGGTAGCCGCCGTCGGTCACCACCCAGGGCTCGTTCAGCGTGGCCCACATCGGCACGCGGTCGCCCAGGGTGCGGAACATCAGGTCGGCGTAGTCGCCGAACCAGTCCGCCACGTCCGGGTTCAGCCAGCCGCCGCGGTCGTCCAGCGCGGCTGGCAGATCCCAGTGGTAGAGCGTGACGTTGGGGGCAATGCCGGCTGCGAGCAGGGCGTCCACCAGGCGTTCGTAGTGGGCCAGCCCGGCCGGGTTGGCCTTCCCGCGGCCCTCGGGCAGCACGCGCGACCAGGAGATGCTGAACCGGTAGCTGTTCAGACCCAGCTGCTTCATCAGCTGCACGTCTTCCGGCCAGCGGCGGTAGTGGTCGCAGGCGACGTCGCCGGTATCGCCGCCCTGGACCCGGCCGGGGGTGTGGCTGAAGCGATGCCAGATGCTCGGACCTGCCCCGTCCGCCAGCGGCGAACCCTCGACCTGGTAGGCCGCGGTGGCGGCGCCCCAGACGAAGTCGGGCGGGAATTCGAAGCGGGATGTCTGCATGAAGCGCTCTTCTGCGCTCATGGAAACGTTTACATCAGCGCCGGCGCATCATAGGTTCCTTGCGGATCGCCCGGCTTCTAGGGCAAACCCTTGGCGGTCAGGCCGCCTCGCAGCGGTCGCGTCCCGCGTTCTTCGCCCGGTACAGCGCCTCGTCGGTCCGCCGCAGCCAGTCGTTGACCGACTCCTCCGCCTCATGGGCGGCAATGCCGATGCTGAGCGTGGCACCGCCGAGGCAATGGGCGGCCCCGCGCAGGGTGGCCGCCGCCACACGCTGGCGCAGGCGCTCGGCGAGCTCGAAGGCCTCGGGCAATGGCGTTCCCGGCAGGACGATCAGGAATTCCTCGCCGCCCCAGCGGGCCGCCAGGTCGCTCGCGCGGGTGGCGCGTCGCAGGGCCTCGGCCACTTCGACCAGCACCTGGTCGCCCGCTTCATGGCCTAGCTGGTCGTTGACGCGTTTGAAGTGATCGATGTCGCACAGCAGGGCCACCGGCGGCGGCACCCGGGCGGAAGGCTCGGCGAATCCACCGAGGTCCGCCAGCGCCTGGCGGCGATTGGCGAGCCCGGTGAGAGGATCCGTCGCCGCGAGCACGCGCAGCTGCTGCGCCACGCCGTGCTGGCGCGACAGCAGCTTCTTCATCTGCAGCCAGCCGGTCAGGCAGACGATGAAGACGGCATGCGAGGCCAGCACGTTGAACAGCAGGGCGACATCCTCCGCATGCCCGGTGGGCGCCGCCAGGCGCCAGGCGAAGCCGCCCGCGATGAGCAGCAGGATCACGCAGGCCGACCAGACCGCGGCCTTGCCCTCCAGCAGGATGAAGGCGACCGCATAGACCAGGGGCAGCCAGGTCAGCAACGTGATCGCGTCGTAGTTGCCCACCAGCGGGCCCGCCTGCAGCAACTCGCCCGCCAGGTCGCCCAGCTGGGTGAAGGCCACGGCCAGGAACCCCACCCAGCGCACGGCCCTGACGGTTCGCGGGCGCCGCCACAACAGCGCCATGCAGGCGGCGAAAAGCACCGCCATGATGGGATAGGCGTAGCGGTTGACGACGCTGAGCCTGCCTTCCGACACCTCCATCCACCACAGCAGCACGACCGCCGCCGCGCCCACGCCGAACAGCGGCAGCATGATGCGCACCATCAGGCGGTCGAAGGCCTGCTCGGCGCTCAGGTCCATGCCGGTGGCCGGTGGGGAATATGACGGGGACACTACAGGGCGAATGCGGAAAGCTGCCAGCTCTTCGTCTTGCGGGGCTGCGGCTTGAGTGGGGAAGGTGTGACAGGCGTAGCAGCTTGCGCAGCCTTCCCGACGGACTTCACTCTGGGAGACGAATCGGCCTCACCAACGCTCCCGCAGCCGCCGCGCCAGATCCAGCACCGGCCCCGGCGGCGGCGTGAGCGGCCCGCTGGCCCAGGTGGGCGTGGCCGGCCCGACGCTGTCGAAGCGGGCCGCCACCTCGGGCGGGATGAAGCGGGTCAGGCCGCCGTAGAGGTGGCGGTCGCCGAAGCGGCGCTGCTGGGTCACGTAGAAGCGCTGGGGAACCATCAGCGAGAGGTGGTGCTTCGCGCGGGTCATCGCGACGTAGAGCAGCCGGCGCTCCTCCTCCAGCTGCACCGGCGTGGCGGTGGCCAGGTCGCCGGGGATGCAGCCGTCGACCACGTTCAACACCGTCACCGACGACCACTCCTGGCCCTTGGCGGCGTGGATGGTCGACAGGATCAGGTAGTCCTCGTCCATCAGCGGGTCGCCGGCCTCGTCGCTGGTGGCCTGGGGCGGGTCCAGCGTCAGCTCGGTCAGGAAGCGTTCGCGCGTGGCCTGGCCCGAGGCCAGCCGCGCCAGCTGCTCGAGATCGGCATGGCGGGGCGCCGGATGGTCATGCAGGCGCTCCAGGTGCGGCAGGTACCAATCGACCACGGCGGCCAGCTCGCCGGGCCAGTCGCTCGTTTCGGCCAGCTTCGCCAGCAGGGCGGCCAGGGGCGGCCAGTCGCCTCGGGCCGCGGCGGGCGGCTGGAAGGCCTGCAGCGCGGCATGCGGGTCGGCGCTCGCGTCCATCGCGTCCAGCAGCTTGCGCGCGCTCGCGGGGCCTATGCCCGGCACCAGCGTGGCGACGCGGAAGCCGGCGAGGCGGTTGCGCGGGTTGCTTGCCCAGCGCAGCAGCGACAGCACGTCCTTGACGTGCGCGGCCTCGAGAAACTTCAGGCCGCCGTACTTGACGAAGGGGATGCGCCGGCGCGCCAGCTCCAGCTCCAGCGCGGCGCTGTGGGCCGAGCTGCGGAAGAGGACCGCCTGCGACTTCAGCTTCAGGCCGCCCTCGCGCCGCGCGAGGATCTGCTCGCACACCCAGCGGGCCTGCGCGAGCTCGTCGTCGACCGCCACCAGCTGCGGCCGCTCGTTGCCCGTGCGGTCCGTCCACAGGTTCTTGGCGAAGCGCTCGGGGGCCAGCGCGATGACCGCGTTGGCCGCGTCGAGCAGCGGTTGCGTCGAGCGGTAGTTGCGGCTGAGCGTGACGATGCGAGCCGGCGGCGTGAAGGCGGCCGGGAAGTCGAGGATGTTGCGCACCTCGGCCGCGCGGAAGGCGTAGATCGATTGCGCATCGTCGCCCACCACCGTCAGGCCGCGGCCTTCGGGCTTGAGCGCGAGCAGGATCGCCGCCTGCAGGCGGTTGGTGTCCTGGTACTCGTCGACCAGCACGTGGCTGAAGCGCTCGCCCAGCCAGGCCGCGATGTCGCGCTCGCGCATCATCTCGGCCCACCACAGCAGCAGGTCGTCGTAGTCCAGCGAGTGCTGCTCGCGCTTCGCGTCCTCGTAGGCCCGGAACAGCGCCCGCAGCTCGGCCTCGGCTTCGGCGCACCAGGGCCAGTTCTCGCGCAGCAGCTCGGCCAGCGGCGACTGGCTGTTCACCGTCCGCGAATAGATGGCCAGGCAGGTGCCCTTGAGCGGGAAGCGCTTCTCGCGCGAGGAAAGGCCCTGGGCATCGCGGACCAGGCCCATCAGGTCTTCCGCATCGCCCCGGTCGAGGATGCTGAAATTCTCGTCCAGCCCCAGGCGCGCAGCCTGCTCGCGCAGCAGCCGTGCGCCGACGGCGTGGAAGGTGCCGGCCCAGGGCAGCAGCGGCGCCTTCGAGCCGGGGGCCAGGCCGAGAACCGACTGCAGCTGCGCGGCCACCCGCTGCTGCATCTCCTGCGCCGCGCGGCGGGAGAAGGTCAGCAGCAGCAGCCGGTTCGGATCGGCCCCGGCAGCCACGAGGCGCGCCACTCGCGTGGCCAGGGTGGTGGTCTTGCCGGCGCCCGCCCCGGCAATGACCAGCAGCGGCTCGTCGCCATGCTCGACCGCGGCGCGCTGCTCCTCGTTCAGTGCCGCCAGCGGGTCGCGGCTGGCGGCGGCAGGGCGGGTGGTCGGGGGGTACAGCACGGCGGACACCCCGCCAGCATACTGGATGGATGGCCAGTGGCGCCGCCCGTGGCGAAGCACTAACCTCGTGCCGCTGCGGTGCGGGGAGGCTCACGGCGGTCCGGCCCTGCGCAGGCAGCGCATCCCATGAAGCCTGCGCGAACCTTCCTGGCTCGGTTGCTGCTGCTGGTCGGCGTGGTCACGCTGCCCTGGGTGGTCGCCTTGGCGTTCGAGATCGAGCACGACCGGCGCAAGGCCGAGGAGAGCGCCCTCGACAGCATGCGCCAGCGATCGCAGCTGCTGGCACAGGAGGCCGAGCGCGTGCTCCAGCGCAGCCGGCAGCTGCTGGACTTCCTGGCCGCGCGCTCGGTGATCCTGCAGAGCGACGCGGCGGCCTGCCGCTCGCTGATGACCGAGCTGCTGCGCATCGAGCCCCTGCTGGCGAACGCAGGCTATGCCGGTGCCGACGGCCGCGTCCGTTGCACCACGGTGGAAAGCGCGCGCATCCCGTCCACCGTGGCGGGCAGGCCCGCCTTCACCGCGGCTCTGGGCAGCACGGCCGTCCGGTTCGGCCCGGTGCGGCCCAGCATCGTCAACGGCCATCCCGTGCTGCCCATCATGCGCGGCGTGGCGGGGCCGGACGGAACCATGCAGGGCGCGCTGGTGCTGATGCTGGACCTGCAGGCCTGGTCGGACTCGTGGCCGAGCCACGTGCCCGTCGACGGCGGCTCCCTGCTGCTGCGCGACGGCGAGGGGCGCGTGCTGGCCCGCTATCCCGATCCTGCGAGCTGGATAGGCCAGCGCCTGGGCGACCGCCCTGCGCCGGCCGGCCGCGAACTGCCGGCCGGCGTCGGCCTGGCCACCGGCATCGATGGGGTGCGGCGCTTCTACGCCGCCAACGCGGTCAACGGCTGGCCCGTCGTCGCGCTGGCCGGCATCCCGGAAGAGGCCGTGGTGGCGCCGGCCCGCCGCGACGCCCTGAGGGCCGCGCTCGCGCTGGCGGCCCTGACGACACTGGTCGGCTTCCTGGCCTGGCGCCTGTCGCGCCGGCTGGTGGCCCCGCTGCAGCACCTGGCCGCCACCGCGCGGGCCGTGGCGCAGGGCGAACGCTCCGCACGGGCCGACGAGCGGCTGCCGGGCGAGTTCAGCACGGTGGCCGGCGAGTTCAACCGCATGCTCGACAGCCGGGACCAGGCGCAGGCGCGCCTGTCCGAATCCGAGCGGCGCTTCCGCGAGATGCTCGACACCGTGGAGCTCTTCGCCGTGGCGGCCGACGTCGACGGCCGAATCACCTACTGCAACGACTTCTTCCTCAAGCGCACCGGCTGGACGCTGCCGGAGCTGGCCGGCGAGGACTACGGCGAGCGCTGCGTGCCGCCCGAGCGCCGCCGCACCCGCGAGAGCTGGCGCCAGGCCCTTCGGGACGATGAGCTGCCGGCCCACGCCGAGGCCACCATCCTCACGCGCAGCGGCGAGCGGCGCCTCGTCCGATGGAGCAGCACCATGCTGCGTGACGAGCAGGGGGCGGTCATCGGGCGCGCGAGCATCGGCGAGGACGTGACCGACCAGCGACGCGCAGAGCAGCAGGTGCGTCGGCTTTCCGGCTTCCTGCAGGCGCTTTCGCGCACTCAGCGAGCCATCATCCACCGCTGCCCGCGCGACGAGCTGCTGCACGAGGCCTGCGATGCCTGCGTGGACGCCGGCCAGGCGCGCATCGCGAGCGCCTGGCTGCGCCAGGCCGCCGATGACGGCGAGGCGCTCGTCTCGGTGGCCTGGGCGGGCCCGGCGGAGCGCCTGTTCGGCCGCATGCCGGCCCGTCGCCGGCTGCCCGACCCGGCCCTGGCCGAAACGCTCACCGGCCATGCGCTCGAGGACGGCCTGTGGGGCATCAGCCGCGACCTGCTGCACGATCCGCTGGCAGCGGATTGGCGCCACCAGGCCACCACCGCCGGGGTGCAGGCGCAGGCCGTGTTCCCGCTGCGATGCGCGGGCGAGGTCATCGGCGTGCTGCTGCTGCACGTCGACGAGCCCGACTGGTTCGACGATGCGCTGGTCGACCTGCTGCACCAGCTGAACGACGAGCTCGCCTTCGCGCTGGACAACCTGCAGCGCGAAGAGGCGCGGGTCGCCGCCGAACAGCGCGCCGCCATCGACCACCGGCGCTTCAAGAGCATCTTCGAGGCCTCGCCCATGGGCATCGCCGTGCGCACGCTCGGCGACGGCCGCCTGCTCGACCTCAACCCGGTCTTCGCCCGGCGCGTCGGCCGGCCCCGCGAGGAGCTCCTCGGCAAGAGCCTGTACGACCTGGGCCTGGGCATGTCGGTCGAGGACCACCGGCGGCTGATGTCGGCCATGCGCTCCGACGCCCGGCTGCGCGACTTCGAGGCCCGGGTGCACGACGCGGAGGGCGTCGAGCGCGTGCTGCTGTTCAACGGCGAGCTGATCGACTACGACGGGCGCCCGGCGCTGCTGACGATCAGCCACGACATCACCGAGCGCCGCCGTGCCGAGCAGGCGCTGCTGGCACGCGAGCAGCAGCTGGCCGGCATCGTCGAGACGGCGATGGACGCGATCATCACCATCGATGCCGATCAGAAGGTGGTGATGTTCAACCGGGCGGCCGCCGAAATGTTCGGCCTGCCCGCCGCGCGGGCGCTGGGCCACCACCTGGACGAGTTCGTGCCGGCCGAGCTGCGGGAGCGGCACCGCGCCGGCCTGGAGGCCTTCATCGCCAGCGGCCGCGACCGTGTCGCGATCGGCCAGAGCCGCCGCCTTTACGGCATGCGGGCCGACGGCGACCGCTTCCCCTTCGAGGCCGCGGTCTCGCGCCAGGGCGAAGGCGAGCGCATGACCATGACCGCGGTGATCCGCGACCTGACCGATCGCCTGGCCGCCGAGGCCGCGCGGGAGGCGCGCATCGTGGCGGAGGCCGCCAGCCATGCGAAGACCGAGTTCCT
>CAMLGG010000143.1 GCA_946479475.1 uncultured Ideonella sp. | reverse complement strand
CTCGGGCGTCTCGTCGCAGGCGTAGCCGAACATCAGGCCCTGGTCGCCGGCGCCGATGTTGAGGTAATCGTCGCTGGCGCGGTCCACGCCCTGGGCGATGTCGTTCGACTGCTTGTCGTAGGCCACCAGCACGGCGCAGCCCTTGTAGTCGATGCCGTACTCGGTGTTGTCGTAGCCGATGCGCTTGATGGTGTCGCGCGCGACCTGGATGTAGTCGACGTTGGCCTGGGTCGTGATCTCGCCGGCGAGCACCACCAGGCCGGTGTTGCACAAGGTCTCGGCGGCGACGCGCGACAGCGGATCCTGCGCGAGGATGGCGTCGAGGATGGAATCGGAGATCTGGTCCGCGACCTTGTCGGGATGGCCCTCCGAGACCGACTCGGAGGTGAAGAGATAATCGTTCGCCACGTTCAATTGCTTCCGGTTGCTGGTTCGAGGAGAAGCCGGGTCCGGCTTGGCGTCGTCCTCACTTGGCAACCTGGCAAGAGCGGCGAACGCTTTAGCGGAATTTGGGCCGGCCATGTTGAACGATCGGCCGGGCGGGCATCGGTTGGGAACCACCCGCGTCGCCCCGCAAGTTGTCCTGTTAACTCGGCGACAGGCCCGATTGTATAAAAGACCGCCATTGCCCCATCAATGATGTTCCTGCTGCGCTGGCTGTCGCGCTGGCCCTTGGCCTGGCTGCACGCGCTGGGCGCCGTGCTGGGCTGGCTCACCTGGGCGCTTTCGCCGAGCTACCGGCGCCGCCTGGCGGCCAACGCGGCTCTCGCGGGCATCGGCGATGGCGACCGCCGCCGGTCGATCGCCGAGGCCGGCCGGCTGGTGGCCGAGGTGCCCTGGCTTTGGCTCATGCCCGAGGGGGAGCGCCTGGGGGGCCGGGTGCGCTGGCATGGCGAGTCGCTGATCGAGGATGCCCTGGCTGCCGGCCGCGGGCTCATCCTGCTGACGCCCCATCTGGGCAGCTTCGAGGTCGCGGCCCGTGCCGCGGCGGAGCGCTTCGACAAGCCCATCACGGTGCTCTACCGCCCGGCGCGCAAGGCCTTCCTGCGCCGGCTCGAGGAGACTGCGCGGGCCCGGCCCAACATGGCCACCGCCCCGGCCACGCTGGCCGGCGTGCGCCAGATGCTGCGGGCGCTCAAGCGCGGCGAGATGGTCGGCCTGCTGCCCGACCAGGTGCCGCCCGAGGGCCAGGGCGTGTGGGCACCGTTCTTCGGCAAGCCGGCCTACACCATGACCCTCGCTGCCCGGCTGGCGCAGCAGACCGGCGCAGCGATCGGGCTGGCCTGGTGCGAGCGGCTGCCCGGCGGCGCGGGCTACTCGATCCACCTGACGCCGCTGGCGGAGCCCTTGCCGGACGATCCCGCCGACGACGTGGAAGCGGCGCGCGTGATCAATGCCTCGATGGAGCAGGCCATCCGGGCGCTGCCCGGCCAGTACCTGTGGGGCTACAACCGCTATAAATCGCCCCGCCGGCTGCCGGCCGGCGAAGGGGCCTGAAGGAGTTCGACGCATGTCCTGGTGGGAGCGCGCCGCGGCGCGGGTGGTGCTGGCACTGTTGTGGCTGGTGCATTGGCTGCCGCTTTCGGTGCAGGCGGCGCTGGGGCGCGGCGTCGGGGCGCTGCTATTCCTGCTGGCGCGTCGGCGCCGACGCATCGCCGCGCGCAACCTGGAGCTGTGCTTCCCTGCCTGGCCGGCCGAGCGCCGGGCGACGGTGCTGAGGGACCATTTCGGCTGGCTCGGCCGCAGCCTGGTCGAACGCGGCCTGCTCTGGTGGGGTTCCGGCGAGCGCCTGAAGCGCCTGATCCACGTGGAGGGCGAAGTCGACTTCGCCGAGAAGCACCAGGGCCCGGTGATGTGGCTGGTTCCGCATTTCATGGGGCTGGACGTGGCCGGGATGGCCTCGCAGCTGTTCCAGCAGCGCCCGGTGGCATCGATCTACCAGCGCCAGAGCAACCCGGTGTTCGACGCCCGCATGCGCGCCGGCCGCCTGCGCTTCGGCAACGCCGAGATCTTCTCGCGGCACGAAAGGGCCCTGCCCCTGGTGCGGGCGATCAAGCGCGGGGCCGTGTTCCTGAACCTGCCCGACATGGACTTCGGCGCCAAGGACGCGGCCTTCGTGCCGTTCTTCGGCGTGCCGGCCGCGACGCTGCTGGCCCCGGCGCGGATGGCCGCCAGCATGGGGCTGGCGGTCCAGCCCGTCATCGCGGAAATGCTGCCCGGCGGGCAGGGCTACCGTGTTCGCTTCCTGCCTGCCTGGCGGGATTTCCCGGGGGCGGACGACGAGGTCGCCGCCACCCGGCGTATCAACGCCTTCATCGAGGGCGAGATCGAGCGCATCCCGGCACAGTACCTTTGGGTGCACCGGCGCTTCAAGACCCGGCCCGACGGCCAGGCGAAGATCTACTAGCGCGAGCTTCGCGGCCGCTGGGGGCCTGCTCGGCATTCCCGGATCGGCAGGCAGGGCAAAGCCCGCCGAGACGAATCTCGGCAGGTTTGCAGGCCACTGCTTCAGTGGGATGACCATGGCAGCGTGCGCGCAGGCGCCGCGCCTTGTTGGCTGGGCCGGGGCGAATGGTCCGCCGCCCGGGCCGTCACTTCGATGACAGCGTGTAAGCCCATTCTTGCCGCTCGGCGCCGGCGCGCACACTGTCAAACCTGACAGGGTGCCTCAGCAATTTGCGTACTTCTCGTTCCGGTGCGCGACGCAGCCCCCTCCCTTCGAACACCTGGGTCACGCGTTCTCGCGGGTTTGCCGCCGAGCCGGCCGATCTCCCGCCGTGCTCTGCCGCCTGCTGGCTGGAAGGGTGTAGAAGTTTGCGCCTACTCAAGTTCCTGCCGCGGCCCTCGTTCCCGCCCGAGCCGGGCACCGGCGGGCGGCCGGCAAGCGGACCAGTCCCAGCGCCCATAATCCGCCCCATGCGTGTTCGCTTCACCAAGATGCACGGCGCGGGCAACGACTTCGTCGTGCTCGACGCCACTCGCGCGCCGCTGGCCCTGGACACGGCCCAGCTGCGCCACCTGGGCGACCGGCGCTTCGGCGTCGGGGCCGACCAGATCCTCGTCGTCGAGCCGGCTTCGCAGCCGGGCGTGGATTTCCGCTACCGGATCTTCAACGGCGCCACCGGCGCGGAGGTCGAGCATTGCGGCAATGGCTCGCGCTGCTTCGTGCGCTACGTGCGCGAGCATGGCCTGACCGACCGGGACACCATCCGGGTGGAGACGATGAACAACCTGCTCGAGCTGCACCAGCAGCCCGACGGCCGGGTGAAGGTGGACATGAACCGCCCGATCTTCGAGCTCGCGAGCGTGCCGTTCGATGCCTCCGGCCTGCAGCCGCGCGAAGTCAACGGCTTCGCCCTGTGGCCGCTGGACCTGCCCGACGACCGGCGCGAGAGGCGCTCTTCCGGCGGCCGCCAGGTCGAGGTGGCCGTGCTATCGATGGGCAACCCGCACGCGGTGCTGCGCGTCGACAACGTGAACGAAGCACCCGTCGGCGAGCTCGGGCCGATGATCGAGACGCATCCGCGCTTCCCGCGCAAGGTCAACGTCGGCTTCATGCAGGTGCAGTCGCGAACGCGCATCGCGCTGCGCGTGTTCGAGCGTGACGCCGGCGAGACGCTGGCCTGCGGCACCGGCGCGTGCGCCGCGGCGGTGGCCGGCATCCGCCTGGGCTGGCTGGATGGCCAGGTCGACGTCGCCACCCGCGGCGGCCTGCTCACCATCGAGTGGGCCGGCGGCGCCGAAGACCCGGTGCTGATGACCGGCCCGGCCGAGACCGTCTTTGAAGGGGAGATCGAGTTGTGAGTGGTGTGCAAGGGATCACGGAAGACGACATCGCCGCCTACCTGGCCAACACGCCGGGCTTCTTCGAGCGCCACGCCGAGCTGCTCGCGAGCATTCAGCTCGCCAGTCCGCACGGCGGCCGGGCCGTCTCGCTGCAGGAGCGGCAGATGGACATGCTGCGCGAGCGCATCAAGGGCCTGGAGCGCCGGATCATCGAGATGATCCGCGCCGGTCACGACAACGAGGCGCTGGTGAACAAGATGCACCGCTGGACGCGTGCCGTGATGCTGGCCCGCAGCGCCAGCGTGCTGCCGCAGGTGCTGGTCGAGGAACTGAAGCACGAGTTCATGGTGCCGCTGGCCTCGCTGCGGGTGTGGGGCGTGGCCCAGGCGCACGCCGGCATGCCGTGGGCCCAGCCGGTCAGCGAGGATCTCAAGACCTTCGCCGCCAGCCTGGCCGCGCCCTTCTGCGGCCTGAACTCAGGCTTCGAGGCGGCTCAGTGGCTGGCCGCCGAAGGCACGCCGGCCCAGTCGATCGCGCTGATCCCGCTGCGCATGGGGGCCGCTTCCGGCGAGTGCTTCGGCCTGCTGGCCCTCGGCTCGCCCGATGCGCTGCGCTTCCAGAGCGACATGGGCACCGAGTTCCTGCAGCAGATCGGCGACCTGGCGAGCGCCGCCCTGGCGCGCCTGCTGCACGACTGATCCCCCCATGGCCGGCGAAGCGCTGCCGCTGCCTACACCGGCCGAAAGCTATCTTTCGCATTTGCGCACCGAGCGGCGCGTGGCCGCTCGCACGCTGACCCTCTACACCGACGCGCTGGCCCGTCTCGTCAGCGGCGCCACGTCGCTTTCGCTCCCGCTCGACGCCCTGCAGCCGCACCACGTGCGGATGCTGATGGCGCAGGCGCATGCCGGCGGGCTCGGGTCGCGCAGCCTGTCGCTGCAGCTGTCCGCCTGGCGTGGCTTCTACCGTTGGTGGGGCCGGCAGGGTGGCGTGAAGCTCAACCCCGTCGAAGGCGTGCGAGCGCCCAAGGCCGCCAAGCCGCTGCCCAAGGCGCTGCCGGTCGACCAGGCGGTGGCGCTGGCCGCGCATGCGCCGGAGCAGGGCAACGAGGCCCTGCGCGCGCGGGACCACGCGATCGTCGAGCTGCTCTACGGCAGCGGCCTGCGGGTGGGCGAGCTGGTCGGCCTGGACGTGCAGGCCGGACAGGCCGCCGCCGGCTGGGTCGACCTGGCGGATGCGAGCGCGCAGGTGCGCGGCAAGGGCTCGAAGTGGCGCAGCGTGCCGGTGGGCCAGGCCTCGCGCGAGGCGCTTTCCGCATGGCTGACGGCGCGGCCGGCGGTCGCTTCGGCCGGAGAGCCGGCCCTGTTCGTCAGCCAGCGCGGGACGCGTCTTTCGGCGAGCCAGGTGCGGGCGCGGCTCAAGGCCCTGGCACTCGAGGCGGGCCTGCCGACCTCGGTGCATCCGCACATGCTGCGGCACAGCTTCGCCTCGCACCTGCTGCAGTCCAGCGGCGACCTTCGCGCGGTGCAGGAGTTGCTGGGCCACGCCAACATCTCGACGACCCAGGTCTACACCCGGCTCGACTTCCAGCACCTGGCCAAGGTGTACGACGCCGCGCATCCCCGGGCCCGGAAGAAAAGCGGCTGAAATTACTTGCCGCCGGACGAGTGCACGAGCGTGATGCGGCTGCCGCTTTCGCCGCCGGCCGAGACCTCGACGCTCACCGACTCGTTCTTCTTGCCGTCCATGATCGCCAGTTGCATGCCCTTGTCGTCGCGGGCGGTGTCGATCACGGTCACGCCCTCTCCCGCGCGGCCCTTGAGCTGGTCGCGGTACCACTTCGACACCTCCTGCGGCGCGGCGGTGCTGTCCAGCTCCAGCGAGGCCATCTGGACCTCGCCGTTGCGGATGCGGGTGCCGCCGTTTTCCACCGGCTTCGCGCCCGGGTAGAAGGGCAGGCCGAGGTCGGCTTCGCTCACGGCGGCCGAGCCCATCTCCATCTTGTAGCTCTTGCCTTCCTTGTCGGTGCCCTCGACGGTGGCGCCACCTTGGGAGAGGTCGACCTTGGCGGTGCCGCCATCCTTGGAGATCTGCGACTCGATCATCTTCTCGGTCGCCTTCTCGGAGGCGACTTCGGTCACCTTGCCGCACCCGGCCAGGGCCAGGGCGATGCTGATGGCGAGGACGGTGCGCGACGGCAGGAACATCAGGTGGTTCTCCTCTCGTGTGGGCTGCGAATTCTCCGGCCGGCAACGCGTGGCGCCGGTCCCGCGCCGACCTGAAGTTAGGGGCTGCACAATCGCGCCTTCCTCACGAGGGAGCGTCTCGATGCCGTCCAACCCATGGTCGCGAGCCTGGCTCGCCGCGGGCCTGCTGCTCATCGCTGCTGCGAATGCCCAGTCGGCCGATGCGCCGGCGCCGGCCGCGCCCCACTTCCCGGTTCGCGCTGTCGATGAAGCCTGGCGCCAGGCCCTGCCCGCCGATCCCGAGCTGGCGACGCGCGCCTACCTCGACCGCCTTTCGCCCGAGGCGCGCGCCCGGTCCGATGCCTACTTCGAGGGCGGCTACTGGCTGATCCTGTGGAACACGCTCGTCGGCCTGGCGATCGGGGCGGTGCTGCTGTGGACGCGCCCTTCGGCCGCGGTGCGCGACTGGGCGCGCCGCGTCGCCAGGCCGCGCGTCCTGGCTGACGCGCTCTACGGGGCCTTCTACGCCGCGGCGAGCTGGCTGCTTTCGCTGCCGCTGACGATCTACCAGGGCTTCGCGCGCGAGCATGCCTACGGCCTGGCGACGCAGGGCTTTGGCGCCTGGTTCGGCGAGCAACTCATCGCCCTGGTGCTTTCGATGATCATCGCCGCGCTCGTCGTGCCGTTGCTCTACGCGGTCCTTCGGCGCACCGCACAGCGATGGTGGATGTGGGGCAGTGGCGTCGCCACCGGCGTGGCCGCACTCGGCATCCTCGTCGGGCCGGTCTGGATCGATCCTCTTTTCAACACCTACAAGCCGGTGGAGGACGGCCCGGTCAAGCGGGCGGTGCTGGCCATGGCTCGTGCCAACGGCGTGCCGGCCGACAACGTCTACGAGTTCGATGCCTCGCGCCAGACGACGCGCGTCAGCGCCAACGTCTCCGGCCTGGGCGGCACGGCGGCCATCCGCCTGAACGACAACCTCCTGCGGCGCGCCAGCCCGGCCGAGATCCGCGCGGTGATGGGGCACGAGATCGGCCACTACGCGATGCACCACGCGGTCAAGTCGCTGGCGATGCTGGCCATCGTCCTCTTCGTGGGTTTCGGGTTCTCGGCCTGGGCGATGCGGCGCCTGCTGGCGCGTTGGGGCGCGCGCTGGCGCCTCGGCGAAGGCGTGGCCGACGTCGGCTCGCTGCCCTTGCTGGCTGCCGTGCTGGGCGTCTACCTGTTCCTCGCGACGCCGGTGCTCAACACCATCATCCGGACGATGGAGGAGGAGGCCGACCTGTGGTCGCTGAACCTGGCGCGCGAGCCGCACGGTCTGGCCGAGGCGATGCTGAAGCTGGCCGAGTACCGCAAGACCGAGCCCGGGCCGATCGAGGAGTTCGTCTTCTTCGACCACCCCAGCGCCCGCAGCCGCATCCTGGCCGCGATGAGGTGGCGGCAGCAGCAGCTGCCCTGACGGGCCGGTGCAGTTCGTCGGGCCCTCCTGCAGGCTGTCGCACCGGCCGGGACAGCCCGCCGTCGGCCCTCTACAGTGTCTTACATCACTAAGACACCCAAGAGGTGAGTCCATGCCAACCTGGGACGACCGCCAGCCGATCTACCGGCAACTGGCCGACCGCCTGGCCGGCGCGCTGCTCGACGGCGAACCACCCGAGGGCGAGCCGATGCCGTCCGTGCGGGCGCTGGCCGCGCAGTACATGCTCAATCCGCTCACCGTGGGCCGAGCGCTGCAGGCGCTGGCCGACGACGGCCTGCTCGACAACCGCCGCGGCCTCGGCCTGTTCGTGCGCCGCGGTGCGCGCGAGCGCCTGCTGGCGCTCGAACGCCAGCGCTTTCTCGAGCAGGAATGGCCGGCGTTGCGTACCAGGCTGCGCCGCCTGGGCCTGCAGATGGATGAACTGACCTGGGAGGCCTGACCCAATGACCACACAAGACACCCTCATCCGCGCCGAGGGCCTGAGCCTGCACTACGGCAAGAAGCTGGCGCTGGACAGCCTGAACTTCTCGATCGCCAAGGGCCGCGTCGTCGGCCTGCTGGGCCACAACGGCGCAGGCAAGACCTCGCTGATGAAGGCCATGGTCGGCCTGCACGACCACGAGGGCCGGCTCGAGGTGCTGGGCCTGCAGCCGCAGCGCGATCGGGTCAGGCTGCTGCAGGACGTGACCTACATCCCCGACGTGGCGATCCTGCCGCGCTGGGCCACGGTCGAGCAGCTGATCGAGCTGATGACCGGCCTGCACCCGAAGTTCTCGGCCGAACGTGCCCGTGCGCTGCTCAAGCGCACCAGCGTCAAGACCGGCGACAAGATCAAGTCGCTCTCCCGCGGGATGGTGGTGCAGACGCACCTCGCGCTGATCGCCGCCGTCGACGCCCGGCTGATGATCCTCGACGAGCCCACGTTGGGACTGGACGTGCTCAGCCGCAAGGCCTTCTACGAGATGCTCATCGACGAGTGGTGCGACGGCGAGCGCAGCGTTCTGATCTCCACCCACCAGGTCGAGGAGATCGAGGGCCTGCTGTCCGACGTGATGATGCTCAACGAGGGCAAGCTGGTGCTCGACATCCCGCTCGACCAGATCGACGACCGCTTCGTGGCGCTCAAGCACGACCCGCAAGCCGCCGAGGCCATCGCCGCCGCGCATCCCATCCTGCGCTACCGGCAGCAGGGCGAGTCGGCAGCGCTGTTCGACGGCGCGCCGCCGGCCCACGTCGCTTCGCTCGGCCAGCGCATGCGGCCCAGCCTGGTCGACCTGTTCGTCGCGCTGACCCGCGCCCCCGAGATCAACCCGCAGCGCTGAGGAGACCGGCCATGCAGACTTTCCAGACCCTGCTCAAGCGCGAGTGGATGCAGCACCGCTTCGGCTGGCTCCTGCTGGGCGTCGTGCCCTTCGCGATCATGGTGCCGCTGATGAGCTTCGGCACCATCGACTTCGGCCACGGCTCGGCGCCGCCGCCCGGCATGGTCAGCCTGATCGTGGCCATGGGCTACGTCTTCTTCCTGCTCGTGCTCGCGGGCGGCGCGGTCGCGATCCAGGCCCCCGGCCTGGCGCGGCGCGACTGGCAGGACCGCTCGATCGAGTTCTGGCAGTCGCTGCCCATCTCGCACACCCAGGCCGTCGGCGCCACGGTGTTGATGCACCTGCTCGTGATGCCGCTGTTGCTGCTCGGGCTGGCGGCCCTGGGCAGCCCGGTGGCCGGCCTGATCGCCGAGGCGCGGGTGCAAGGCGCCGGTGCGCTGGGACAGGTGCCCTGGGCTGCGGTCGCGACGGTGTTCGTGGCCGGCATCGCGCGCCTGGCGCTCGGCATCGTGCTGGCCGCCCTGTGGCTCTCGCCGCTGCTGCTCGGCGCGATGGCGGCCTCGGCCTGGCTCAAGCGTTGGGGCGTGCCGGCCGTCGCAGCGGTGCTGGGCCTGGGCGGGGTGTTCCTGGCCAAGGCCTACGACCAGCCGATCGTGCTCGACACCATCGCCAGCATCTTCGACAACGCCGCCCGCTCGGTCGCGCCCATCGCGATCGATGACAAGACGATGCCGGGGCTGGGCCAGCTGCCGGCGATGCTGGGGCGCGACGCGGCGGATGCGCTCGCCGCGCTGGGCCAGCCGTTGTTCCTGGGGGGCCTGGTGGTGGCGGCGGCTTGCTTCGGCCTGCTGGTCCTGAGGCGGACGAGGGCCTGATCGAGGCGCCGGGAGCGCAGGCGACAATCACGGCATGAAAGTGATCCGCCTGCGCGAAGGCAAGGAACGTTCGCTGCTGCGCCGCCATCCCTGGGTGTTCGCCGGCAGCATCGCCAAGGGGCAGGCCGATGCCGGCGAGACGGTGCGAGTCGAGTCCCACGAAGGCCGCTTCCTCGCCTGGGCCGCCTATTCCCCCAGTTCCCAGATCCGCGTGCGGGCCTGGACCTTCGACGAGAACGAGCGCGTCGACCACGCGTTCTTCAAGCGCCGCATCGGCGCGGCGCTGGCTCTGCGCCAGCGGCTGAACGTCGAGAGCGACGGGGTCCGCCTCATCCACGGCGAGGCCGACGGCCTGCCCGGCCTGGTGGTGGACCGCTACGGCGAACTGCTCTCGGCGCAGTTCCTCTCGGCCGGCACCGAGCGCTTCAAGAGCGCCATCGCCGACGTGCTGCTTCAGCTCACCGGCTGCACCCGGTTGTACGAACGTTCGGACTCCGGCGTGCGCGCCCTCGAAGGCCTGCCGCCCGTCACCGGATGGCTGCGCGGCGAGGGCGACACCACGGTGACGATCCGCGAGCACGGCTGGCGCCTGACGCTGGACGTGCACGAAGGCCACAAGACCGGCTTCTACCTGGACCAGCGCGACAACCGCGCGCACCTGGCCCGGTGGGTGCGCGGCTTCGGCTGCAAACGCGTGCTGAACTGCTACAGCTACACAGGCGGCTTCAGCGTGGCCGCGCTGGCCGGCGGCGCCGAGCAGGTCATCAGCGTCGATTCCTCGGCCCCGGCGCTGGAGCGCGCCCAGGCGCACGTCACGCTGAACGGCCACGACCCGGCGCGCCACCAGGCTATCGATGCGGATGTGAACACCTACCTGCGCGAGGCCCTGCAGCGCGGCGAGCAGTTCGACGCCATCGTGCTGGACCCGCCGAAGTTCGCGCCCACGGCCGCCCACGCCGAGCGCGCCGCGCGGGCCTACAAGGACATCAACCGCCTCGGCCTGAAGCTGCTGGCGCCCGGCGGGCTGCTGCTGACCTTCAGCTGCTCGGGCGGCGTCGGGGCGGAGCTGTTCCACAAGATCGTCGCCGGCGCGGCCATGGATGCCGGCGTCGATGGCCCCATCCTGGCCCGCCTCGAAGGCGCGCCGGACCACCCGACCACGCTGATGTTCCCCGAGGGCGAGTACCTCAAGGGCCTGGCCATCCTGAAGCAGTAGGGCGCGCCGGGCCCGTCATTTGCCGGTTTTCCTGCGCACGGGCCGGCGGCTTCGATTTCTCCTGCACGCCATCGGCCCATTGGTCGGGGGTCTTGCCGGCTGGCGCGGTCTCACGCAAAGTGTGTTCACCCCCTTTTTCACCGGAGTGGCGAGCGCATGGACGCTGAAGCGGTCAACCTGGCGGGCAACAAGAAGAGCACGGGCGTGGTACGCGGCGGGCGGCGAGGGGCCGGCGCACGCGAGTGGTTCGAGAGGCTGCTGGCGCGGGCCGACATCCGCGTCAACGGCGACAGGCCCTGGGACATGCGGCTGATCGGCCCCAACGTGCCCGAGCGGGTGCTGGGACAGGGCACCATCGGCCTGGGCGAGAGCTACATGGACGGCGACTGGACGGCCGAGCGGCTGGACCAGCTCTTCCACAAGCTGGTGCGGGCCCAGATGACCCTGGGCGACCAGGCGCCGGCATCCGGCACGCGCCCGCCGGTCTGGCACCTGCTCAAGGCCCGCTGGCTGAACCGCCAGACGCGCCGCCGCGCCTGGGAGGTGGGCCAGCGCCACTACGACATCGGCAACGACTTCTACGAGGCCATGCTCGACCGGCGCATGACCTACACCTGCGGCTACTGGTCCGCCGGCGCGCAGACGCTGGACGAAGCCCAGGAGGCCAAGCTGGAGCTGACCTGCCGCAAGCTCGGCCTGAAGCCGGGCATGCGGGTGCTCGACATCGGCTGCGGCTGGGGCAGCTTCATGAAGTACGCCGCCGAACGGCACGGCGTGACTTGCGTGGGCGCCACCGTGTCTGCCGAGCAGGTGGCGCTGGGCCGCGAGCGCTGCGCCGGCCTGCCGGTGGAGTTCCTGCTCGAGGACTACCGCGACCTGCCCGGCAAGGCCGGCCGTTTCGACCGCATCGTCAGCCTCGGCATGTTCGAGCATGTGGGCCACAAGAACTACGGCACCTTCATCGAGACGGCCGAGAAGCTGCTGGAGCCGGACGGCCTGTTCCTGCTGCACTCCATCGGCCGCAACGAGCAGGGCGAGGGCACCGACCCCTGGATAGACAAGTACATCTTCCCCAACGGCGAGCTGCCCACCGTCGCCCGCCTGGGGCGGGCCTGCGAGCAGCACTTCGTCGTCGAGGACCTGCACAACTTCGGCGCCGACTACGACCGCACGCTGATGAGCTGGCACGCCAACGTCGAGGCGGCGTGGCCGCGCTTCAAGGATCGACTGGGCGAACGCTTCCACCGCATGTGGACCTACTACCTGCTGTCCTGCGCCGGTGCCTTCCGGGCCCGCGACATCCAGCTGTGGCAGTGGGTGCTTTCGCCCCAGGGCGTGCCGGGCGGCTATCACCGGCCGGCGCTGTGAACCGCCTCAGCGCAGACTGACGCTCGCGCGCTTCCAGGCCGGATCCTGTCGCCCGGCCTGTCGGCCTAGCCTTTGAAATCAGCAGCCTGCACGCGCGGCTCGAACTTGGCCCGCTTCAGCGCGAAATAGGTCTTCACGTTGCGTACGTTGGCGTCCTGGGTGAACAGGCGCTGGGTGAAGGCGTGGAAGGCCGGCATGTCGACCGCCCAGGCGACGAGGACGAAATCCGGCCCCGGCGAGACGCGCCAGCACTGCTGCACCGCGGGGTCGGCGACGGCACGCGACTCGAACGCCGCCTGATGCTCTTCGCCCTGCCGATCCAGCGTGAGCTCGCAGATCGCCGACAGGCCTTGGCCGGCCAGGCGCGGCGAGAGCAGGGCGGTGATCCGCTCCACGACGCCGCTCTCGCGAAGGCGCTTGACCCGCCGCAGGGCGGTGGCGGGGGACACGCCCGCGGCTTCGGCCAGGGCGTGGTTGGTCAGGCTGGCGTCCGCCTGCAGGAGATCGAGCAGGCGCCAGTCCAAGGTATCCAGCGCGATTGAATCTGCCGAGTTTGGCGTCATGAAGAAAGAATCATTCGTGGGTGCGATGTAGTGAAAGAATACGCCATCGACGGAGCAAATATGGAAGCATCGCTCTCGCTGGCCGCCCTAGCATGGCTGGATTCCTCCACGGAAAGCGAAACACCATGTGCGGCATCGTCGGCGCGGTCAGCGCCCGCAACATCGTCCCCATCCTTGTCCAGGGCCTGCAGCGGCTGGAGTACCGCGGCTACGACTCCTGCGGCGTCGCGGTCCACCAGGACGGCGTCTTGCGCCGCAGCCGGTCCACCGCCCGCGTGGCGGACCTGCTGGCACAGGTCGAGCATGACCACGTGGCCAGTGGCACCGGCATCGCCCACACACGCTGGGCCACCCACGGCGCGCCGGCCGTGCACAACGCGCACCCGCACTTCTCGCGCGAGCGCATCGCGCTGGTCCACAACGGCATCATCGAGAACCACGAGGAACTGCGCGACGAGCTCAAGGCCAAGGGCTACGTGTTCGAGAGCCAGACGGACACCGAGGTCATCGCGCACCTGGTGAACCATCACTACGAGGGCGACCTGTTCGAAGCGGTGCAGCGCACGGTGCAACGGCTCAAGGGGGCCTACGCGATTGCCGTGTTCTGCCGCGACGAGCCGCAACGCGTCGTCGGCGCACGTGAGGGCTCGCCCCTCGTGCTGGGGGTCGACGAGGCCACCGGCGCCCGCTACCTGGCCTCCGACGCGATGGCGCTGGCCGGCGTGACCGACCGCATAGCCTATCTGGAAGAGGGCGACGTCGTCGACCTGCAGCTCGGCAAGCACTGGATCGCGGCGCGCGACGAACGCGGCCAGTTCCGCCCGGTGACGCGCGAGGTGAAGACGGTCCAGGTCGCCAGCGGCGCCGCCGAGCTCGGCCCCTACCGGCACTACATGCAGAAGGAGATCTTCGAGC
>CAMLGG010000142.1 GCA_946479475.1 uncultured Ideonella sp. | reverse complement strand
CGGCTTGGGCGCATTTTCGCGTCAGTCCACCGATCACACGGTTGTTCTCCACCACCTCCCGCAGGATCTGGCCGGGCAGCACGCGCTCCGGACAATGGGCGACGCGGATATCGGACAACTCACCCGTCTGGTGAGGGAAAGTGAGATCGGGGCGTCGCTGACTAAGCCAGAGCGATAGTTGCTCGGTCGCTCCAACCGGAGAGGTCGATTCGAGCACCACGAGGTTTCCGGCGACCAGGACGGGTGCGACCGCTTCGGCGGCGCGCGTATATTGCGTGGCCTCGTCGGCGGCGAGGAGCAGCGGATCGACGGCGAAGCGCGGCCGGCCGTCGAGCCACGGATCGGACACGATGCCCGTCTTCAGGAGCGCGGTCGCGAGCTCCTGATACTCGTGGACGGCCTTCGATGAGCCGGCCATCGCGCGCCCGCAGGCTGCGGCCGAGCGCCGAGACGACGCCGGTGGTCACGGTGTGCGACAAGCCTTGCGGGTTGCCGATGGCGATCACCACCTGGCCGACGCGCAACGCCGCGGACGGGCCCAGGGCCAGGCACGGCAGGCCGCCGCCCTGGACCCGCAGCAACGCCAGGTCGGTGGCCACGTCGCCGCCCACCTTCTCTGCGGACAGCTCCCGGCCGTCGTCCAGCGTGGCGCGCACCTCCTGCCCGGCTTCGATCACATGCTGGTTGGTGACCACGTAGCCGTCCGGCGTGAGCAGGAAGCCGGCGCCGGCGCCGCCGTGGCCACGCTTGCCGCGCAAGGCCAGCGACACCACGCTGCCGCGGGCGGCGTCCAGCGTGCCCACCACCGCCTGTGAATACGCGTCGAGGAGTTCCAGGTCGCTGCTCACAATCCGATCAATCCGCTTCTGAGGCCTTCGCGCACCGCCTCGGCACGCGTCGCGGCGCCGACCTTGGCGAGGATCTGCGCCACGTGGTACTTGGCGGTATGCGCCGAGATGCCGAGGACGCCACCGATGTCGCGGTTGGACAGGCCCTTGCCGAGCAGTTCGAAGACCTCCAGCTCGCGGGCCGTCAGCGGCTCGTGGGCAGGCAGGTCCGTCGCAGGCGTGGCCCAGGCCTGCTCTCGCACGAACAGGCCCTCGAGCACCGCGGCGACGGCTGCGCGCAGGCGGGCCGGGCTGGCGTCGAGCGAAAGCAGCGCTGCCGGCGCGCCGTGCGGGCCGGGGGCCGCATCTGCAGCATGGCCCAGCACCGTGATGCCCTCGTCGAGGACCACCCAGGCGTCGGCCTTTTCGCCGCGATGGCCGGCTGCGACTTCCCAGTCGCCCGCTGAAAGCGCGGCCATCACGCCCTGCGCCAGCAGCGGCGAGTCCCCGACCACGACCACCCGTGGCTTGCTCACCTGCCGCAGCCCCTGCCGTGCCAGCCCGAGCGCTCCGACGGCTCCGGCCGCTCGCCCACTTCGAGCTCCAGCGTCAGCGACTGTCCCCCGCGCACGACGGCCAGAGGCAGTCGCGAGCCGACCTGCAGCCTGGCGCGCAGCCTGTCCAGCGCCGTCGCCGGTTCTTCGCCGGCTCGCACGATGATGTCGCCGACCAGCAGGCCGGCGCGGGCGGCAGGCCCTTCCTCCGCGACCGAGGTGAGCAGCAGGCCGTCGACCCGCTCCTCGCCGAGCCGGGCCTGGGCCGGCTGGGCGGCGATGCCCAGGTAGCCCTGGGCCACCCGTCCGTGGGCGAGCAGCTCGTCGACCACCCGGTCCACCGTGGACGCGGGCAGCACCACGCCGTGATGGCGCGAGAAGGCGGAACTCGCCACGCCGAGGACCTGGCCCTGGGCGTCGGCCACCGGCGAGCCTTCCATGCCGGGATACAGGCCGCCGTCGAGGCGCAGCAACTGGTCGACGGCGCCGCCCTGCCAGGTGCGCCACGCGCCGGCGACGGCACCCAGCCTCCCGAAGCTGGCGTGCATCAGGCCCGAGGGGTCGCGGGCCACCGCGAAGACGGCCTCTCCCACGCGCGGCGCGGGTGCCTCGGCCGGCACGCGTGGGGCAGGCCCCGGCGCGGAACCGCTCAGTCTCAGCGCGGCAAGGTCCGTCGAAGGATCGAGCCCGACCAGCTCGGCCGACAGCGGTTCCCCATCGGGGGCCAGCAGCGAGAACTCGCGGGTGCGCCACAGCAGGCGGGCGCAGGTCACGACGATCCCTTCGCGCCACGCGACGGCGCTGCCGCTGGCCCGCCGGGTGGAGACGTTCAGGACCGACGGGGCGACGCGGTCGACAGCATCGGCGAGCGAGGACGAGGAGGCTTCGGTAGGGGGCGGGGGCGAGGACGTCATGCGGGTTCTCCGGCGAAAGGCATCGACGCCATGGTGCGCCGGGCCGCCGCCGCGCGCCTCCGCCGAACGGCGAGGGGCGCCCTGCCCGATCGGGCAGGTGGGAATCCGCAGGTGAGGGTGGTGCGCCGGCTTGCAAGCGCGGCGCCGCCGGGCCGCGTTATTGCGGCGTGGAGGGACGCAGGCCCAGCAGGTAGCGGCCCATGGCCTGCACGTCGGTGCCGACGCGCCGCACCGCGTCGCGCACCTGGTCCGGGCTGGCCACGAAGGCATGGGCCCAGGCGGCGAGCCGGACGTCGTCGAGTTCCTGGCCCGCCGCCTGCTCTTCGTCGTCTTCATCGACGCGTCGCGGCGGCGAGGGCGGCCCGCCGGCCAGGCCCATGTCGGAACAGATCGGCAGGCAGACGTAGAACCGCGCCCCCTGGCCAGGCTCGGACTCGGCCCAGACCCGGCCGCCGTGGCGCTCGACGATGGAACGCACCACGCTCAGGCCCAGCCCATGGCCTGGATACGCGATCCCGTGGCCCCTGTGGAAGGGCTCGAACAGGCTTTCGGCCTGTTCTGAGTCGAAGCCGACGCCGTTGTCGCGCACGCAGACGGCGATCTGGTCGCCGAAGGCTTCCGCGAACACCTCGACGCGACCGCCGGGGTTGCGCTGCGAGAACTTCAGGGCGTTGCCGATGAGGTTCGAGAACAGCTGGACCAGCAGCATCTCGTGGCCCCAGACGCGGGGCAGGTGGCCCACGTGGACCGGCGTCGTGGCGGTGGCCTCGTGCCGGCCCGCCAGGATGAGGTTGCGCTGCGCCTTGGCGACGCATCCGGCCAGCGAGACGACCTTGCATTCGGCCGGCGGCAGGGCTTGCTCGCCCAGCGCGACCAGCCCGTCCACCAGGCCGGTGGCGGCGGCAGACTCTTCGCGCATCAGGCGCAGCACCGTCTCGAGCCGCCCCGGGTCACCCCGCTGCAGGGCCAGGCTGCCCAGGGCCGCGAGGTGGCTCATCGAGGCGACGGCGCCCATCATCTCGTGCGCCACGTCGCGATTGAAGCGGCGCAGCCGCTCCACCTCTTCCCTGAGGGCCAGGAGCTCCCGGGCGTTCTCGTCGATCTCGGGACAGGTTTCAGCGGCGTGGTTCGTCGGCATGCGCCGATTGTTCATGCGAACCCCGCCAAGCCCTGCGACGTATTCAACGCCGCCCCCCGTTCAATTGAAACAACCGCGCTCGCTACTTGACCCAGCGCCCGGGCGACTCCCGCCAGCCCCGGCCATCGCGATGCCACATGTGAGGCTCGTAGCGGTAGCCCGGCCGCGGGGCATCCCAGCGTCCGCGGATCCAGACGTGCCGGCCGCCGACCCAGCTCCAGTAGCCGCCGATCCATATCGCGCCGGGGTAGGGCGCGACGCCGACGACCTCCACCTCGGGGGCCGGGGGAGGCACGGTGACGACCGGGCCGTATTCGTAGCCGTTGTCGTAGTAGTACGGGCGGGCCGGCACCACGTAGCAACCGGCCAGGAGGGCACTGGCGCCTGCAGCGGCGGCCAGGCCGAGGATCGAACGTCTGGGCATGTTCATGACAGCACCCTCGTGGACTGCAACATGACCGCCTAACGCGCCGGCGTCTGCGGTCGCCGACGGCGTTCGTGCGCTTTTACACGCCTTCACGTGGGGCCGCCTTGTCGCCTGGCGCGCAGGGCTGTCGGGAGAACTTGGCAAGTCGCGTTCCACCCGGCCGGCGGCTTGATTCGTCTCAACAGTTTCCGATCACCTCTACCGAAACTGGCTGGAAGACGCCGGGCCCGTCGAAGGAGCACCGGCCCGCTGCTCAGGGAGAACCCATGTTCATGGTCAAGGCTGATCGACGCCTGCTGGCGACGCACTGGCTCGGCGTCGCGCTGGTGCTGCTATGCGGCTTCGGGCTTTCGCTGGCCATGAGCCACGCGGCCAGCGAGGACACGCAGCGCAACGCTCGCGTGCGCTTCGAGGCGGCGGCCCTGTCCGCGGGCGACGAGGTCGAGCGGCGCTTCGCGGCGTATGTCGAGGTGCTGACCGGCCTGCGGGCCCTGTTCAGCACGGGAGACGTGCCGCGCGAGGCGTTCGCCCGCTATGCCGGGTCGCTGGACCTCAAGCGCAGCTTCCCCGGCTTCCAGGTGCTGAACTTCGCGCCGCGCGTGCCTTCCGGCGGGCGCGAGGCTTTCGAGCAGGCCCTGCAGCGCGACCTGGGCGGGCGGCACGCCATTGCTCCGCCCGGCGAACGCGACGAATACCAGCCCCTGGCGATGATCGCGCCGCTTTCCGGCAACGAGCGCTACCTGGGCAAGGACATCGCGGCCTTCCCGGATGTGCGGGCGGCGCTCGACGCCGCGCGTGACACCGGGCGACTGAGCGCCTCGGGCAAGATGATCCAGATCCGCGGCCAGGAAGGCCAGATCGGCCTGGCGATGCGCCTGCCGGTGTACCGGCCGGGCATGCCGCTGGACACGGTGGAGCAGCGCCGCGCGGCTTACGCGGGCAGCGTGGGCGCCGGCTTCATGGTGACCCGCATGCTGCAGGACCTGCCCGGCCTCTCGCCGGGACTGCGCCTGCGGGTCTTCGACGGCGGCCCCGAGGGGGCCCCGTCCGCCGCGCCGGTCGTCCAGGCGGACAAGCTGCTGTTCGACACCGGCGGCGGGCCGCCGGGCGATCCGCCCGGCGCTGCCACCGGCCTGTACCGCGTGCAGTCCCTGATGCTCGGCGGCAGGGTGTGGCTGGTCGAGTCCTCGGCGCCGTTCGACATGGGGGTGAGCCCCTCCGAGCGCACCCTGCCGGTCGTGATCGTCGCGGCGGGCTGCGTGATCACGGTGCTGCTGGCCGGCGTGCTGTTGAGCCTGCTCGGCTCCAAGCGGCGCGCGCTGGGGATCGCGTACGAAATGACGCGCAGCCTTCGCATCAGCGAACAGCGCCTGGCCGAGGCCCAGTCGCTGGCACGGCTGGGCAGCTGGGTGCTGGACGTCGACAGCGGCCGCATCGAAAGCTCCGGCGAGGCCTGCCGCATCTACGGCAGCGCCCAGGTTCCCCTCAGCCTGGCCGCCATGCTCACGCTGGTGCCCGAGGCCCAGAGGCAGGCCGTGCGCGACGCGGTCGAGCGGGCGCGGCATTCCATCGTGCCGGTCGAGATCGACCATGCCGTGCGGGCCGTGCACGGTGCGGCCGCTGCCGAGCGATGGGTCCACGTGACGCTGCAGCGCTGCAACGAGTCGGAGGCCGGCGAAGGCCTGCAGGTGCGGGCCACGGTACGCGACGAGACTGCGCGCCGCAAGGCGGCCCAGCGCCTGGAGCTCGCGCACGAGATTGCCACGCACTTGGCCGTGGAGGACGACTCCGAGCGGGCCATCGCCTTCGTCATGTCGACGATCGCCACGCAGCTGCAGTGGCGTGCCGCGGCGTGCTGGCTGCGCGAAGCGAGCGGCAACCTGCGCTGCCTGCACGCGTGGTCCCAGGGCTTGCCCGAGCGCTCGGCGCGCTTCGCGGCGGCCATGCATTCGCGCCTCGCACTGGCGGGCGACGTCCACCTGGAGCCCGCGTGGACCAGCGGCCATCCGACCTGGCGAAGCATCCCCGAGGCGGGCGCCGCACAGGAGGTCGACCGCATGGCCGCCGACTTCGACCTCCACGCGGCGCTGGTCGTGCCGGTCGTGGCCGGGCAGCAGTACATCGCGCTGGAGTTCTTCGAGGACGGGCCGATGGCCATGGATGGCGACATCGAGGGCTTCATGCGCTCGGTGGCCAGCCAGCTTGTCCAGTACCTGCAGCGCCGGCATGCGGAGCAGGCGCTGCGCCATGTGGCCAACCACGACGCCCTGACCGGCCTCGCCAGCCGGCCGCTGCTGCACGAGCGCCTGACGCATGCAACGCAGCGCGCGGCGGAGCAGGGCACGCGGGTGGCCGTGCTGTTCATGGACCTGGACCGCTTCAAGCACATCAACGACAGCCTGGGCCACAGCGCAGGCGACGCGCTGCTGCGGGTGTGCGGCCAACGCCTGCGCGAATGCGTGCGCGAGAGCGACACGGTGGCCCGCTTCGGCGGCGACGAGTTCGTGGTGCTGCTCGAGGGACTGTCCGGCGCCGCCGACGTGCTGGGCCCGCTGACCAAGATCCTGAACCGGATCGGCATGCCGGTGGAGGTCGACGGCCGCGAACTGGCACCGAGCGCCAGCATCGGCGTGAGCATGTTCCCGGACGACGGGCTGGACGTCGAGGCGCTGCTCATGCATGCCGACGAGGCGATGTACCGCGCCAAGGAGAAGGGGGCCGGCAGCTACGAGTTCCACTCCGCGCAGGGCCACTCGCACGGCCAGGATCGCCTGGCGCTGGAGAGCAGCCTGCACCGCGCGCTTGAGCGTGGCGAGCTGTTTCTCGTCTACCAGCCGAAGATGGAGCTCAGGACCGGCCGCGTGACGGGCGTGGAGGCGCTGATGCGCTGGCGCCATCCGACGCTCGGCATGGTGTCGCCGGCCCAGTTCATCCCCATCGCCGAGGAGTCCGGCCTCATCGAGAGCATGGGCCACTGGGCGCTGGAAGTGGCTTGCCGGGACGCCAGGCGCTGGCAGGGCGAGGGCCATCCGGTCCAGGTCAGCGTCAACCTCTCGGCGCGGCAGCTGAACCGCCCGGAGCTGGTGGCCGAGGTCCAGCAGGTGCTCTCTTCGCAGGGCCTGCAGGCGCACTGGCTGGAGCTGGAGATCACCGAGAGCGGCGTCATGCGCCACCCGGCACGCGCCGCGGCGCAGCTTCGCGAGCTGAGGGATCTCGGCGTGTCGGTGGCCATCGACGACTTCGGCACCGGCTACTCCTCGCTTTCCTACCTGCAGCGCTTCCCGCTGTCGACGCTCAAGATCGACCGCTCCTTCATCAAGGACCTGCCCGGCGACGAGGATGCGGCGGCCCTGACCGCCGGCATCATCGGCCTGGCCCATCGCCTGCGCATGACGGTGGTGGCCGAGGGGGTCGAGACGGTGGAGCAGCTGGGCTTCCTGCGCACCAGCCAATGCGACCAGATCCAGGGCTATTTCCTGAGCAAGCCCGTCACCGCGGACGAGATGAGCCTGTTCCTCGACCGCGACACCCGACACCTCGTGAGCCCGGCGGTGGCCGCCTGAGCGGCCGCAGTCACGCCGGACCGCGGGTGCACCCTGCCCGAAGCCTCGCCAGGCCGAGGGCCTCTTCACCACTCTGAACGACAAGGGAGTTTGAACATGCCGATCCTGAACGACGAACCCGAGTGCCTGGACCGCTCCAAGGCCGAGATCGAGGCCCTGGACCTGTCGATGGTGCGGCGCAAGCTGGCCCACGAGGGCGAAGGCCCGGGCTGGACGCCCGAGCATGCGGACCGCGTCGAGCGCGCCTACCGCCAGTTCCTGATGGTGCTCGCGGGCCACCCCGGCACCGTCGTCGCGCCGACCCGCGACATCGACACCTTCTGGCACGCGCACATCCTGGACACCCGCCGCTATGCGGACGACTGCCAGCGCATCTTCGGCGAGTTCCTGCACCACGACCCCTACCTCGGGCTGAGGAACGACGAACTGGCGCGCGACCACGCCGCAGCCGCGCTGCACGAGCTCTTCGACATCGATTTCGGCGAGCAGGTGCCGGCCAATGCCGCCGGCTGGTGTGGCGGCGAAGTGGGCGCGAAGAGGCAACCGTCCTGGTGCGGCGGCGAAGTCGGCGCCAGGAACCAGGCGGCCTGGTGCGGCGGCGAAGTGGGCGCGACCAAGGAAGTCGCGTGGTGCGGTGGCGAAGCGGGCGCCGGGAAGGAAGCGGCCTGGTGCGGCGGCGAAGTGGGCGCCAGGAAGGAAGCGGCCTGGTGCGGCGGCGAAGTGGGCCGCCCGGCGCATTGAGACGCTGAGCCGGGCCGGCGGCGGGCGTCAGGGCATCAGCGCCTCGATGCCCGCCGCAAACACCGCGCCCAGCTTCCGGTAGCCGCCGGGATTGGGATGGATCTCGTTGGCCCAGTCGTGGTCGTCGCCGGTGCTGCCGAGGTCGGCGGGCACCAGCGTCCCCTGGGTGTCGATGACCTGCACGTTGGCCAGGTTCATGCTGCGCATGAGCCCGGTCAGGCGGGACAGGAACAGGCGCGTGAGAGACAGCCACACGGCCTGCGGCACTTCGTAGGCCTGCAGCGCGGGGAAGAGCCAGGGGCCGCTGCCCGCGCCGGCGCCCGCGTCCCGCGGCGTGATGAAGTCGTAGGTGTGCACGAAGATCGGCACGCCGCGGCTCTGGCTGCCGGCCGAGTCGCGCATCGCGATGAACTCCTGGAACTGCGGAACGATGTGCTCCACGAAGGTGTTCCAGCCCTGCTCGCTGACGTAGGCGGCGGCGCGGTCCGGATCGCCGCCGCGCTCATCGCGCGTGAGGAGTGCGCGCAGGAAGGGCGGCACGGGCTGGCCCTCGCCATCGACGGCCGGCACGCGGATGAAATCGATCAGGTCGTTGCCGCCCGGCGAGAGCAGGATGGCGTCCCAGCGCCAGGCCATAGGGCCGAACAGCAGGTTGGCGAACAAGGGCTCGCGCCGCTTGTCGACCATGTGCTGCAGCACGTCGCCCGGGTGGGCGCAGTTGACGACGCAGGTGTCGGTCTCGAACGCCATGCCGTCCATCATGTTGCCCGTCAGCGTCGGGTTGGCCGAGCCGAAGGAGAACCAGGAGTCGCCCTGCGCGAGAAAGCGCCTGGGGTGCTGGGGGAAGTCGTCGGCACTCGGGCGGCTGAACATCACGTCCAGGGGCGAGTACTGCCTGAGAGGGAACGACATGGCGTGGGCACCTCCTCTGATCGAGGACTCTACGCCCGCGCGTTCCACGGGCCATCCAGCAGCCTAGGGAAGTAAAGCTTCGTTGCGGCCCCGGTTTCAGCTGTCATGTGCGCGGCGGCGTCCGCAACGCACGGGCAACGAGGCGTCGTGAGCATGAGGCCCAGCGCATCAGTTCGATGCGTCGCAATCGAAGCAAAGGAGTCTTCTCATGCAAAACAAGCAAACCGTGATCGCCAGGCTGGCGTTGGGCGCGGCTCTCCTGGCCGGTGCGATCGGTGCGGCACAAGCCGAGGGAATCTATGTGGGCGGTGGCGTCGGCGTGCCCGACTACCACAGCAGCATCAATGGCGTGACGGGAGGCGGCAGCGGCACCGGCGTGAACCTGTACGGCGGCTACCAGTTCAACCCGAACTTCGCGGTCGAACTGGGCGGCTACGAGCTGGGCCACATCGACAACTCGACCGGCAGGGCCAACGTGAGGGGCGCGTACCTGGACGCGGTCGGCGCGTACCCGCTGAACGAGCGCTTCTCGCTGCTGGGCTCGGCGGGCGTCGCGCAAGGGCGATTCGACACGACCAACGGCGATGACTCGAGCTCGGCCTTCAAGCTAGGCGCCGGCGTCCAGTACCAGCTCACCCCGGCGCTCGGCCTGCGGGCGAAGTACGACCGCTACATGTACACCAACGCCTTCGACCAGAAGCCCGGCATCGGCGAGACGACGGTCGGCCTGAACTTCAAGTTCTGATCGCGTCGAGTCGAACAGGCGGCGATCGCGCGGATGGCTGCTGTCCGTGTTGTCCAATAGCGGGATGAGCGCCCCGCACGACGATGACGAACAGCCCGCCCGCGAGATCGACCGCCGCCTGACCGAGCTGGAGATCAAGGCCAGCTTCAGCGAAGACCTGATCGACCACCTCAACGCCACCATCGTGCGGCAACAGCAGCAGATAGACCTGCTCTCGCGCGAGCTCAGGCAACTGCGCGACCAGATCCCGAGCGACAGTGCCGGCGTGCCGCGCAGCCTGCGTGACGAGTTGCCGCCGCATTACTGAACTCCGGCGGTGAAGCGGCGAACGTCAGTGTCCTGACGATAAAGTGAGGGCATGGCGAACCCTCCTTCCTCACCGGCCCGCACGCTCGATCTCGATGCCCTTCCGGGCAATGCCATCCGCCGCATGCAGCAGATCGCCGTGGCCATCTTCCTGCAGGAGGCCGAGCCGACCGGCGTGACCCCGGTGCAGTTCGCGGTACTGCAGGCGCTGGCCAACATGCCGGACGTGGACCAGCGCACGCTGGCGCGTTCGATCGGCTTCGACACCTCCACCATCGCCAGCGTGATCGACCGCCTCGAGGGTCGCGGAGTGGTGCAGCGAAGGCTGGATCCGGCCGACCGCCGCGTGCGCCTGATTTCGCTCACCCCGGAGGGCGAGGCCCTGCTGGACCAGGTGGTGCCGGCCATGTGGCGCGCGCAGGAGCGAATGCTGCAACCGCTGCCCGAGAACGAGCGGGCGGAATTCATGCGCCTGCTGCTGGCCCTGGTGCGCGGCAACAACGCGCTCAGCCGGGCTCCGAGCGAAACCTGACAGATCCGCCGGTGCGCCTGCACCGGTCCGATTGAGCACTCGCAATCGGACGGGGGTGAAGCTCGCCAGACTGGTTCACGGCTTGCAGAAACGAAGCAAGGGAGAACCATGGCGAATCCGCTTCGTGCCCTGGCGGCGCTGATGGCGGCGATGGCCGCGATGGCCGTCCAAGCGACGAGCTACCGTCTCATCGATCTCGGCAGCATCAAGGCCGAGCGGCCCAGCGCGGCCCTGGCAGTCGATCCGCGGGGCGATGCGGTGGGTTTCTCGAGCGCGGGAGCCTTCAGTGACCACGCGTTCGTCGTGCGCCAAGGGCTGATGAGGGACCTGGGCACCCTGGGCGGCAACAGCAGCATCGCGACGGCCATCAACGCCCTCGGGCACGTGGTCGGCTGGTCGGACACGGCCGATGGGGCCATCCATGCGTTCATCGCGCATGAAGACGGCGCACTGGTCGACCTCGGCACCTTTCCCGGCGGCGGAGTCAGCCTCGCGACGGGCATCAACCGAGCCGGCGATGTGGTGGGCAGCGCTTACCTCGCCACTCGCCAGTCCCGCGCCTTCCTCTACCGGGACGGCGTCATGAGCGATCTCGGGACGCTTGGCGGCATCCATAGTGCCGCCTACGGCATCAACGATGCCGGTCAAGTGGTCGGTGTTGCCAGCCGCCCTTCCGGGGCCTACAGAGCCTTCATGTTCAGCAACGGCACCATGAAGGACCTGGGAACCCTCGGTGGGCCGGAAAGCTGCGCACTGGCCATCAACCAATCGCGCGAGGTGACAGGCTACTCGACTGTTGCGAGCGGCGAGTCGCGAGCCTTCCTCTACCGCCGCGGAACGATGAACGAACTCGCTTCGATGCCGCACTACGCCGATTGCCGCGGCCGGGGCCTGAACGACCGTGCGGAGGTCGTGGGCGATTGCCGGCACGACAGCCGGCCGAAGAGCATGGCCTTCGTCCATCGGAACGGCCGCATGCATGACCTGAACAGGCTGCTCGACCCCGTCACCGGCGCAGGGTGGCACCTGCTGGAGGCTCGGGGGATCAACAACGCCGGGCAGATCGTGGGGATCGGCACTCGGCAGGACGGCATCGTGCGCGCCTACCTGCTGACACCGATCCGCCCGTAAGGGCCGGGATGGTTCTCACGGCGGACCCTCGTCCAAGGCGTGTGGCACGGTCGAGCTCAGGTAGCCTGGGCTGAGAGTCGGGCCGGCGTCCAGGGACGCGGCCATCACCACCCGATTTCGGCCGCCCACCCTGGCCGCATGGAGCGCTTCCTCGGCATCGCGCAGCATCTGCGCGGCACGGTTTCGCCCCACCAGCGTGACCGCGCCGCCCACGCTGACCGTGCGGCGGCCCACGCCCTCCAACTCGAGCCCCGCGATGGCGGAGCGGATCTTCTCGGCCACGATGGCCGCGCCTTCGGCATCCGTTTCCGGCAGCAGGACGAAGAAGATCGCGTCGCCAAAGCGCGCGGGGGTGTCGCTGTCCCGCACGGTGTTGCGCAACACCAGCGCCACGGCCTGCAGCACAAGTTCATCCTCGGCCTGGTCATGCTGGTCGTTGATGGGCGCGAGATCGTCGACTTCGCACAGCAGCACGCCGAATGGGCGCTGGTGGCGCCGGTGCCACGCCAGCTGGTAATCCAGCAGCTGTTCGGCCGAGTGCCGGTTGGCCAGGCCCGTGAGGGCGTCTTCGCGGGCCAGCTCATGCATCCGGCGGTCGGCTTCGTCCAGTTCCCCGCTGACGCGCGTCAGCTTGGCGGTGTCCTCGGCCACACGCGCCGGGAGTTGCTCGTTGGCGCGCAGCAGGTCCTGCTCGCGCCGGGACAGGTGGTCGTTCATGGCCCGCAGCGTCCGGCCGACCCGGCCGGCGGCGAACCAGGCCGTCAGCATCGCGGCCACGGTCACCCCGGCCCCCACGATCCAGACGACGCGGCCCGCAGGTGCCGTGCTGCCGCCCAGCGCGTAGGCCAGCGCCGCGACGACCGCCAGGGCGATCAGGCCGATGAGCAAGGTGAGCTGGGGCCGGAAACTGCGGGACACCGGACGACCTCGTGAGGTGGCGGGGCCCCCATCTTCGCGCATCTGGTGGCGGGATCGAAGGGCCTGCAGTACGCTGCCGGCATCCTCGTGCTTCGACGGAAGGCAGCGCATGAAACAGCGTCAGGTCGACGTGGCCATCATCGGCGCCGGCACGGCAGGCATGACGGCCTACCGCTCGGCCCTGGCGCACACGCGCAACGTCGTCGTCATCGAGGGCGGGCCCTACGGCACCACCTGCGCCCGCGTGGGCTGCATGCCGAGCAAGCTGCTGATCGCCGCCGCAGAGGCCGCGCACACCGCGGCCCACGCGGGCTCTTTCGGCGTGCACGCCGGGCCCGTGAGGATAGACGGCGAGGCCGTGATGCGCCGCGTGAGGGAGGAGCGCGACCGCTTCGTGGGCTTCGTGCTCGAGGCGGTCGCGCAGTGGCCGGCCGAGCACAAGCTGCACGGCTTCGCCCGTTTCGTCGACGCGCACACCCTGCAGGTGGGCGAGCACACGCAGGTGCGCGCCGATCGCATCGTCATCGCCACCGGCTCGCATCCCAGCGTGCCGGCCCAGTGGCTGGAGGCGGCCGGCGAGCGCCTGCTGGTGAACGACGACGTCTTCGCCTGGAACACCCTGCCGGCGTCCGTGGCCGTGCTGGGCGCAGGCGTCATCGCGCTGGAGCTGGCCCAGGCGCTGCATCGCCTGGGGGTGCGGGTGCGGCTGTACGGCCGCAGCTCGCGCATCGGGCCGCTGACCGACCCGGCGTTGCAGGCGTTGACTGCCAGGATCTTCAGCGGCGAGCTTCCGATCCAGCTGGAGGCGAAGAACCTGCAGCTGCGGCGCGAGGGCGACGAGATCGTGGTCCACACCGAATCGGGCGAGGATCGCTTCGAATGGATTCTCGCCGCCGCGGGCCGCGCGCCGAACCTGCGCCAGCTCGGCCTGGAAAACACCCACCTTCCGCTCGATGCGCAAGGCGTGCCGCGCTTCGATCGCCGCACCGGCCAGGTCGGCGACAGCCATGTCTTCATCGC
>CAMLGG010000141.1 GCA_946479475.1 uncultured Ideonella sp. | reverse complement strand
AGACCGGCCTGCAGCCCTTCACCATCGATGCGCCGATCGGCCGGGATCCGGTGTCGCGCATCCGCATGGCCGTCGTGCCCGGCGGCAAGCCGGCCCGCACGGATGTCTTCCCGGTGGCGCAGCGCGAAGGGATCAGCGCGGTGCGCTGCGAACTGCACACGGGGAGGACGCACCAGATCCGTGTCCACCTGGCCTCGAAGGGTCATCCCCTCGTGGCGGATGCGGTGTATGGCGGCAGGCCGGCGCTCGGCATGCAGCGTCAGGCCCTGCATGCGGCCGAGCTCGCGCTGGCCCATCCGATCACCCGCGAGCCGCTGCGGTTCGAGGTGCCCCCTCCGGCGGATTTCGCGGCGGCGTGGGATTCGATCGCCAGGCGCTGAGCCCGCAACGCGGGGATTCCCCGACGCCTGTCCCCGGGGCAGGGTTAGAATAGCCATTCAAGCCGATCGGTCCTGCGGGAATTGCCCGGAAGACCCGCGCTCACAAGCTCAGCAGCTGTCGCGCGCGGCGCCATGAAGGCGCGATCGAGCACGGTGTCGGGCCGTTGCCGTCGCCGTCTGCCGCCAGGCTCAGGGAAGGGCTGGCCAGACCTCACCGCAGCCGCGCCGAAATCCTTGCCAGCGAAACGCCCGATCGACGCCCCTGGTCGATACCCGCCTGCGCGATGGCCCGTGTCGCGATGCGCGCTGCCGCGGGGCATTGTCCTAGCCGGATGGGCGCTCTTTGTCGTAGTCCGTTGAAGTCCGTCGCTGCCGATTGCAGCCATTGATCCTTGTCGATGAATACACAGGACGCCAAACGCGTGCTCGAGACGGCGCTCATCTGCGCCAGCCAGCCGATGCCGCTGCGCGACATGCGTGCGCTGTTCGCCGAGCAGCTCGGCACCGACACCCTCCGGTCGCTGCTCGATGAACTCGGCCGCGACTGGTCCGGCCGCGGCGTGGAGCTCGTGGCCCTGGCCACTGGCTGGCGCTTCCAGAGCCGGCCCGAGATGCGCGAGTTCCTCGATCGGTTGAATCCGGAGAAGCCGCCGCGGTATTCCCGCGCCGTGCTCGAGACGCTGGCGATCATCGCGTATCGCCAGCCTGTCACGCGCGGCGACATCGAGGACATCCGAGGGGTCGTGGTCTCGAGCCAGATCATCAAGCAGCTCGAGGACCGCAACTGGATCGAGGCCATCGGCCACCGGGACGCGCCTGGCCGTCCCGCGCTGTACGCGACGACGAAGCAGTTCCTCGACGACCTCGGTCTCGAGAGCCTCGACAGGCTGCCGGTCCTCGACGGGCCCGCAGGTTCGCAGGCCTTGAGCGCCCTGGGCGCCGTGGCGCAGCCCGACCTGCTGCACGACCAGGGCGAGCTGCCGCTCGAAAGCCCGGTGACGCCAGGGGGCGAGCCCCCGGAAGCCTTGGAAGTCCCCGAGGACCCTCAGGCGCAAGACGTCGAAGCCGCCGGACCTGCCGGACCTGCCGGACCTGCCGAAGCGGCCGGCCAGTCGCCGGCGGTAGTTGCCGAACCGACTCCCGCACCGACCGAGGTCGAAGACCCACGTCCGTCCGAAATTGCGGCGGTCGAATCCGAAGTTCCCCCTCCCACCCCCAAGAACGCGCCAGAAGAAGCATGAACACCGATCCCAAGTCCGACCAGCCCTTGCCCGCCGAGGCTGGCCCTGCCAGCGACGCCGTGGCCGACGGGGCATCCCCCGCGCCGAAGCGCCGGACGCGGACGCGCAAGGCTGCGGAGCCCGAGGCTGGTGAAGCGACTGGCGCGCCGGTCGCAGAAGACCCGCCGGTGCAGTCCGCGCCGGCCAAGCCGGCCCGCAAGCGGACCCGTGTGGCCAAGAAGGACACCGAAGGCGAAGCTGCTGGCGCTGCTGAACCGGTGCCGGCGGCGGAGCCCGCTCCGGCGGCCGAGCCCCTGCGCGTCGAAGCTGCGCCGGCCGAGGCGTTCGTTGCATCGGCCGAATCCGCCGCTTCCGGGGCCGACGAGCCTCGCGCGCAAGGCGAGGAGGGGCCGGATGGCGAGGGTGAATCGCGTCGCAGCCGCAATCGCCGGCGCCGCCGGCGCGGTGGGGAGCGCGGGGAGCGTGAAGAACAGGCAGGCGCGCCGCCTGAGGCTGCGGCGCCCGCCGTGGCAGCGCCGGACACGGGCGAGCTTTTCGCGGCCGTGCTCGCCGGCGAGTTCGACGGTGCGGACGAGGCCCTCGCCGAAAACGAGCCGGAAGCGGGAGGCGTCCCGGACGAGGCGCCTGCCGAGGGCGAGATCGCTCAGGACTCGGAGGCCGCCAGCGAGCCGGTTGCCGAAGAAGGCGCCGACAAGCGGGTGCTGCAGCCGGATCCTGACGCTCCCAAGCTCCACAAGGTGCTGGCCCAGTCGGGCATAGGCTCGCGCCGCGACATGGAGCAGGCCATCATCGACGGAAGGGTCCAGGTCAACGGCGAGGTGGCCCACACCGGGATGCGCGTGTCGTTCGGCGACCGCGTCACCCTCGACGGCAAGCCGGTGCGGATCCGCATCGCCCCTCCGCCGGCGCGTGTGATCGCGTATCACAAGCCGGTCGGCGAGGTGGTCTCCCACGACGACCCGCAGCAGCGTCCGACGGTCTTCCGCCGCCTGCCGCGGCTCGCCCAGGGCAAGTGGCAGTCGGTCGGTCGGCTCGACATCAACACTGAGGGCCTGTTGCTGTTCACGACCTCCGGCGACCTGGCCAACAAGCTGATGCACCCGCGTTTCGGCGTCGAGCGTGAATACGCGGTCCGCGTGCTCGGCACCCTCGAGAAGGAGGCACGCGAGCAGCTGCTCGCCGGCGTCGAGATCGAGGGCCAGGCGGCCGCGTTCAAGTCGATCGAGGACGGCGGCGGCGAAGGCGTCAACCACTGGTACCGCGTCGTCATTTCCGAGGGGCGCAACCGCGAGGTCCGCAAGCTCTTCGACGCCGTCGGCCTGACGGTGAGCCGCCTGATCCGCATCCGCTACGGCTGCGTGGTGCTGCCCCGCGGCTTGAAGCGCGGGGCCTGGGTCGACCTGGGCGATGCCGACCTTCGCGCCTTGCGCCAGATCACCGACGGCGGCCGGCAGGAGCAGCGAGGCGAGGGCAACCGCCGAGACCAGCGAGACCAGCGTGGCGGCAAGCGCGGCCAGGAGGGCCGTCCGGAGCGCCAGGGCGAACAGCAGCGCGGCAACAACGTCCAGGGCAAGAAGAGGCCCCCGCAGGAAAAGCGCCGCGACAGGCCGGAGCGCCAGGAGCCCGACCGGCTCCCGGGCGAGTTTCGCGAGCCGGGGGATCCGGCGCGCATCCCCAACCCGCTGCAGCAGACCTTCGACAAGCGCCACATCCAGCGCGAGCGCTCGGCTCGCCGCGAGGAGGACTACGAGAACGGCCCCATCCCCAACCCGCTTCAGCAGACGTACGACAAGCGCTTCGTCCAGCCGCAGCGAGGCTTCGGCGGCAAGGGGGGCGGCAAGGGCGGTCCCAAGGGTGGCGGGAACCAGCGCGAGCCCGATCCTATGCAGACCTCGGTCGGCTACATCGGCGCCGATGCCTTCCTGCGCAAGGCGCATGGCAAGGGTGGCCGCCGCGGCGGGCGCCGCTGAAGAGAAGGCACCGGCCCGCAGCGCCCGTCGATTCACCATGCAAGGCTAAAATGCAAGGCTTTGCTCGGCAGGCACCGGGCCACGACATCAACTCAAGGAAGCAAGGAATCCAGCCATGGCCATCGAACGCACCCTCTCGATCATCAAGCCCGACGCCGTCGCCAAGAACGTGATCGGCCAGATCTACGCCCGTTTCGAGGGTGCCGGCCTGAAGGTCATCGCTGCCCGCATGATGCAGCTTTCGCGTGCCGACGCCGAGGCGTTCTACGCCGTGCACAAGGCGCGTCCCTTCTTCAACGACCTGGTCAGCTTCATGATCTCCGGCCCGGTGATGGTGCAGGTCCTCGAAGGCGAGGGCGCGATCGCCAAGAACCGCGAGCTGATGGGCGCCACCGACCCGAAGAAGGCCGACAAGGGCACCATCCGCGCCGACTTCGCCGACTCGATCGACGCGAACGCCGTGCACGGCTCGGACGCCGCCGAAACGGCCGCGGTCGAAGTGGCGTTCTTCTTCCCCGGCATGAACATCCACTCGCGCTGAAAGGCGCGACGGCGGCCTGACGTCGCGATGAGTCTCGTCAACCTTCTTGACTTCGACCTCGACGGCCTGGCCGCCTATTGCGAGGGCCTGGGCGAGAAGCGCTTTCGCGCCACCCAGCTCTTTCGCTGGATCCACCAGAAGGGCGCCGCCGATTTCGGCGCCATGACCGACCTGGCCAAGTCGCTGCGCGACAAGCTCGCGGGCGCGGCCGAGGTCCGGCCCCTGCCCGTCGCGACCGAGCAGGCCTCGGCGGACGGCACCATCAAGTGGCTGTTCGACGTCGGCGCCGGCAATGCGGTCGAGGCCGTCTTCATCCCCGAGGATGACCGCGGCACCCTCTGCGTCTCGTCGCAGGCCGGCTGTGCGGTCGGCTGCCGCTTCTGCTCGACCGGGCACCAGGGCTTCTCGCGAAACCTGAGCACGGGAGAGATCCTCGCCCAGCTCTGGTATGCCGAGCACCACCTGCGGCAGCGCCTGAAGCTCGCCGCGGGCGAGCGGGCCATCACCAACGTGGTGATGATGGGCATGGGCGAGCCGCTGCAGAACTATTCGGCCCTGGTCCCGGCGCTGAAGGCGATGCTGGACGACCACGGCTACGGCCTTTCCCGCCGCCGGGTCACCGTCTCCACCTCGGGCGTGGTCCCCATGATGGATCGCCTGAAGGAAGATTGCCCGGTGGCCCTGGCGGTTTCGCTGCATGCCCCGAACGATGCGTTGCGCGACGAGCTCGTGCCCCTGAACCGCAAGTACCCGCTGGCCGAGCTGCTGGCGGCCTGCCGGCGCTACCTCGAGGCGGCGCCGCGCGACTTCATCACCTTCGAGTACTGCATGCTCGATGGCGTCAACGACAGCGACGAGCACGCCCGTCAGCTGCTGGCGCTGGTGAAAGGGCGTGGCGGCCACCATGTGCCCTGCAAGCTCAACCTCATCCCGTTCAATCCGTTCCCGGCGTCCGGCCTGCACCGATCGCCGCGCGCACGGGTGATGGCCTTCGCCAAGATCCTCCAGGACGCAGGTATCGTCACCACCGTGCGCAAGACGCGCGGGGACGACATCGACGCCGCCTGCGGCCAGCTGGCGGGCGAGGTGAAGGACAGGACCCGCGCCGCCGAGCGCATGAAGCGGCTGCCGGTGCGGGTCGTCGCGGCGCCTGCCGAGCCGCGCGAAAAGCCTCACTGACCGCATAACGAACACAGTCGTTGAAGGAGACGTCGCGTTGAGGTCCGAGCACATCGGTGACAACCGCGCATGGAGGCTGGTGGCCGGCCTGGGGCTGGCGGCCCTCGCCGGCTTGATTCAAGGCTGCGCCGCGCCGGCGGCCCAGCCGCCGCAGGACGTGAAGACGGCATCGGACCAGACCGATGCCGACCGCCGTGCCCGCGTGCGGATGGAACTGGCGGCGGCCTACTTCGGCCGCGGCCAGAACAGCACCGCACTCGACGAGGTCAAGCAGGCGCTCCATGCCAAGCCCGACCTGGCCGACGCCTACAACCTGCGCGGCCTGATCTACGCGGCCATGGGCGAGGTGGCGTTGGCCGAGGACAGCTTCCACCACGCGCTGCAGCTCGCGCCGCGAGATGCGGACACCATGCACAACTACGGCTGGTTCCTCTGCCAGCAGCGGCGCTATGCGGACGCCGAGGCCCAGTTCAGTGCCGCGCTGGCCGTGCCGAACTATCGTGAGGTGACGCGCACGCTGCTGACGATGGGCGTGTGCCAGGCACGGAACAACCAATGGGCCGAGGCCGAGAAGACCCTGCAGCGTTCGTACGAGCTCGATCCGGCCAATCCGACGACCGCGATGAACCTCGCCGAGGTGCTGTTCCGGCGCGGAGAGTACGAGCGGGCCCGCTTCTATGTGCGTCGGGTGAACGGCAACGATGAACTGGTGAGCGCGCAGACGCTGTGGCTTGCCGCCCGCATCGAGTACAAGCTGGGCCAGTCCGCCCAGGTCAAGGTGCTCGGCACGCAGCTGGTCAACCGCTTCCCGCAGTCGGCCGAGGCCCTGGCGTACGAGAAGGGCCGTTTCGATGACTGAGACTGCCCAGACCGCAGGTTCGTTGCTGCGGGCTGCCCGCGAGAAGCAGGGCCTGCACATCGCCGCGCTGGCCACCATGCTCAAGGTGCCGCCTCGCAAGCTGGAGGCCCTGGAGGCCGACCGCTACGAGGAGTTCCAGGGCGCCACCTTCGTCCGCGCGCTTGCCCAGGCTGCCTGCCGCACGCTGAAGATCGATCCCGCCCCCGTGCTCGAGCGCCTGCCCGAGCAGGACACCGGCACGCTGAGCCAGCTCGAGCGCAGCCTGAACATGCCGTTCCGCGAGCACGGCGCCCGGCGTGAAGGCTCCGAGCTGCCCCTGGCCAGCCAGGCCGTGATGGGCATCGTGCTGCTGCTGGCCGTCGGAGCGCTGGCGTTCTGGTTGTGGCCGGCGGGATGGCGCCTGCCTTCGATCGGCGCCTCGCAGCAGGCGAGCCAGGAGTCGGGCAACGGGATGACCACCACGCCCGTGCCGATACCGGCTCCTGCGCCGATGGCCGAGCCGGCCTCGGCTGTCACGCAGACGCCGGCTGCCCCAGCCGCTTCTACGTCCATCCCACCGCAGACCTTCCCTCAGCCGGCGTTGCCCCCGGTGGCCAGTGCGCCGGCCGCCATGGCCTCGCCGGCGCCGGCGAGCGCGGCCACCGTGTCTTCGCAGGTGGCCTCTTCGGCCACTGGCCAGGGGGCTCTTCAGGTGCGTGCTCGCCAAGCGTCCTGGGTCGAGGTGGTCGATGCCCGCTCGCAGGTCCTGGTCTCGCGCACGCTGGCCGCTGGAGAAGCCGCCGAGTTCGACGGGACATTGCCGCTGCGTGTCAAGATCGGCAACGCGAGCGGGACGGAACTCAACTTCCGTGGCCGGCCGGTGGATCTCAACGCCGTCGCGCGCGACAACGTCGCCCGGCTGGAACTGAAATGACGACTCAGCAAGACCTTTCCCTCGCCGAAGAAGAGCCGATCGCCGGCGCAGCGCCGCTCGCCCGCCGTAGCCGCCAGGCTCGGGTGACCTGGGGCGATCGGGTCGTCACGGTCGGTGGAGATGCACCCGTGCGCGTGCAATCGATGACCAACACCGACACGGTGGACGTGATCGAGACGGCGATCCAGGTCAAGGAGCTGGCGATCGCCGGCTCCGAGATGGTCCGCATCACCGTCAACACGCCCGAGGCGGCCGCCGCGGTGCCGCACATCCGGGAGCAACTCGATCGAATGGGCATCGACGTGCCTCTGATCGGCGACTTCCACTACAACGGGCATCGGCTGCTGACCGAGCATCCGGCGTGCGCCGAGGCGCTGTCGAAGTACCGCATCAACCCCGGCAACGTGGGCAAGGGCGAGAAGCGCGACAGGCAGTTTGCCCAGATGATCGAGGTGGCGTGCCGCCACGACAAGGCCGTGCGCATCGGCGTCAACTGGGGCTCGCTCGACCAGGAACTGCTGGCTTCGCTGATGGACGACAACCATCGGCGCGCACAGCCCTGGGACGCCAAGCAGGTGATGTACCAGGCGCTGGTTCAGTCGGCGCTCCAGTCGGCCGCGGCTGCGCGCGATGTCGGCCTCGATCCGAACCAGGTCATCATCAGCTGCAAGGTCAGCGGCGTGCAGGACCTGATCTCGGTCTACCAGGCCCTGGCGCGCCGTTGCGACTATCCGCTGCACCTCGGCCTGACCGAGGCCGGCATGGGCACGAAAGGCACGGTGGCGTCCGCCGTGGCGCTCTCGGTGCTTCTCCAGCAAGGCATCGGCGACACGATCCGCGTCTCGCTCACGCCGCAGCCGGGGGAGGCGCGTACGCAGGAAGTGGTCGTGGCGCTGGAAATCCTGCAAGCGCTCGGGCTGCGCAGCTTCAACCCGAGCGTCACCGCCTGCCCGGGCTGCGGCCGGACGACGAGCACGACCTTCCAGGAACTCGCCAAGCAGATCGACGACTTCCTGCGCGCCCAGATGCCCGTCTGGCGCGCCCGCTACCCCGGCGTCGAGCAGATGAAGGTGGCCGTCATGGGTTGCATCGTCAACGGCCCGGGCGAGAGCAAGCATGCCGACATCGGCATCAGCCTGCCCGGCACCGGCGAGGCGCCTGCAGCGCCGGTCTTCATCGACGGCGAGAAGGCCATGACGCTGCGCGGCGAAGGGATCGCCCGCGAGTTCCAGACCATCGTCGAGCAGTACATCGAGCGGCGCTACGGCAGCGTGACGACGGCGCATTGATGCCGTCCGCCTGAGCTTTTTTTGCCCGGCGCCGCGTCAGTTCGGCGCCGCTCCACGCTGCGACAACGACAAATCCATGAGCGAAGTCCTGAAGGCCATCAAGGGCATGAACGACATCCTGCCGGGCAGCATCCCGCGCAAGGACAAGCTGCCCGACTCCGCGCTGTGGCACTGGTTCGAGACCACCGTCCGCTCGGTGCTCTCGCGCTACGGCTACCAGTACATCCTGACGCCCATCGTCGAGCCCACCGCGCTGTTCGTGCGTGGCCTGGGCGAAGTGACCGACATCGTCGAGAAGGAGATGTACTCCTGGCGCGACGAGATGAACGGCGACCACCTCACGCTGAGGCCGGAGGCGACGGCCGGCATCGTTCGGGCGATGGTCGAGCACAACGCGCTCTACAACGGTCCCCTGCGCCTGTGGACGCTGGGCGCGATGTTCCGCCACGAGCGGCCGCAGAAGGGCCGCTACCGTCAGTTCCACCAGCTCGATGTCGAGGCGCTGGGCTTCGCCGGGCCGGACGTGGACGCGGAGCTGATCCTGATGGTGCGCCGGCTGTGGCGCGAGCTGGGCCTTGTCGAGGGGCAGCACGTCCGCCTGGAGCTCAACAGCCTCGGCCAGCCCGGCGAGCGCGCCGCCCATCGTGCCGCGCTCATCGCCTACTTCCAGGACCACGCGAGCCAGCTGGACGAGGACGCGAAGCGCCGCCTGCACACCAACCCGCTGCGGATCCTCGACACCAAGAACCCCGCGATGCAGCCCCTGGTCGAAGGGGCGCCGAAGCTGATGGACTTCCTCGGCTCCGAATCGCTCGCGCACTTCGAAGCCGTGCGGGCCATCCTGGACGCGGCGGGCCTGGAGTACCGCGTCAACACCCGCCTCGTCCGCGGCATGGACTACTACAACCTGACCGTGTTCGAGTGGGTCACCGACCAGCTCGGCTCGCAGGGCACGGTCTGCGGGGGCGGACGCTACGATGGCCTGATCGAGCAGCTTGGCGGCAAGGGCGCCCCGGCCGTCGGCTTCGGTCTCGGCATCGAGCGGCTGCTGCTGTTGATCCAGGAGCTTGGCCTGCCCGTGCCGAGCGGGGCGCCGGAAGCCTATGCCGTCATCGCGGACCCCGCCGCGTTGCCGCAGGCGATGCCGGTGCTGGAGGCGCTGCGGGCGCAGGGCCTGGCGGTGCAGATGCACGCCGGCGGCGGCAGCATGAAGTCCCAGTTCAAGAAGGCCGATGCGAGTGGAGCGCGCTTCGCCTTGATCTTCGGCGGCGACGAGCTGGCCCGTGGCATGGTGGCCGTGAAGGCGCTGCGCGATGCGGGTGTCGCGCAGGTCGAGCAACCCCTGGCCGACCCATCGGCTTGGGCGCAGACGCTTCGCAGCAACGGGCGGGACGCATAATCTGCCCTTTCGCCCGGCGCGCCTCAGGTGCGCCTGGCCTTCGAATACCTACGGCCCGCGCCTCGCGGCGCAGCCCATCGGCTCATGGCAAGCAATCTCGACCTACAAGAACAGGAACAGCTCGACGAGCTCAAGGCGTTCTGGAACCAATACGGCAACCTGATCACCTGGGGCCTGACGCTGGTGCTGGCAGCCTTCGCGGCCTTCAACGGCTGGAACTGGTGGCAGCGCGAGCAGGGCGCCAAGGCCGGCGCGATGTTCGACGAGCTCGACCGGGCCGTCCAGGCCGGCAATGCAGAGCAGGCCGGCCGCGTCTTCAACGACATGAAGGAGCGCTACTCGCGCGCCACCTACACCGCCCAGGCCGGCCTGCTGGCCGCCAAGCTCCAGGCGGACAAGGGCCAGGCCGATGCTGCGCAGGCCAACCTGTCCTGGGTCGCCGAGCACGCAGGCGATGACGAGTACAAGGCGCTCGCCCATCTACGCCTGTCGGCCCTGCTGCTCGACAAGAAGGCCTACGACGAGGCGCTGAAGGAGCTCGACCAGGTCAAGTCGGCCGAATTCGCCGCCCTGGCTGCGGATCGCCGCGGTGACGTTCTGCTGGCGCAGGGCAAGCGCGAGGAGGCCGCCAAGGCCTTCCAGGCTGCCTGGAAGGGCATGAACGAGCAGCTCGACTATCGCCGCGTCGTCGAATCGAAGCTGACCAGCCTGGGTGCCGCACCCGAAGGTGCCGCCAGCGGGGTGGCTCCGTGACGGCCGGCGTGATGCGCGCCAGCCTTCTCGCCCTGGCCACGGCCGCTCTCCTGGCTGCCTGCTCGGCCGACAAGCCCAAGCCCGCCCCCTTGCCGGTGATCGAGTCACCGATCGCGGGCCACCAGGTGTGGAGCGCGCAGGTCGGCGGCGGCGTCGGCTTTCCCCTGGCGGTGACGGTGCGCAATGGCCGCTTCCACCTGGCTGGCGATGACGGCACGGTGCTGGCGCTCGAGGCCGCCACGGGCCGGGAGATCTGGCGCGGCGAGGTCGGCGCCAGGTTGTCGGCCGGGGTAGGCTCGGACGGGCGCTATGCTGCCGTGGTCACGAGGGCCAACGAGCTGGTCGTCCTCGATGAAGGCAAGGTCACCTGGCGGCAGAAGCTGGAGTCGCCGGTGGTCACCGCGCCGCTGGTGGCCGGCGAGCGCGTCTTCGTCCTCGGGGTCGATCGCACGGTCAACGCCTTCGATGTGCTGGACGGCCGGCGCCTGTGGAACTTCAAGCGTCCTGGCGACGCGCTGACGCTTTCGCAGGCCGGCATGCTCGCCCCGTACAAGGACACGCTGCTGGTCGGCCAGGGCTCCCGCCTGGTGGGCCTGGATCCGCTCAAGGGAACGGTTCGCTGGGACACGGCCTTGACGACGCCTCGCGGCACCAACGAAGTCGAACGGCTGGCCGATCTCGTCGGCCCGGCTTCGCGCACCGGCAGCGTCTTCTGCATGCGTTCGTTCCAGAACGCCGTGGGATGCATCGACGCCGAGCGCGGGACGCTCAAGTGGGTGCAGAACAGCGGCGGCACCGAGGCGGTGGGCGGCAACGACGAGTACGTGTTCTCGGCCGACGGCAGCGACCGGATCAGCGCCCGCAAGCGTGCGAGCGGCGAGCTGGCCTGGTCCACCGAGGTGCTTCTCAACCGCGGCCTCAGCGCCCCCGTCTCGCTCGGCACGGCGGTCGTGTTCGGCGACATGGACGGGCAGCTGCACTTCCTGGCGCAGGCCGATGGCAAGCCGGTGCTGCGCCTGTCCACCGATGGTTCGCGGGTTGCCGCGGCGCCGGTACTGTCCGACAACACCCTCCTCATCGTCAGCCGCAAAGGCGGCGTCTTCGCGTTCCGCCCCGAATAAGTGAAACCGGTCATCGCCCTGGTCGGCCGTCCGAATGTCGGCAAGTCGACGCTGTTCAACCGGCTGACGAAGAGCCGCGACGCGATCGTGGCCGACTTCGCCGGCCTGACGCGCGACCGCCACTATGGCGACGGCCGGCTGGGCAGTCGCGAGTACATCGTCATCGACACCGGTGGCTTCGAGCCCGACAGCGCCACCGGCATCGTCAAGGAGATGGCCCGGCAGACCAGGCAGGCCGTGGCCGAGGCCGACGTGGTGATCTTCGTCACCGATATCCGCACCGGCCTGGCCGGCCAGGACCAGGACATCGCCCGCTACCTCCGGCAGGCCAACAAGCGCGTGCTGCTGGCCGTGAACAAGGCCGAGGGCATGTCCGAGTCGCCCCTGCTGGCCGAATTCCACGAGCTGGGGATGGGCGAGCCCCACCCGGTGTCGGCCGCCCACGGGCAGGGCATCCGCAGCCTGCTCGAGGCCGCCCTGGCCGACTTCCCCGAGGGAGAAGGCGAAGAGCCTGCGGAGATCGACGCCAACGCGCCGATCCGGCTCGCGGTGGCAGGCCGTCCCAACGTAGGCAAGTCGACGCTGATCAACACCTGGCTCGGCGAAGAGCGACTGATCGCCTTCGACATGCCCGGCACTACCCGCGATGCGATCACCGTTCCCTTCGAGAGGGAAGGGCGCCGCTTCGAGCTGATCGACACGGCCGGCCTGCGCCGCAAGGGCAAGGTGTTCGAGGCGATCGAGAAGTTCTCGGTCGTCAAGACGCTGCAGGCCATCGCCGATGCCAACGTCGTCGTGCTGATGGTCGATGCCACCCAGGGCGTGAGCGACCAGGATGCGCACATCGCCGGCTACATCCTCGATTCAGGCCGTGCCGTGGTGATCGCCATCAACAAGTGGGATGCGATCGACAGCTACCAGCGCCAGATGCTGGAGCGTTCCATCGAGCAGCGGCTGGCGTTCTTGAAATTCGCACCCCTTGTCCACATCTCTGCGTTGAAGCGACAGGGCCTGGGCCCGCTGTGGAAGGCCATAGCCGATGCTCACGCCTCGGCGACGAAGAAGCTGCCGACCCCGGTCCTGACCCGCTTGCTGCACGAAGCCGTGCAACACCAGGCCCCCAAGCGGGCGGGTGCCTTCCGCCCCAAGCTGCGTTATGCGCACCAGGGGGGGATGAACCCGCCGATCATCGTCATCCACGGCAACTCGCTCGAACACGTGACCGACGCCTACAAGCGCTACCTCGAAGGCCGCTTCCGCGAGCACTTCAAGCTGGTCGGCACGCCCATGCGGATCGAGATGAAACTCTCCCGGAATCCTTTCGCCGAGGGAGAACACTGACGCAACAGCGCTTCTGTCGAAGATGCTGTGTTAAGGTGCCGACTCCAACAGACTTCCAACACGGAGCATATCGTGAGCAACAAAGGGCAACTCCTACAAGACCCCTTCCTGAACCTGCTGCGCAAGGAGCACGTTCCGGTTTCGATCTACCTGGTCAACGGCATCAAGCTGCAAGGCCACATCGAGTCCTTCGACCAGTACGTCGTGCTTCTGCGCAATACCGTCACCCAGATGGTCTATAAGCACGCCATCTCCACCGTCGTCCCGGGGCGCGCCGTGAACTTCCACGCCGCCGATTCCGGCGACAACAGCTGAACTGCCTCATCCCACTGTCGCTGCCGCAGGCGACTTGGCTTGCCCGACCTTGAGCGCCGATCCCACCCGCCACGCGCCCGCTGACGAAAACAACGAGGCGGCGCGTGCGGTGCTGGTCGGCGTGGACCTGGGCCCCGGTTCCTCGTTCGACCCCACGCTCGATGAGCTGGCGTTGCTCGCCGAGTCGGCGGGTGACGAGCCGGTGGCGCGTGTGACGGCGCGGCGCAAGTCGCCCGATCCGGCGCTCTTCGTCGGCTCGGGTAAGGCGGACGAAATCAAGCTGCTCGTCCAGGCCCACCACGCCCACGGCGTGATCTTCGACCAGGCCCTGTCGCCGGCCCAGCAGCGCAACCTCGAGCGCCACCTGGGCGTGCCGGTGGCAGACCGGACGGCGCTGATCCTCGAGATCTTCGCTGCCCGCGCCAAGAGCCACGAGGGCAAGCTGCAGGTG
>CAMLGG010000140.1 GCA_946479475.1 uncultured Ideonella sp. | reverse complement strand
GGCGCCTACGCTTTTATTGGCCCAAAAACGCCCGGGGCCGCCACCGCGGGCGGCCGCGGGCCTGGGGGTCATGACTGGGCTGCGTCCAGTTCCTTGCAGGACGGCGAGCACACCGCCTGCGCCTTGCCGAGAAGCTTGCGCGACTTCAGCTGGGCGCGCGGCCGGTGCTTGCCGCAGAGGAAACACGACATCGTGGCGGCGCCGAAGGCACCGGTCGCGGAGAAGGGAGAACCCGCCACTTTCGAGCGGTAACGCAAACCTCCTGCGTCGATGGAGGTCTTGGGGTCGTCCTTGGCCAGGGTAAGCTCCTTTGACTGACAAACTCGAAACGGCGAGGCGCCGCCGCAGCCGAGGGGATCGGCCCACGGGCTGCGTTGGCTCCGCCAACGCGACATTATCGCCGATCGGACAAGCCCGAGTCCGACCAAGTGCCAACCGCTGGCCAGGGGATGCCGGGGCGGCGCGGATAATGCGGCGTTTTCCCGCCTCGCTCCCGATGCCTCGCCGCCAGAACGCGTCCCGTCCCGTCTTCCATCCGCCTTGCCCCGCACGGCGGTCGTCGGCCGAGTGAGCCCGCAGCGCATCCTGATCGTGCGCCTGAGCGCCATCGGAGACGTGGTGATGGCCTCGGGCCTCATTCCGGCATTGAGGGCACGCTGGCCGCAGGCGCAGATCAGCTGGTTGACGGAGTCGGGGACCGTGCCCCTGCTGCGACACCATCCCGACCTGCATGAAGTCATCGTCTGGCCGCGGGCCGAGTGGCGGCAGCTGTGGCGTGAAAGGCGGCTGGCGGCGCTCTGGACGGCCATCGGGCGCTTTAGGGCCGGCCTGCGCGAGCGCCGCTTCGACCTCGTGCTGGATGCGCAAGGCCTGCTCAAGAGCGGCCTCATGGCATGGATGACCGGCGCGGCCCGGCGGGTGGGCCTGCTCTCGCGCGAGGGCAGCCAATGGCTGATGACCGAGCGGGTCGGGACGCGGCCCGGCGACGACGCGCGGATGAGCCATGAATACCGGGACCTGGCCGACTACCTCGGCGCGCCGGCCGGGAGCTTCCGGCTCGCGCTGGCGGTGGGCGAGGCGCCGCGCGAGGCGGCTCGCGTCGCGCTGGCCGAGGCGGGCATACCGGCAGGCCGAGGGAGCCGCTATGCAGTCCTGGCCCCGTTCACCACGCGGCCCCAGAAACACTGGTTCGAGGACCGCTGGGCCGCGCTGGCGGCCGCGTTGCAGGCCGAAGGGCTCGTGCCGGTGATCCTCGGAGGGCCGGCGGACCGCGAGGCGGCGGATCGCATCGCCGCCGCCAGCCCCTCCATCGTCAACCTGGCCGGCCGGCTGAAGCTGGACGAGACCGTCGCCGCGATCGCCGGCGCCTGCCTGCTGGTGGGCGTGGACACCGGGCTGACGCACATGGGCACGGCCCTGCAGGTGCCGACGGTCGGGCTGTTCGGGTCGACCCGGCCTTACCTCGACGCGCTCACGCCGCGCACCACGATCCTGTACCAGGCGCTGGATTGCTCGCCATGCCGGCGTCATCCGACCTGCGGGGGAGCCTTCCACTGCATGCGGCACTGGACGGTGGACCTGGTGATGAACGCGGCGCGGCAGCAGGTGGCGGCAGCCGAGGCGAGATGAAGGTCCTTCACGTCGAGGCCGGCATGCACCTGTACGGTGGCGCCCTGCAGGTCGTCTTCCTGATGCGCGGCCTCGCGGCTCGCGGCGTGCAGGTCTCGCTCGCCTGTCCGCAAGGCAGCGCGATTGCCGCGGCCGTGCGAGAGCTCGCCCTGCCCGTGCACGAGATGGCGATGCGCGGCGATGCCGACATCGGGCTCGTCGCGCGCCTGGGCCGCCTCCTGAAGAGCGAGAACCCCGACCTGCTGCACCTGCACAGCCGCCGCGGCTGCGACACCTGGGGCGCGCTCGCCGGCCGGCGTCGCGGCTTGCCGGTGGTGCTGAGCCGGCGGGTGGACAACCCCGAGTCCCGCTGGTGGGCGGCAATCAAGTACCGCTTGCCGGACCACGTGGTGACGATCTCCAAGGGCATCCGCGAAGTGTTGCTGTCCGAGGGGGTGCCGGCAGACCGAATCACCTGCGTGCCCAGCGCGGTCGACACCGGCCAGTACCGGCCGGCCCGCGAGGCGGGCAGGGCCGCGCTGGGGGCTGCCTTCGGCGTGGCGGCTGACACGCCGGTCATCGGCATGGCTGCCCAGTTCATCGAGCGAAAGGGTCACGCGACCCTGCTCGATGCGCTGCCCGCCGTGTTCGCGCGGCACCCGTCGACGCGGGTGCTGCTGTTCGGCCAGGGGCCGCTGGTCGATGCGGTCCGCGAGCGGGTGCAAGGCGAAGCGGGCCTGTGCGAGCGCGTGCAGCTGACTGGCTTCAGGGGCGACCTGGACCTTCTGCTGCCGGGGCTCGACGTGCTGGCCCACCCGGCCCACATGGAAGGGCTCGGCGTGGCGCTGCTCCAGGCGGCGGCCTGCGGTGTGCCCATCGTGGGTGGCCGCGCCGGCGGCATCCCGGAGATCGTCCAGCCGGGGCTCAATGGCGAGCTCGTCGAGCCGGGCGACGCCAAGGGGCTGGCCGCGGCACTGAACCACTTGCTCGATTCGCGCGACCTTCGGGCGCGCATGGGCGCGGCCGGCCGCGAGTGGGTGGAGCGGCATTTCTCCATCGATGCCATGGTCGAGGGCAACCTGGCCGTCTACCGGCGGCTGCTGGAGGGCAGGCGGTGAACCGCGTGGCCGTCTACTTCGTCGCGTCGCCGTTGCACTACCTCGCCGCAAGACGCGTGGCGCTGGATCACGAGGCCGGCGCGCGGCAGGTTCTCGTCTGCTACCGCCCCAGCCTGGCCAACATGATCCGGCGGGAAGACTGGGATGCGGTGGTCCTGATGCCGTGGCCCCGCTTCGATCCCTTGCCCGGCCTCTTCGGCCGGCTTCGCCGCACCCTGGCCAACCTGCGGGAGGTGGCCGATGCGGTGGGCCCTGCCGGCTCCCTGCACCTGCACAGTCCCGTCTACGACACCGAGGCGATCAACTATTTCCTGCATGCCTTGCCGAAGCTGACCGGGGCTCGGGAGTGGCGGGCGCGCATCCTGCCCGACGGGCTGCTGAACCTGCAACGCCACCCGCTGAACGCGGCCAAGAGACTGGCGCAGCACTTGCGCGGCCTGCGACGCCTGGCCCACCCGCTGTTGCGCTACACGGCGTTCGGTGGCGACCGCATCGGGGCCGACGCTTCTTTCGTGGACCGCATCTACGTGCTCGACGGCTTCCCGCATCCCTACGAGCCGGCCAAGGTGACGCGGCTGGCGCCCCTGGTGCAACGCACGCCGGGCATCGTCGTGCCGGCGCGCGCGCTCGTGGTCGGTCAGCCGCTGGTGGCGGTGGGCCTGCTGAGCGAGGCGCAGCGGGCCATCGTCGCCGAGCGAATCGACGAGTGGCTGGCCGGCCTGGGGTTCGACCAGGTGCACTACAAGCCCCACCCCCGCGAATCCGGCACCGGCGGGCTGCGGCGCCCGCGCTACCGGGTGCTCGCCATCGACGAGCCGCTCGAGGCCTACCTGGCACGCGAACCCTACGCGGTGGTGGCCGGCTGCTGCTCCACCGCGCTGTACACCGCGCGCCAGATCGGCGGCGCGGGCACGCTCATCGCCGCGTTCGGCGCCGAGCAGGCGCACTTCAAGACGGCCGCCGCGCGCGACAATGCGCTTTCGCTTATGCACCAGCTCGACATCGAACTCCATTGAAGCCATGACCGACCAGTTCAGCCTGAACGGCAAGTCCATCCTCATCACCGGCGGCACCGGCTCCTTCGGCAAGCAGTACGTGAGGACCATCCTTTCGCGCTACCAGCCCAAGCGCGTGGTCGTCTACTCGCGTGACGAACTGAAGCAGTTCGAGATGCAGCAGGAGTTCACCGCCAAGGAGATGCGCTGGTTCCTCGGCGACGTGCGGGACGCCGAGCGCATGAAGCAGGCGATGCGCGGGATCGACGTCGTGATCCACGCCGCGGCGTTGAAACAGGTCCCTGCGGCCGAGTACAACCCGATGGAGTGCATCAAGACCAACGTGCACGGCGCCGAGAACGTGATCCTGGCGGCGCTGGAGAACAACGTCGAGAAGGTGATCGCGCTGTCGACCGACAAGGCGGCCAACCCGATCAACCTCTACGGTGCCACCAAGCTCGCGTCGGACAAGCTCTTCGTCGCCGCCAACAACATGGTGGGCGACCGGCGCACCCGCTTCTCGGTCGTTCGCTATGGCAACGTGGTCGGTTCGCGCGGGTCGGTCGTGCCGTTCTTCCGCAAGCTGGTGGCCGATGGCGCGAAGGAGCTGCCCATCACGCACCCGGAAATGACCCGCTTCTGGATCACGCTGCAGGGCGGGGTCGACCTGGTGCTGAAGTGCTTCCAGCGCATGCGCGGCGGCGAGATCTACGTGCCGCGCATCCCGTCGATCCGCATCACCGACCTGGCCCAGGCCATCGCGCCCGAGTTGCCGATCAAGGTCGTGGGCATCCGTCCGGGCGAGAAGCTGCACGAGATCATGTGCCCGGCCGACGATTCGCACCTGACGCTGGCCTTCGAGGACCACTACCTCATCGGCCCGAGCATCCGCTTCCACGATGCCGAGATCGACTACAGCACGAACAAGCTCGGCGAGACCGGCACGCCGGTGCCCATGGGCTTCGAATACAACTCGGGCAACAACCCGCACTTCCTCGATGTCGAGGGCATCCGCGCGATGAACGTGGAGGCGGGGGCATGATCCCCTACGGCCGCCAGGACGTCACCGAGGCCGACATCGCCGCGGTCAGCGCGGTGCTGCGCTCGGACTTCCTGACGCAAGGGCCGGAGGTCCCGCGTTTCGAGGCCGCGCTGGCCGAAGCCTGCGGTGCGAGGCACGCCGTCGCGGTGAACAGCGCCACCTCGGCGCTCCACATCGCCTGCATGGCGCTGGGTTTGGGCCCGGGGGACTTGCTGTGGACGTCGCCGAACACCTTCGTCGCGTCGGCCAACTGCGGGCGCTACTGCGGCGCCGACGTCGACTTCGTGGATGTCGAGCCGGACACGGGCAACATGAGCGTGGCGGCGCTGGAGGAAAAACTGCTGCGTGCGAGCGCGGCAGGGCGGCTGCCCAAGGTGGTCGTTCCTGTCCACTTCGCCGGCCACAGCTGCGACATGGCGGCCATCCATGCACTGGGCCAACGCCACGGCTTCCGCATCATCGAGGATGCTTCGCATGCTGTGGGCGGTCGCTATCGCGATGAGCCGGTCGGCAACTGCCGCTTCAGCGACATCACGGTGCTGAGCTTCCACCCGGTGAAGATCGTCACCACCGCGGAGGGCGGGGCGGCGTTGACCCAGGACGACGCGCTCGCTCATTCGCTGCAGCGCCTTCGCACCCACGGCATCACCCGGGATCCGGCGCAGATGCAGGGCGAGGCGGAAGGGCCGTGGTGGTACGAGCAAGTCGAGCTCGGCTACAACTACCGGCTGACCGACCTGCACGCGGCGCTCGGCCGCAGCCAGCTCGATCGCCTGGAGGAGTACGTCGAGCGGCGCATCGAACTGGTGAAGCGCTACGACCAGCTGCTGGCCGGACTCGCCCTGAAGCTGCCGGGCCGGCGCGCCGACACGCGATCCGCCTGGCATCTGTACGTCGTCCGCGTCGACGAGGCGGCCGGCGCGCCGCCACGGCGCGTGGTGTTCGACAGGCTGCGCGAGGCCGGCATCGGCGTGAACGTGCACTACATCCCCGTGCACTGGCAGCCGTATTACCGCGCGCTGGGCTTCCGGCGAGGGGACTTCCAGCAGGCCGAGGCGCACTACGCCGATGCCATCAGCCTGCCGATGTTCCCGCTGTTGAGCGACGCCGCCCAGGACCAGGTGGTCGCTGCGGTCCGGGCGGCACTGGCTGGCTGAGGCTCTCGATGAAGCGGCTGGCCGTGATCCCCGCCCGAGGCGGCAGCAAACGCATCCCGCGCAAGAACCTGCGCCAGTTCGCCGGCCGGCCGATCATCGCCCACTCGATCCAGGCGGCACGTGACAGCGGCCTGTTCGACGTCGTGCTGGTCTCGACCGATGACGAGGAGATCGCGGCCGTCGCCCGCGAGCAGGGCGCCGACGTGCCTTTCCTGCGTCCGCGTGAACTGGCCGACGACCACACCGGCACCCAGGCGGTGGTCAAGCAGGCGATCGAGGCGGTGGCGGCCTGGCGCTCGATGCCCGAGCAGGTGTGCTGCATCTATGCCACCGCACCTTTCGTGCGGCCTGAAGACCTGGCCGCCGGGCTGGCATCGCTGGACACGAGCGGGGCCGAGTTCGCGTTCAGCGTCACGAGCTTCGCCTTCCCGATCCAGCGCGCGTTGCGGCTGGATGCCGATGGGCGTGTCGGCATGATGTGGCCCGAGCACATGGCCACCCGCTCGCAGGACCTGGAGCATGCCTGGCACGATGCCGGCCAGTTTTACTGGGGCCGTGCCCAGGCCTTCCTCGCCGGTGTGCCGCTGTATTCCAGCGCGTCGGTCGCGGTGCCGCTGCCACGCCATCGCGTGCAGGACATAGACACCGAGGAAGACTGGCGCCGCGCCGAGCTGATGTTCCGGGTGCTCCAGGCCGAAGGATGAAGATCGCCTTTCGCGTCGATGCGAGCGAGCGCATCGGCTCCGGCCACCTGGTCCGCTGCGCCACCCTGGCGGGGGCTTTGCGGCAGCAGGGTGCACAGGTGCTGTTCCTGTGCCGTGCCTTGCCAGCGGCCTGGGGCGATTGGCTGGCCCGCCAAGGCCTGGCGTGGGTGGATCTCGGGCCGGCCGCGGCAACGTATCGGGCCTCGCCGGGCGAGCCCGCCCACGCCGATTGGCTGGGCACCGATTGGCAGACCGACGCGGCGGATGCGCAACGCGCCCTGGGCGAAGAAGCCTGGGATGCGCTGGTGGTCGATCACTACGCGCTCGACGCTGGCTGGGAGCGGCAGTTGCGCGCGAAGGCTAGGCGGATCCTGGCGATCGACGATCTGGCCGACCGGCCGCACGAAGTCGATCTGCTGCTCGATCCGAATCTCCATGACGACATGGCACGACGCTATGCCGGCCGTGTCGGCGCCGGCACGCGACAGCTGCTGGGCCCGCGCTTCGCATTGCTGCGGCCCGAGTTCGCGGCGGCACGCCAGGCCATGCCGCCGCGGGGTGAGTCGGTCCAGCGCGTGCTGGTCTTCTTCGGCGGATTCGATGCGCGCAATGCCACGGGCCGCGTGCTCGAGGCGCTGGACGAACTGCGGCGATCAGGCGTGGGGCCGTTTGCCGTCGATGCGGTGATCGGAGCCCTGCATCCCGCGCGCGAGGCGTTGCAGGCGTTCTGTGCCGAGCGGCAATCGTGGGCCTGCCATGTGCAGACAGAGCGCATGGCCGAGCTGATGGCCGAAGCCGACCTGGCCATCGGCGCGGGCGGCGGTGCCACGTGGGAGAGGTGTGCGCTGGGCTTGCCGACACTCGCCGTTGCCCAGGCGGACAACCAGCTCGAGCAGGTCGCCACGGCTGCGCGCGCCGGCGTCCTGTGCGCGCCGCAGTTGCGTGACTGGCGCACGCCGATCGAGGCCTTGTGGTTCGACCCGGTGCGCCGGGCGCAGCTCGGTGCCGCCGCATTCGCGCTCGTCGATGGCCGAGGTGCACAGCGCGTCGCGCAGCAACTGTGCCGGCTGCCCTTGACGGTGCGCCCCGCGACTGCTGCCGACAGTGCCTTCGTCCATGAAGGCCGCAATGCCGAAGCCGTTCGCCGCGTCTCGCGTTCGTCCGCGCCCATCGCGTGGGCAGATCACCAGCGCTGGTTCGACGCCGTGCTCGCCGACCCGTGCCGCGAACTGCTCGTCGGCCACCTGGAAGGCGAGCCAGTCGGCGTGTTGCGCTACGACCTGGAGGCCGACGGCCGGCGCGCCGAGGTTTCGCTCTACCTGGCCCCCGGCCGCGAAGGCCAGGGCCTCGGCCACGAGCTGCTGGCGGCCGCCGAAACCTGGCTGCGCCGCGAGCGGCCCGGCGTGCGTACGCTGGTGGCCGAGGTCCTGTCCGGCAACCGGGCGTCCCTCCAGCTTTTCGAGCAAGGCGGCTACACCGCCTGTTCACACCATTTCGAGAAGGGCCTGACCCCATGAACCGAAGCCAAGCCACCATCCGGATCGGCGACCGCCTGGTCGGCTCCGGCCACCGCCCGTTCGTGATTGCCGAGATGTCGGGCAACCACAACCAGTCGCTCGATCGCGCCCTGGCGATCGTCGATGCGGCGGCCGGTGCCGGTGCCCACGCCTTGAAGATCCAGACCTACACCGCCGACACGATGACGCTGGACGTCGACGACGACGCCTTCCGCATCACCGACCAGGGCAGCCTCTGGAAGGGCAAGTCGCTGCACAAGCTGTACGACGAGGCGCACACCCCGTGGGAATGGCACGGGCCGATCTTCGAGCGCGCCCGCCGGCACGGCATGCTGGCCTTCAGCACGCCTTTCGACGAGAGCGCCGTCGACTTCCTCGAGACGCTGGACGTGCCGTGCTACAAGATCGCGTCGTTCGAGAACACCGACATCCCGCTGATCCGCCGCGTGGCGAAGACCGGCAAGCCGATGATCGTGTCGACGGGCATGGCTTCGGTGGGCGAGCTGGCCGAGACGGTCGAGGCGATCCGCGAGGCCGGCTGCGAGGATTTCGTGCTGCTCAAGTGCACCAGCACCTACCCGGCTTCGCCGGAGTTCACCAACGTCGCGACGATCCCCCACATGCGCGAGTTGTTCGGATGCCAGGTCGGGCTTTCGGACCACACGATGGGCGTCGGCGTGGCCGTGGCCGCGGTGGCGCTCGGCGCGACGGTGGTGGAGAAGCACTTCACCCTGGCGCGCGCCGATGGCGGCGTCGACTCCAGCTTTTCGCTGGAGCCGGCCGAGATGGCCGCGCTGGTCGTCGAGACCGAGCGGGCCTGGCAGGGCCTCGGTCAGGTGAGCTATGGCGTGCAGTCGGCGCAGGAGAAGAAGTCGCTCGCCTTCCGGCGTTCGCTCTACGTCGTGCGTGACATGGCTGCCGGCGAGGCGCTGACGGCTGATGCGGTCCGCGCTATCCGGCCGGGCTTCGGCCTTGCGCCGAAGCACCAGGATGCGGTCATCGGCCGGCGCGTCCGGCAAGCGGTCAAGCGGGGCACGCCCTTGTCCTGGGACCTGCTCGACTAGGGGTGGCCGAGGACCTGGCGCACGCACTCGGCCAGGTCACCGAAGGTGCCGTCGGCCGCGGCCTCGGCGCCTTCCTCGAGTTCGTGCCCCGAGCGCACCAGGTACACGCGCCCGACGCCGGCACTGCGTCCGGCCTGCGCATCGGCCAGCTTGTCGCCCACGATCAACGAAGCGGGCAGGTCGAGTCGCAGCTCGCGCGCGGCCCGCAGCAGCATGCCGGGTCGCGGCTTGCGGCATTCGCATGCGACGGCGTAGGCGCTGACGCTCCCTCCGGGATGGTGGGGGCAGTGGTAGATGCCGGCTGCGGGGCAGCCGGCTCTTTCCATGGCCTGCCGCAGCTCCATCGTCAGCGCCTGGTAGTCGGCCTCGGTGTAGTAGCCCCTGGCGATGCCGGACTGGTTGGTGACGATGACCAACGCGTAGCCGGCTTCGTGCAGTTGCCGCATCGCCTCGAGAGCGCCCGGCAGGAACTCGAAATCCGCCCAGCGGTGCAGGTAGCCGACTTCGCGGTTGATCACGCCATCGCGGTCCAGGAAGGCGGCGCGGCGCGGCATCTTCTTCATGCGGCGAGTTCGTCGTAGCTCACGCTCGCAGTGCCGAACTTGCCCACGACCAGGCTGGCGGCGTGGTTGGCCCAGGGCACGGCATCGCGCAGGCTGACGCCGCTGCCGACGAGGGCCGCCAGGGTCGCGATGACGGTGTCGCCAGCGCCGGTCACGTCGAACACCTCGCGTGCCTCGGCCGGCACGTGGCTGGCACCCAGCTCGTCGAACAGCGTCATGCCCTCCTCGGAACGGGTCAGCAGCAGGGCGTCGAGCCTGAGCTCGCGCCTCATGGACTGCGCCTGGGCCGTCAGCTGGGCCTCGTCTCGCCAGGGGCCGGTGATCTGTGCCAGTTCGCCGCGATTGGGCGTCAGCACCGTCGAGCCGGCATAGCGCTGGTAGTCGTGGCCCTTGGGGTCGACGAGGACCGGCTTGCCGGCGGTGCGGGCGAGCTCGATCATCCGCGGGATGTGGGCCAGGCCGCCCTTGCCGTAGTCGGAGAAGACGACGGCGTCGTGCCGCGCCAGCTCCGCCTCGAAGGAGCTCAGCATCTGGGCCAGCACCTCGTGGTCCGGGGTGTTCTCGAAATCGACCCGGATCAGCTGCTGCGAGCGGCCGATCACGCGCAGCTTGACGATGGTCTTGAGCTGGGGGTCGTGGCCGATCGCGCTGCGGATCCTGCGCTCCGCCAGCAACTGCTCCAGCCGCCGCGCCGGCTCGTCGTCGCCGACGACCGTCAGCAGCGTGGCCGAGGCGCCGAGCGACTGGGCGTTCACTGCCACGTTGGCCGCGCCGCCGAGGCGATCCTCCTCCCGCGTGACGCGCACCACGGGCACCGGCGCCTCGGGCGAGATGCGGTCGACCGCACCGAACCAGTAGCGGTCGAGCATCACGTCGCCGACGACCAGCACGCGGCAGGCGGCGAGGCGCTCGCGAGGGGGCAACGCGCAACGAACCGTCATGCCAGCCCGAGCTGTTGCTCGATCAGGCCGCACAAGGTGTGGATCACCAGCAGGTGGGCTTCCTGGATCCGTGCGGTAGCGGTGTGGGGGACGACGATGGCCACGTCGGAAAGCCCCTTCAGGCGGCCGCCATCGCGGCCCAGCAGGCCGACGACCTTGATGCCGGTTTCGCGAGCGACCTCGGCCGCCTTCACGACGTTGGGCGAGTTGCCCGAGGTCGAGATGGCGAGCAGGGCGTCGGCCGGCCTGCCGAGCGCCAGCAACTGGCGGGAGAAGATGTCGTCGAAGCTGTAGTCGTTGCCTATGCAGGTCAGGGCGGAGCTGTCCGTCGTCAGCGCGATGCCGGCCAGCGGCTTGCGCTCGTGGATGAAGCGGCCGGTCAGTTCCGAGGCGATGTGTTGCGCGTCGGCTGCCGAGCCGCCATTGCCGCACGACAGCAGCTTGCCGTGCGCCCGCAGGGTGTCGGCGATCAGGGTGCCGGCGCGCATCACGTCGGCCTCGATGCTGACCAGGTGCTGGAACAGCTGCAGGTGCTCGGCCAGGTTGGCCGCGAAGAGGTTGGGTGGGGCGGCGGTGTTCACAGTTCCTCCACGCGGCGGGGCGGGAAGCTGTCCCAGCTCAGGCAGCCGGGACATTGCCAGAAATAGCGCTGGGCCTCGAAACCGCAGGCGGCGCACCGGTAGCGTTGCTGCGGCTTGGCGGCACGGGCAATCGCCTCGCCCACGGCCTGGGCCGCTTCGGCGTTCCATTGCTCGACGGGCCGGGCCAGGACGGCCTGCGCGGCCGTCAGGGTGGGCTGCTGGCGCAGGTGGGGCAGCAGCTCGGCCTCGGCCGCCAGCTCGTGGCCTTCGATGCGGGCCAGGGCTCGAAGAAAGTCGAGGCCAGGAGCCTGTTCGTAGGCGGCGCGAAGGCGCTGCCGGGCCGCCTCCACCTGGCCTGCGGCGCGAGCGCTGTCGGCGTACTCGGCGGCGATGAGCGCGAAGGAGGGCAGGTCTCGAAGGCGCAGGTCATCCCAGGCGGCCAGGGCCTCGGCGTGGCGGCCCGCCTTGGCCAGCCGCTGGCCCATCAGCAGCAGCGGCCGGGGCGCGTGCGGCGCCGCAGCCCGGGCCTTGGCCAACGCGGCCTGTGCAGCTTCGCCCTGGCCCTTCGCATCGGCTTCCAGGGCCGACTCGCACCAGTGGTGAGCGATGCGGGTGCCGAAGGAGCCGGTCCCGCTGCGCTCCAACGCGGCCGCCGTCTCGGCAGCGGCCGACCAGTCGCGGGAGCGCTCGTACAGGTTCAGCAGGGCGAGGCGGGCCTCGGTCTCGAAGGCCGTCCCCTGCAGCGCTCGGTAGGCTTGCTCCGCGCGGTCGAACAGGCCGGCCTTCATGAAGTCCTGCGCCAGGGCATGCTGGGCGCGGTCGCGTTCGCTGCTGGCCAGGTCGGCGCGGCCGAGCAGGTGCTGGTGGACGCGGACCGCCCGCTCGAACTCGCCGCGGCGGCGAAAGAGGTTGCCGAGGGCAAAGTGCAGCTCGGACGTGTCCGGATCGTGCTGCACCGCCTCGATGAAGGCATCGATCGCCTTGTCCTGCTGCTCGTTCAACAGCAGGTTCAGGCCCTTGAAGTAGGCCTTGGGCGACTCGCGGTCCTCGCGCTTGAGCTGTCTCAGGTCCAGCCGCGATGCCAGCCAGCCGAAGGCGAAGGCGACCGGCAGGGCCAGCAGCCACCAGTAGGGAAGTTCAAGCTCCATCGGGGATCACCGGCTGCCGCGGCTCCTCCGCCTTGGGCGACGGCAAGGGCATCAGCTGGCTGTTGCCGGCTTCGGGGGCGTGCTTGCGGGCCAGCTGCCGGTGGCGCCACCAGCTCGGTGTCATGGCCAGCACGCCGAAGACGGTGCCGGCTGCAAACGCGGCCAGCACGATGAACACCATGGGCGCGCTCCACGCATAGCCGAAGGCCCAGTTCACCGAGGCCGGCTGCTGGTTGTGCAGCGAGAAGGCGAACAGCGAGAAGAAGATGAAGGCCCGGAACAGCCAGACGAGGAATCGCATCGGAGCCGATTCTACGGAGGCTGCAGCCGCGTGGCGGCGATGGTCGCCGCGGTTTCGCCCATGAAAAAGGGCCCCGCAGGGCCCTGGACTGGAACGGCATCGGTCAGGGGCTCGGGGCCTCTTCCTTCGCGGCCGGCGCTTCGACCGGCAGGCTGGCATCCACGCCCTCGCGCAGCGCCTTGCCCGGCTTGAAGTGGGGCACCAGCTTCTCGGGGATGGTCACCTGCTCGCCGCTGCGGGGATTGCGCCCCACGCGCGGCGGGCGGCGGTTGATCGAGAAGCTGCCGAAGCCGCGGATCTCGATGCGGTGCCCGCGCGCGAGCGCGTCGGACATCGCGTCGAGGATCGTCTTGACCGCGAACTCGGTATCGCGTTGCGTCAGTTGAGCGAAGCGATCCGCCAGCCGGGCAACGAGATCGGACCGGGTCATATGTCAGTTCAGCCGTTGTCCTTCTGGTTGTCCAGCTTGGCGCGCAGCAGGGCGCCCAGGCTGGTCGTGCCGGCGGTCTCGCGCTCGTTGGCGGCGGACAGGCGCTGCATGGCTTCCTGCTGGTCGGCCTGATCCTTGGCCTTGATCGACAGCTGGATGTTGCGCGTCTTGCGGTCGACGTTGACGATCATCACCGAGACCTCGTCGCCTTCCTTCAGCACGTTGCGGGCGTCCTCGACGCGGTCGCGGCTGATCTCGGAGGCGCGCAGGTAGCCCAGGACGTCGTCGGCCAGCTGCACTTCGGCACCGCGCGGATCGACCGTCTTGACGGTGCCGGTGACGATCATGCCGCGGTCATTGACCGAGGTGAAGGTCGCGAACGGGTCGCCGTCCAGCTGCTTGATGCCCAGGGAGATGCGCTCGCGCTCGACATCGATGCCCAGCACCACGGCCTCGACCTCCTGGCCCTTCTTGTAGTTGCGCACGGCGGTCTCGCCCGGCTCGTGCCAGGAAAGGTCCGACAGGTGCACCAGGCCGTCGATGCCGGCGGCCAGGCCCACGAAGACGCCGAAGTCGGTGATCGACTTGATCGGGCCCTTGACCTTGTCGCCGCGCTTGAC
>CAMLGG010000139.1 GCA_946479475.1 uncultured Ideonella sp. | reverse complement strand
CCGCAGGGGCTCAGCTCCCGCTTGGCGGGACGGCGCGTAGCGCCTAGGGTGCACTTGTGAGCCCCGCCCGGCCGCCCGCAGGGGCTCAGCTCCCGCTTGGCGGGACGGCGCGTAGCGCCTAGGGTGCACTCATGAACGCGGCCCCGAGGGTTCGCCTGCGCTGAGCGCCCGCAGGCCTCAGCGCGAGGCGCCGCTGGCCGGGGCGGAGGCGGCGGGCACGAGCACGACATCGGCCTGCCCGCCCACGCAGCCGCTGGTCTGGTTCGGCAGGCAGCGCCCTTTCTGCGAGCCCGGGATGGGCTCGACGTGCGAGCGCATCAGCAGCAGCACCCACAGGCCGGCGACGGTGGCCACCGTGACGGCCACGATCGCCAGCTTCTGCCTGCGGCTGGTGGGCCGGTAAGGATCCACCTGGGGCAGGACGCCAGGCTTGTCTTCGTCTTCTTGACTCATCTCAATCGGCGATGGTATCGACGACCACGGGGTCGGCGGGCTTCGTGGCCCCCCTCACGTTGAGCCAGGCACCCGCCGCGCCGCAGGCCGCGATGACGCCCATGCCGACGAAGGCCCAGCCGTCGGGCACCTGGCGGAACAGCAGCCAGCCCAGGGCGGTGGCCACGGCGATCTGCAGGTAGACGAAGGGCATCAGCGTGGCCGTGGGTGCCATGCCCAGCGCCAGGATGAGCAGCAGATGGCCGACGGTGCCGAGCGCGCCGATGGCCAGCATCAGCGCCAGCTGCCAGGCCGGGGCTGCCTGCAGGGTGGCCATCACCGGGATCGGGCTCGCGACCAGGAAGGGCGTCAGGATCAACGTGCCGGTGATGCCGGTGTAGAAGTGCGTCGCGTAAGGGCTCTCGCTGCCCGAAAGGCGCCGCGTCAGCACCTGGAAGCTCGCGTAGGTGAGCGCACCGGCCAGCGGGAACAGCACCGCCCAGCCGAACACGCCCGAGCCGGGCCGGATGACGATGAGCGCGCCGACGAAGCCGCCGGCCACCAGCGCCCAGCGCAGCCGGCTCACCCTCTCGTGCAGCCACCAGCCCGCCAGCACGATGACGACCAGCGGCGTGAGCATGTTGATCGCGGTGAATTCGGGCACCGGCATGTGCTGCACGCCGTAGAAGCTCATCGCGCTCGTGGCGGCCAGCAGGGCGCCGCGGACGGCCTGGAAGCGCGGGTGGGCCGTCGCGAAGGCACCGCGGCCACCACGCCAGGCCAGCCACACGGCCATCACGCCGGCCTGGAAGGCATAGCGCGCCCAGAAGAACATGAGGACCGGCATGACCCGCCCCAGCAGGCGGCTGCTCGAATCCATGGTGGCGAAGCAGGCGGCGGCCAGGGCGATCAGCGTCACGCCCAGGAGCGGACGCTGGCGCGGCAGCGCCGAGGGCAGCGCGCCCCTCACGCGCCGGCTGCCACTGCAGTGGCCAGGGCGCCCGGCTCGCCGGCGCGCGGCGGGCGCCGGCCGCCGAGGGTGTCGGCCCAGACCGTCCACAGCGGCGTGACGCCGGCCGGCAGCTCGGGCAGCGTGCCCAGCGGCGTGCGGCTCTCGCCAGGCGCGTGGAAATCGCTCCCGCGCGACGCCAGCAGGCCGAATTCGAGCGCCATGTCGGCGTACTTCCTCACCTCTTCGGGAAAGTGGCTGCCGCAGGTCACCTCGACCGCGCGCCCGCCATGGGCCTGGAACTCGCTGAAGAGGGCGAACTCCTCGGTCGGCGTGAAGCGGTAGCGCGCCGGATGGGCGATGGCCGCCACGCCGCCGGCGCCGGTGATCCAGCGGACCGCCTCGCCGAGCGAGGCCCAGCGGTGCTGGACGAAACCGGGCTTGCCTTCCTTGAGGAAGCGGCTGAAGACCTCGTGCACGCTTGCACAGTGGCCGCTCTCGACGAGGAAGCGGGCGAAGTGGGTGCGCGAGACCAGCTCCCGGTTGGGCGCCAGGGCGACCGCGCCTTCGTAGGCGCCAGGGATGCCGGCCGAGGCGAGGCTTTCACCCATCTCGCGGGCGCGTTCGGCCCTTCCGGCGCGCAGGGTCGCGAGGCCGGCGGCGAAGGTCGGGTCTTCCGGGTCGAAGCCGAAACCGAGGATGTGGACCGTCTCGCCGATGAAGCTGACCGAGACCTCGACGCCGCTGACGTAGGCCAGGCCCAGGGCCTCGGCCGCTGAACGCGCCTCGCGCTGTGCGGCCAGCTCGTCGTGGTCGGTCAGCGACCACAGGTGGACGCCGCCTTCGAGTGCCCGCTGGGCCAGCTCGCCGGGGGCCAGGCTGCCGTCCGATGCGGTGGAGTGGCAGTGGAGGTCGGCGTTCAGCGAGTGCACCCCGCCATTGTAGGAAGCCACCCCGGCCCGCGCCGGCGCGGGGGCTTGCGCTCCTGGCGGGTGGGCCTGCTCGTCAGTGCGCCGACTCGCGGTGCAGCGCCTGCTCGATTCGCTTGTCAGGCACCAGCCACCACAGCGCGACGAGCACGTAGCAGGCCTGGGCGACCCAGGGCACGAAGAAGGTCGAGGCAATGCCGGCCAGGTAGAACAGCGGGGAGACGTTGCCCTTGGCGTCCCCGCCGATCGCGCGCGCCAGCGTCGAGGAAGTGCCGTCGGCGGCGATGATCGCCTTCTGCAGCAGCCACCACGCGCAGGCGGCCATCAGCAGCACCCCGCCGTAAAGCGCAGAAGGCCACGCAGCGAAGTGGTTCTCGCCCATCCAGCCCGTGGCGAAGGGGAACAGCGAAAGCCAGAAGAGCAGGTGCAGGTTGGCCCACAGCACCCGGCCGCTGACGTGGGCCACAGCGTGCAGCAAATGGTGGTGGTTGTTCCAGTAGATGCCGACGTAGATGAAGCTCAGCAGGTAGCTCAGGAACACCGGCCAAAGGGGCGCGAGCGCCTCTGGCGAATCGCCATGCGGCACCTTCATCTCCAGCACCATGATCGTGATGATGATCGCGATCACGCCATCGCTGAATGCTTCCAGCCGGTTCTTGCCCATCCTCGGTTTCCTCCTTGCGAGACCGGCGCGAGTGTCGCACCGGCTCGACGGGGCCGCGAGGATCGGATCCCTTCGACCCGCTCAGGAGGCGCGCGAGGCGTGGATGCGGGCGCCGCTGGTGTCGAGGATCTGCTGCACCAGGTCCATCCGCTTCGGACCCATCCAGTCGGGATGCGAGAGGTCGATCACGCGGGTGGGGAAGGGCGGGTCGAGCAGGGCTCGCAGCTCGGCCCACTCGTGGTGCGGGCTGGGCTGATCGAGCGAGGTGGAACGCTCGATGACCAGCAGATGGAGGACCCAGCCGCGGGCCCGGGTGTCCGTCTTGGCGACGAGCCAGGCCCGGCCGATAGCACGCTCGCGCTTGAGCCGCTCCAGGAGGGGCCGCAGCGTGCGCCCGCCCATCTTCGCGAGGCCGAGGACCTGCGGACCGGAGAAGTCGGTCAGCGTCGTCATCGCCTGGTCCATCTCGCGTTCGAGCTCGGCGATCCGCAGGCGCACCGCGCGCAGCGCCTCTATGCCTTCGCGCTGGATCAGCGCCCGCTCCAGGCGACGCGCGGCGGGCAGGGCCCAGCTGCGGTCCTGGCTCTGCGCCGTGCCGCCTTGCGCATCGCCATCGGGCTCCGACAGCTCCCGCAGCAGGCCCAGCGCCTCGTTCGCGTCGGGCGGCAGGTCGGGCAGCATGTGGCGCGACGGCAGCAGCCCGCGCGCATCGAGCAGCGTGCAGGCCAGGAGGTAGCGTGCGCCCGGGCTCCCGGGATGGCGCGCCGTGGCCTCCCGAGCGATGGGCACGGCGGCGGCCGGCCCCTCGACCTGGCCCGCGGTGCGTATCCACAGCAGGTGGTCGTCGAGCGAGACGGGCCGCGCGGCATGGCTCTCGGCCAGCTCGGTCAGCAGCTTCTGCTTCTCTCGGTGGGCGTGGTGGACGTCGGCCCATTCGCCGGCCACCTCGCGCTGCCAATGCGCGTCCAGCAGGTCTATCCAGCTGTCTAGCTGGCGACCGAGCAGGGCGTCTGCGGCGCTGCGGCCCTCGCTGGCCCGCGTGGAAAGGCGGGCCGCATCGCCGGTCAAGGCCAGGCGATCACGCAGCGCGGGCCGCAGGTCGCCGCGCGGCGGCAGGGCTTGCAGGGCATCGTGCAGCCAGCCCTTCGCTTGCGGGTGGCGCAGGCTGGCGCCGATCAGGGCCCGGAGCTCGCGCAGGGGCAGGACGTTGGGCAGGTGCGAATCGCGCGCCGCGGCCCAGCGCTGCGGCCAGAAGACCTCGTCGAGGAAGTGCTGCTGCACGGCCGGGCCGAGCAGCGCAGTCGCCAGCGCCTGGGCACCGCACTGGGTGAGCACCAGCCGGTCGGCCAGCGCGGCCTCGTCGCGGCCGATCACCACGGCGCGCGCCTCGAAGCGGGGCAGGATGCGCGTCATGAAGGGCGCCAGCACCGCGTCCTGCCACCGCGGCAGCAGGCGCGAGGGCGTCCACGCCGCCGCGAGCGAGGCCCAGGTGCGGCGCTGCCGCTCGATCCACGGCGCCGGCTCCTTCAGGGCCTGCCGCCAGTCCGACTCGCGCCTCAGCGGCACGAGGGCATGCATCACCAGGGCCGCCAGCGGCTCGGCGCCGAGCGCCATCATCAGCGGCAGGCCGATGACCAGCACCTGGCGCGGCCAGCCGAGCAGGCCCAGGCGCGGCTGGGCGACGAGCTTCACTTCGAGCGAGACGTCGAACCGCAGCTCGTCGATGGCCGCCGCGCCCAGCGCCTCGCGCGCCTTCTCGACCAGGGCGTGGACCTCCTTGGCCTGCTGCGGGCCGATGGCCACGCCGGGCGGAAGCTGGGCCCCCAGGCGCAGGGCGCGCGCGAGCGGCCAGGCCAGGGCGAAAAGGAGCAGGCCCAGGAGCAGCCATGGCCACCCCGTCGCCGAGCGCCACCAGGCGACGAGCGTCGCCAGGGCGGCAAGCAGCAGCAGCGCGGACAGGCCGACCAGCGTGCCCAGCGCGATCGCTGCATCCATGGCGGTGCGGCGCGCGAACTCGCGCGGCTGGTCACGCCAGCTGTTGGTATGCCGCCCCACCTGGCGGCGAAACCATGCGTCGTCCATCATCGTGGTGGCGTCGTCGTTATGCAGAGCCGGGAATAAGCCGATTGTGACCCTGGCGGGCAGCCGGGCGGCGTGATGTCGTGCGCGCTTGCTCCGGGCGCGTGAAACCCTTGTGAAACCTCGTGTGACGGCAGGAGGCCGCCGCGGCGCTTCAGCGCTCGACCCGCAGGAGCTGCCCGGCGTCGGTCAGGAGGTAGATCCAGCCGTCCGGGCCCTGGCGGACGCAGCGCACGCGCTCGGCGAGCAGGCCCTTGAGCGGCTCGTCGCGCGACACCTCGCTGTGGCCATCCAGGACGACGCGCCACAGCGTCTGGCCGGCGAGTGCGCCGAGGAAGGCGTTGCCGCGCCATTCCGGGAAGCCGCTGCCGGTGTAGAACAGCAGCGAGCCGGGTGCGGTCGAGACGGGCACCCAGTAGGCCACCGGCTCGACGTAGTCCGGCGCATGGGTTCCGCCGCCGATGCGGCATTGATCCCCGACCGGCGAGCCGTACTCGCAACCGTAGCTCACCAGCGGCCAGCCGTGGTTGCCGCCGCGCTGCACGGCGTTGAGCTCGTCGCCGCCTTGCGGCCCGTGCTCGCTGTTCCACAGTTCGCCCGTGTCGGGATGGATCGCGATGCCCTGCGGATTGCGGTGGCCGTAGCTCCAGATCTCGGGCCGCGCGCCGGCGCCCAGGGCGGGGTTGTCGGGCGGGACCGAGCCGTCAGGGCGGATGCGCACGATCTTGCCGAGCGAGGTCGACAGGTCCTGGGCCGGGCTGCCCTTCTGCCGCTCGCCGAGCGAGACGAAGAGCGTGCCGTCCGGGGCGAAGGCCATGCGCGAGCCGAAATGGCCCGTGCCGCTGACCTTGGGCACCTGGCGATAGACGACCTGCAGGCCCTGCAAGGCGTTGCCGCCCAGCCTCGCCCTCGCGACCGCCGTGCCGGCCAGCCCCGACTCGCTGCCGGTGCCGGGTTCGGAGTAGCTGAGGTAGACGTAGGCGTTCTGGGCGAAGTCCGGGTCGAGCACCACGTCGAGCAGGCCGCCCTGGCCGGCGGAGGCGACTGGGTGGACGCCGGTGATCTCGGCCTCGACCGTGCGTCCATCGGCGGACAGGCGCCTGAGGTGCCCGCTCTTCTCGGTGACCAGCATGCGGCCGTCCGGCAGGAAGGCCAGGCTCCACGGGCTGCTCAGTGCCGTCGTGAGCGTGGTGACGCGGACAGGGCCGCCCGCTGGTGGCGGAGCAGGGGGCGGCGAAGGTGCCGCGCCCATGCCGTCGCCTCCGCCGCCTCCGCACGCCGCGCCGATAGAGCCCCAGGCGACGGCCAGGGTGGCCCAGCGGGCTGCGCGGCCCAGGCACTCGCGCCGGGCGAGGTCGTCCGGCGCTCGGGGAGCGGGTGCGAGCGAGGGCATGGTTGCGCGATGGTCTCACCCGCGCGTGGCCCTGGGAGCAGAAGGGGCAGTCCTACAGCGGGGCGGCCGGCAGGCCGATGGCCGGGCCTGCAGCCCGGAGCCAGCATGGGGCGTTCAAAGACATGGGCGGCTTTCGATGAAGGCCCCCTGCTGGAACCACCGTGGCGGGGCGGCCGCGATGCTGGCCGCCGCCGCGGCCGTCCCGGCGGCCAGCGCGCCGGCGCCGGCGCCGAGACCGGTCCCCGTGCCCGTTCCCACGCCCGTGCCGGGCCCCAGCCCGACGCCGCTGCCGCCGCAGCCCTCTCCCCTGCCGACACCCACCCCGGTCCCGACACCCAACCCTACGCCCGTGCCGCTGCCCACGCCGACCCCGGTGCCGCAGCCTTCGCCGCTGCCGGCTCCCACGCCGGTCCTGCCGCAGCCTCCGGCCTCGGCGGCGTCCGTCCCGCTCCCGCCGGCCTCGAGCCCGATGCCTCCGGCACCGGTCCCGGCGCCGGCGCCCTCCCCGCCGCCGATGTGACGGGCCTTCAGGCCAGCGCCGCCCGCAGGGCCGGTGCGAGCCGGGCGACCAGCGGCTCGATGCGCTCCATCGGGCAGCCGGCGTAAGAAAGCACCAGCCCGCGCCGCAGCTGGCCCACGCAGTAGACCGACAGCGGGATCACGCTCACGCCCAGCGCGGCGCAGCGCGTCGCGAGCAGCTGGTCGTCGACCTGCGCCGGCAGTGCCAGGGCGAGATGCACCCCTCTCGCGCCACCGAGCAGCCGCAGCCGCGCAGGGTCTGCCAGCAGCTCGGGCACCGTGCGCCACAGGGCCTGCACCAGGGCTTCTCGACGTGCACCGTACTCGCGGCGCAGGCCGCGTACGTGGGCCGCGTAGTGGCCCTCTGCGATGAAGCGGGCCAGCGCGTGCTGCACCAGCTGGTCGCCATCGCGGTAGAAGTCGGCCGAGGCGTCGCCGAACACGCCCGCCAGCGCCGCCGGCACGACGAGGAAGCCCACCCGGATGCCGGGGTACATCGTCTTGCTGAAGCTGCCCAGGTAGAGCACCCGCTGGCCGCCGGCGGTGTCGCTGTCCAGCCCCTGCAGCGAAGGGAAGGGCATGCCGGTGTAGCGGTACTCGCTGTCGTAGTCGTCCTCCACCAGCAGCGTGCCGTGCTCGCGCGCATGGGCCAGCCATTCGAGGCGGCGGGCCAGCGGCATCACGGCGCCGGTGGGAAATTGATGCGACGGCGTGAGGTAGGCCAACCTCGGCCGGGGCGCGCCGCGCGCCGGCGCGGGCGGCAGGGGCAGGCCGTCGTCGTCGACGTCGATCGGCTGCAGGGCCAGGCCGAGGTCGGCCAGCGCCTGGCTCGCCCCCCAGTAGCACGGGTTCTCTATCCACACCGCGTCGCCCGGGTCGCACAGCAGCCGGGCGATGAGGTCCAGCGATTGCGCCGTGCTGTCGGTGACGATGACCTGGCGGCTCTCGCAGCGCACCCCGCGCGTGGCGCGCACGTGCTGCGCGATGGCCTCGCGCAGTGGCGGCGCGCCCCCCGGCTCACCGGCGCCGAGCAGGGCCGCATCGGCGCGGCGCAGGGGCTGGGCCAGCAGGCGGTTCCACAACGCGTGGGGGAACAGCCCGGCATCGAAGCCGCCCGGGCAGAAGGGCTGCCGGGCCCAGAAGCGATGCAGGGGATGGGCCTGGTAGCGCCGGCCTCTTGCGGACAGCGCGGGCGCGGCCAGCCTGCCCGGCCGCGGGAGCGCCTTGGCGGCCGGGCGCGTGCTCACGCGATCGGGCGCGACGCGGCAGGCGTAGGTGCCGGAACCCTGCCCGGCGACCACGAAGCCCTCGGCCGCCAGCTGCACGTACACCGCCACGAGCGTGTTGCGGGCGACGCCCAACCGCTCGGCCAGCCCCCGCGTGGGGGGCAACCGCTGGCCGGGCGGGATGACGCCTTGCAGCACCGCCTCGCGCAGGCCCTGCGCCAGTCGCGAGCCCAGCGTCTCGCCGGGCGCGAAAGGCCGGCCGGACAGCCACTCGGAGAGGCTCTCGGTGAGTTCGGTCGCTTTCAAATGGACCAATCAAGATGACCTGAAGTGGACCAATGCGGTGGTCCACTTGAATCCTATCATCGGGCTTGCGCCCACTGCCTTGCCCGCCCATGGACTTCATCGCGCCCCTGCCTGCCGTCGACCCCGCCGAAGCCGAATCGGCCCTGGGGCGCGTCGGCGCGCAGGCGGTCGAGTGCGCCCTGGGCGACTTCACCTCGGTCGCCCGCGGCAAGCGGGTGCACAGTGACGACTTCGTCTCGCTGGGTGGCTGCAGGCTGCCCTCGGTGGTGCTCGGCCTCACGCTCACCGCCGGCGAGCCCGAGGCCGTGTTCGGCCCGATGCTGCCGGCCAGCTACATCGACATGCACCTGCGGCCCGACCTCGCGACGCTCGCGCCCAGACCGGGCCGGCCGGGCGAGGCGACGGTGATCTGCGAGCCGGCCGGGCGCTGGTGGAGCGAACACCACGGCCGCGAGATCGATGCGGCCGAGCTGTCGCCGCGTGCGGCGTTGCGCCGCGTGGTGGCCGACTTCGAGGCCGCGGGCCTGCAGGCGCTGGTGGCCCCCGAGCTGGAGCTGTTCCTCCTGCACCGCGAAGAGACGAACGGCCGCGTCACGCTTGCCAGCGCGCGGGCCAGGCCCGGGGCGCCCGCCCGCGAGGCCGCCTGCGAGGCCTTCTCGCTCGAGCGCGCCGGCCACTTCGAGGCCTACTTCGACGAGCTTTATGCGGCCTGCGAGGCGCTCGGCATCCCGGTGTCGGGCCACGCCCACGAATCGGCCCTGTCGCAGTTCGAGGTGAACTTCCGGCCCGGTGCTCCGCTGGCCCAGGCGGACGCGGTGTTCCGCTTCAAACGCGTGGCCCGGGAGATCGCGGCGCGCCACGGCTTCCTCGCGAGCTTCGCCGCCAAGCCCTTCTTCGACCAGCCGGGCACGGGCATGCACTGGCACTTCAGCGTCCAGCGCAGGGGTCACGACTGGCCGCATCTCTTCGCCCATGAAGGCGGCGAGTCCAGCGACGCCCTCGGCCACTTCATCGCCGGCCTGCAGTGCCACACGCCGGCTGCCATGGCCTTCTTCGCCCCGCACGACATGGCCTACGACCGCATAGCCCTGTCCGATGCCTCGCCCTCGCACGCGAGCTGGGGCCCCGAAGACCGCTCGCTGGCCTTCCGCATCCCTTCTTCCGGCCCTGCCGCGCGGCGGGTAGAGAACCGCCTGCCCGGCGGCGACGCGAATCCCTACCTGGCCGTGGCGGCAACGCTGGGCCTGGGCCTGGCCGGCCTGCGCGCGGCGCAGCCGCCGCACCCCGGGGCCGATGCGGCCCATGCGCTGCCGCGCACGCTGCCTGAGGCGCTGGATGCCCTGCAGGCCAGCCCCGTGCTGCGCGAGCTCTTCGGCGCGCCGCTGGTCGACGCCTACGTCGCCATCAAGCGCCACGAGCACGCCGAGCGCAACGCGCTGGCCGACCCGCGCCAGCAATGGGACCTCGTCCACCTGATTGAACTCGCCTGAAAGTCCGCCATGTTCCGCAGCAGCCCGCAGCACACCGACACCTACTACGCCGCCACCTCGCGCGAGTGGCAGGTCGAGCGCCCGGCGCTGGCCGAATCGACGAAGGCCGACGTGTGCGTCGTCGGGGCCGGCTTCTTCGGCCTGTACTGCGCTCTCGAACTCGCCCGCGCCGGCAAGAAGGTGGTGGTGCTGGAGGCCAGCCGCGTGGGCTGGGGCGCCTCGGGCCGCAACGGCGGGCAGATGATCATCGGCTTTCCCTGCGGCATGCAGCGCCTGAAGGGCGTGATGGGGCAAGAGCGCGCGAAGGAGATGTTCGACGAGTCCCGCCGCGCGGTGCAGCAGATCCGCGGCCTGATGCGTGACGAGCGGATCGACTGCGACCTCGTCGAAGGCCACCTCGAAGTGGCCGTGCTGCCGCGGCGCGTGGCGGACCTGACCGGCTGGATCGAGGAGTGCGAGACCGAGTGGGGCTACCACCGGCTGCAGTTCGTCGACAAGGCCGGGCTGCCGAAGTACCTCAGGTCCGAGCGCTACCAGGCCGGCATCATCGACCCCGAGGGCGCGCACATCCACCCGTTGAAGTACGTGCTGGGCCTGGCCCGCGCCGTCGAGGCGGCCGGTGCGCGCATCTTCGAGCAGACGAGGGTCGAGGGCTACGACGAAGGGCCGGCAGGCGTGACCGTGCGCCTGGCCGGCGGCATGACGGTGAAGTGCGACCAGCTGGTGCTCGGCGCCAACGCCTACGTCGACAAGGTCGAGCGCAGCCTGGCCGCGCGCATGCTGCCGGTGGGCACCTTCATCGGCGTGACCGAGGTGCTGGGCGAGTCGGTCTGCCGCAGCCTCATTCCGCACAACCACGCCGTCTACGACAACCAGTTCATCCTCGAGTACTTCCGCATGACGGCGGACCACCGGCTGTTGTTCGGCGGCAAGTGCACCTACCTCGGCGGCACGCCCACCCACCTGCCCGAGGCGATGAAGGTCAACATCCTGCGCGCATTCCCCTCGCTGAAGGGCGTGAAGATGGACTACGCGTGGGGCGGGCACATCGACATCACCATGCGCCGCATGCCCGACTGGGGCCGGCGCCACGACCGCGTCTTCTGGGCCCAGGGCTTCTGCGGCCACGGCCTGGTGCCGACCCGCGTCGCGGCGACGCTGGTCACCGAGGCGATGCAGGGCCGGCCCGAGCGCCTGGACTGGTTCCAGCGCATCGTCAACCCGCCGTTCCCCGGCGGCGAGCGGCTCGGCGGCCTGATGCAGGCCGTCGGCATGGGGTGGTACCGGGTGCGCGACTTCGTGTAGCAGCGCGGGTGACCGCGGGGGCGGGCCACCCTTGCGGCCCGGTTGATCACGCGCAAGCCTGTTGGCAGGCTCCCGCTCACAGTGGCGCTTCGCAGTCGAACCTGCAGGAGGCCGCCGTGAGCAAGACTGGTCGATCGTCGCTTTCCGCCCTTTCATTCGGACGCGCGGGCCTGCTGGCCGCCCTGGCCCTGTGGGCGTCGCTGGCCGCTGCGTCGCCCTACCCCTACCGCTTCCACCTGCTGCGTCCGATCGGCAAGCCGGGGTTCGGCACGGCCTACGCGGTGAACGGCTCCGGCGTCGTGGCCGGCTACGCTTCGAGCGAGGATGGCTCGCATGCCGCGGCTACCCGGTGGGATCTCAACAAGGCGGCGGACCTGGGCCCGCCCGGCATGTTCGGCGAGGCCTACGCCATCAACGACGCGGGGGCCGTCGTCGGCTTTCGTGTCGATCCGGCGGTGGGCGAACTGCCGACCCTGTGGTGGCAGGGGCAGGTGATCACGCTGCCCGGCCTGGGCTCCGGCCTGGGCGATGCCAACGCCATGAACAACGCCGGCCAGATCGCCGGCCGCACAGAGGTCGAAGGAGGCTCCCACGCCACGCTGTGGGAGGCGGGCGCAGCCATCGACCTGGGAACGCTGGGCGGGAACTTCAGCACGGCGCTCGGCATGAACGACGGCGGGCAGGTCGTGGGCGAGAGCCTGCGCCCGGACGGCCGCTACCGCCCCACCCTGTGGAGCGGCGGGGTGCTGACGGACCTGGGCACGCTCAACGGCGAGTTCGGCGACGGCCTGGCCTACGACGTCAACAATTCGGGCAGCGTCGTGGGCTGCAGCCAGCGGCCATCGGGGCATTACGTGGCCACGCTCTGGGCGAACGGCACGATCACCGACCTGGACGGCCTGACCTCCAAGGGCAGCTGCATCTACGCCATCAACGACGCGGGTGTCGCCGTCGGCGTGAGCTACCTGACCCACCGCGGGCGGCCGGAGGACATGCGCGCCACCCGCTGGATCGGCAGGAAGCTGGTCGACCTGAACCTGCTGATGGACCAGAAGGCGCGCGACGCCGGCTGGGTGCTGATGGACGCCCGCGGCATCAGCGAGACGGGCGAGATCGTGGGCACGGCGCGCAATGTCATCACCGGCGGCAACCACCAGGCCTACACGCTCAGGCCGCGCCGCGGTTCGGACGGCGCGGCCCGCTGAACGGGCTAGAACGTCACGCGCAGGCCCGCGAGGAGCCCGCGGCCCGGCATCGGCGCCAGTTCGCGCACGGTGGCGATGGTCGTCGCGTTGTAGGCCAGCTCGTTCGTCACGTTGTTCAGCCTGGCGAACAGCAGGCCATCGGCCTGGCCCAGGCGCACGCGGTAGCTCGTCGAGAGGTTGAGCATCGTCCAGGCCGGCGTGGCCGTGTCGTTCGAAGGCACGCGGTCCTGCCTGTCCGCATGCTGGACTTCGGCGCGTGCGGACCAGTCGCCCTGCTGCCAGGTCAGGCCCAGGGTGACGCGCAGCGGCGCCAGGCGCGGCAGCGGCTCGTTCGTGGCCAGGTCGTCGCCGCGGATCCAGTCGGCGTGGCCGTCGAGGTCGAGCTGCTGCGGACCATCCAGCAAGCGGGTCTGCCCTTCCAGCTCCAGCCCGTAAAGGCGGGCCGGCACGCCGCGGAACTCGTAGACGGGGAAGGATTCACCCGCGTCGACCACGTCCGGCTCGCCGGTCGCCTGCAGCGCGATGTAGTTGCCGAAGCGGCTGTAGAAGGTGCTGGCCTTCAGGCGGGTGTCGCCGCGCTTCCATTGCAGGCCAAGGTCGAGGTGGCGGCCGCGCTCCATCTCCTGCGCCAGGTTGCCGCGCTCGAAGGTGCCGGTCGCGGCATGGATGCCGTTGGCGTAGATCTCGTAGCTGACCGGCGCGCGCTCGGTATACGAGAGGTTGGACGAGAGCTGCCATTCGTGCGTCAGCGCGTAGACGCCACCGACCGAGGCGTTGAGCGGCGAGAAGCTGCGCTGCTGCGGCGGGCCGAACTTCGCCTCCTGGGCCCCGGGAGCATCGCCTTCGGAGTCGACGTGGTCCCGCTCGTAGCGCACGCCGGCGCTCAGGCGCAGGTCCTTGCCCGGGCTCCACTGCTCGAGCGCAAAGAGCGCGGCCTGGTGGCTGTGGGTGGTCGGCACGAAGCCTTCCTCGCCCAGGGCCTCGAAGGTGGAGCTCTCGCCCTGCAGGCCGAAGACGCCCTCCAGCTCACCGCCGCCCAGGGCCAGCTTGCGGTGCACGGCCTCGACGCGGTAGTCGAAGCCGTCGTTCTTGAAGGTGGTGCCGACGTCGCCGCTGGCCTCGACCTCCTGGTGCTCGTAGCGGGTCTGCGCGAACTGGCCGCGCACGGTGGTGAAGAAGCCCTCCAGGTCGCGCGCTTCGCCGGCGAGGGCGAGCTTGTCGCGCTTCATGTGGATGACGACGCCCTCTTCGGCCACTGCACCGTACTCGTTGCGGTAGGTGTCCGCTGCCGCGCCGAGGTAGCCGTGGTCCCACACGTAGGAGCCGCC
>CAMLGG010000138.1 GCA_946479475.1 uncultured Ideonella sp. | reverse complement strand
TCAGGCCGGCGTTCAGGTCGGCGTCGATCGCCATCTGCTTGCCGGGCATCGCATCGAGGGTGAAGCGCGCGCCGACCTCGGCGATGCGCTCGGCGCCCTTGGTGATCACGATGAAGTTGATGACCACCAGGATCGCGAACACGATCAGGCCGACGGCGAAGTTGCCGCCGATCAGGAAGTGGCCGAAGGCCTCGATCACCTTGCCGGCGGCGCCCGGGCCGGTGTGGCCCTCGATCAGCACCACGCGGGTCGAGGCCACGTTCAGCGACAGTCGCAGCAGCGTGGTGACCAGCAGGACGGTCGGGAAGGCCGCGAAGTCCAGCGGCTTGACCATGTTGGCCGCCACCAGCATGACCATCAGCGACATCGCGATGTTGAAGGTGAAGAACAGGTCCAGCGCGAAGGGCGGCAGCGGCAGCACCATCATCGACAGGACCATCACGATGAACACCGGCGCCATCAGGGCCTTGACCAGGGCGGCGTTCTGCTGCCCGAAGAGGGCTTGCAGCTGCTGTTGGAGGGCGTTCATCGGAGCGTGATGGGGGCAGGGAATCTGTGAATGGATGTTGCCCGGGCGGCCGGAAAACTTGAGCCGGAAAAGCGGTGTGAAAACGCCCGTCATTCCCGCCGCAGCCAAGGCCTCCCGGCCTCGCATCGGACGCGGTCGTGCCGAATGTCACGCCCGGCTCGATCGGCCGGGCGGCGTTCAGCCGTTGAACGAGTGCCAGAGCTCGGTTTCGACGAACCACCGCGGCAGGGTCGCCGCCGCCAGTTCCATCCTCTGGCGGTCGACGAGCTGTACCAGCAGCTCGCGGCGCACGGCGTCGGCAAGCACGGAGGCTACGTAGGAGTTGTACGGTCCTGGCATCCGCAGCTGGAGGGATGCGTTGATCGTCATGTGACCCAGCAGCTGTGCGTGCAGTCCAAGGGCCTGCGCGAAGGTCGAGCTGCGCACGTGCCCTGCCATTCGAGCCAGCACGGCGGATTGCTAGCCCGCGATGCCCATGGCTTTCAGGTCGAGCATGCCGCCGGATTCCCTGAGGCTGCGCTCGATCTCGTCGGCGTTCACGAAGACGCCGATCCACTCGGGCTTCAGTTCGCCCTTGATGGTGCTCTTGCCGGATCCGTTGGGACCCGCCAGGACCCGCAGCCGGGGCTGGGCGGCCCTTCTGCTGTCAGGCCGGGACTTCTTGCTTGGCACGCTTGAGGACGAGCCCGACCTTGACGCGCTTGCCTGGCGGCAACGCCTTGATCACCGTCGAGGTGCCGTCGGCCTTGCGCTCGACGAGGATGCCTTTGCTCGTCTTGACCACCACCGCCCCGGTCTTGGCCAGGGCTTGCCTGTAGGCGGCATGGCCCGACTTGGCCGCGAGCTCGGGAATGCGGCGCTCGGCGGCCCGCATCGCTGCTTCGGTGAGTTTGGGGCTGCGTCGTGGCATCTGAAGGTCGCCGGCGGAGGTCGAGGGAAGTCTAACAGTCATCGTCCAAGCGAGTGCCGGCCGGAAAGCCGACCTATGCGGGCGGCCGGCGGCCCTTGCCCTGGAAGGCGGAGGAGTGCGGATCGAGCTCGTCCGGCACCGTGACCTCCGGCTCGACGATCCGGGCGTTTGGCGTGCGGCGCAGGGCGTACACCCAGGCCAGCACTTGCGCCACCGCGGCGAACAGGCTGGCCGGGACTTCGGCGTCCACCTCACAGTGGGCGTACAGGGCGCGCGCCAACGGCGGAGCCTGCAGCACCGGCACCTTGGATTCGCGCGCCAGGTCGCGGATCTTGATCGCCAGCAGGTCCGTGCCCTTGGCGACCACCCGCGGCGCGCCCATCTTCGCCTCGTCGTACTTCAGCGCGACGGCGTAGTGGGTCGGGTTCATGACCACCAGGTCGGCCTGCGGCACGGCGGCGAGCATCCGCTTGCGGCCCATCTCGCGCATGCGAGCCTTGATCTTGCCCTTGACCTCGACGTTGCCCTCGGCGTCCTTGTGCTCCTGCTTCATCTCCTCGCGCGTCATCTTCAGGCGCTCGAGCCAGAGGTGGCGCTGCAGGGGGACGTCGATCAAGGCCCAGCCGCCGACCACCAGCAGCATCAGGCCGAAGCCGCTGGCGATGGTGCTGGACAGCGTGGAAATGCCCTCGGGCAGCGGCATGGCCAGCAGCTGGGTCAGGCCCTGCCATTGGGACTTGAGGTAGGCCGCGCCGACGGCGCCGATGATCAGGGCCAGCACGACCATCTTGGCCAGGTCGACGAGGTGCTGCTTCGCGAACAGCCGCCCGATGCCGGAGATGGGATTGAAGCGCCCGAAATTCGGCTTCAGCGCCTTGAAGCTCATGCTCCAGCCGCCGCCCAGCACCGCCGCCAGGACGGCGATGCCGCCCATCACGAGGCCCATGGGGACGATGACCAGCAGGGCCTGCAGGCCCAGGGTCCAGAACTGCTGGCCCATCATCGAGGGATCGGCGATGGTCTGGTGATCGAAGCGCAGGCCGGCGGCGAGCAGGTTCTGCATCCAGCCCGAAACCGGCCGGGCCGCGGCCATCAGCAGCGCGCCGCCCGTGGCCAGCGCGGCGAAGTGGGCCAGGTCCCGGGAACGCGGTATCTGCCCGTCCTCGCGGGCACGGGCTTTTTTCCGCTCCGAGGCGGGTAGGTTGCGGTCCTGGGCGGAATCGGCCATCTCGACCGGCATGTTGCCGGGCCGGCCGGCGGACTTGAGCGGGAAAAGCCGGGGCAATGCCGGCCATTTACGCCTGCGCGCCGCAATAATCCGCAGCCGTGAGCGCCGTCACCGTCGTCCCCACTCCCGAGGCCAGCACCGCCGCTGCCGTGGTGGAGCTGCCGCCGCCGGCGGAGGCCTGCCGAAACTGCGGTGCACCGCTGGCCTCGCCGCGGCCCAACTACTGCGGCCACTGCGGGCAGGAGACGCACCTCAAGCCGCCCACCGTCGGCGAATTCCTCCAGCAGTTCGGCGGCAGCTACATCGCGATGGAAGGCGCCCTCTGGCGGACCTTGCTGCTGCTGCTGTTCCGCCCCGGCCGCCTGACCCAGGAATACTTTGCCGGCCGCAAGCGCCGTTACGTGCTGCCGCTGCGGCTGTACCTGACGATCAGCGTGGTGGCGCTGCTGGCGCTGCAATGGTCAGGCGCCATGCAGCCGCCGCCGGACAAGCCGCTGTTCCAGCTCGATGGCGGCGCCAAGGACGATTTCACGGTGATGGATCTCGGCAGCATCGTGGCCCGGGTGCAGAACGGGCAGTTCGTCTGCAAGGGCCTGCCCGAGTCCTGGTGCGAGCGCGGGCGGGAGCGCTTCACCCTCGACGCCAAGGGCATGGAGCGCGAGATGCGCCAGGTGCCCGAGCGCTTCGTCAGGCATTGGGGCAGCGCGATGTTCGCCCTGCTGCCGCTGTATGCCTTGCTGCTGAAGCTCGTCTACTGGAAGCGGCGCCTGCGCTGGTCCGAGCACCTCGTCTTCGCGCTGCACCTGCACGCCTTCATCTTCGCGATGGTGATCTTGCAGCTGGCCGCGGTCGAGTGGGTGCACGACCTGGCGATCCTGGCGATGCCGGTCTACTCGGTCATCGCCCTGCAGAAGGTCTACGGCGGCCGCTGGTGGGCCACCACGCTGCGCGTGATGACCCTGGGCTTTCTCTACTTCGTCGCGATGGTCACGGCCATGGCCGTGGTCGCGATCTGGGCGTTCCTGACCTAGAGGCTCATTGCAGCAGGCTGGAAAGCACGCCCTGCACGGCTTCCTTCAGCTTGGCCTTGGCGAGGTCGTTGCACTGCTCGCGCGTGGCGTTGGGCAGGGCATCGAAGGCGGTGGCGGTCTTGGCAGGCTTGAAGACCAGCGAGCGGCCGGTGGCGGTCAGCGGCAGCATCATGGCGCGGGCCGTGACGACGCAGGTCTTGCCCGCGGTGAAGCCGCCCTCGACCTGGCTGAGGAAGCCCCAGCGGCGCACCGGGTAAAGCCGGTTGAGCCTCGGCACCTTGCCGCTCAGCTGCTCGTCCCACACGGCCTTTGCCGCCGCCTTGTCGATCAGGCTGTCCGTGGAGTGGTCCAGCGTGGTGTAGACCGGGTCGGCGGCATGGGCGGTGGCGGCCAGCGCGATCAGCGGGGCCGCGGCGAGACGGGCGAATCGGAGCTTCATGGGTTCCTTCATGGCACGGGAATGGGCGGCGAGAGTATGCCGTCACTCGTCGGCGGGAAAGTCCCGCCGTGGCGAGCGAGGGCGCTGGGTTTTCCCTAGATGCGCCGCATTCGGGGCGGAGCGGCTTCGCGGCCGTGGCCTATCATGGGTCGGCAAACCCGGCAACAGGCATCGACAGGCCGGCCATCGGGCGGCCCTGGCGGCGCGGTACTCGGCAATGGCAGCACACGAACATCCCTACCGGCAGCAACCGGCCAAGGCCTTCTGGAAGCAGGTGGCCGGCGGCCGGCCGGGCACCGGCATCTCCGACTGGTACCGCAAGAAGTGGGACATTGCCGAGGCGCGGGTGGCGACGGCCGGCAGTTGCTTCGCGCAGCACATCGGCGCCCGCCTGCGCAGCAGTGGCTTCCGCTTCGTCGACGTCGAGCCCGTGCCGCGCATGTTCTCGACGCAACGCGCGGCCGAATGGGGCTTCGGCATCTATTCCGCTCGCTACGGCAACGTGTACACGACGCGCCAGCTGCTGCAGTTGCTGCAGCAGGCCACGGGGGAGTTCGTCCCGGCGGAGGTCGCCTGGGAATGGGAAGGCGGCTTCGTCGACCCTTTCCGCCCGACGATCGAGCCGGTCCCGATGGCCAGCCCCGAGGAGGTGCAGGCCTGCCGCAAGAGCCACCTGGCGTCGGTGCTGCGCCTGGTCCGGCAGGCCGACGTGTTCGTCTTCACCCTTGGTCTGACCGAGGCCTGGGTTTCGCCCGAGGACGGCAGCGTCTTCCCCGTCTGCCCGGGCATCCACGGCGGAACGTTCGATCCCGAGCGCTACGCGTTCGTCAACTTCGGCTATCCCGAGGTGCTCGCCGACCTCGAGGGCTTCATGGCCCGCGCGCGGGAGATCAACCCGGGCATGAGGTTCCTCCTCACCGTCAGCCCGGTGCCCCTGATGGCCACCGCGACGCAGGACCAGGTGGTGGTCGCCACCACGTACTCCAAATCGGTGCTGCGGGCCGTCGCCGGCTTCCTCGCGCAGCGGGACGAGCACGTGGACTACTTCCCGTCCTTCGAGATCATCTCGTCGCACGTGATGAAGGGGCAGTTCTACGCGGCCGACATGCGCGGCGTGGAGCCTGCCGGCGTGGAGCACGTGATGCGGCAGTTCTTCAGCGAACACGTGCCGCCGGGCGAGCCGCCGGCCGATGAAGGCATCGCCTCGCCGCAGGCCGACAACGCGGTGTGCGACGAGGAGATGCTGGCCGCCTTCGGAGAATCGAAATGAGCGGCTGGAAGGTCGCGGTGCTCGGCAACTCGCACGCGGCGTCGCTGCAGCTCGGATGGAAGGCGGCTGGCGGGGCGATCCCAGGCATCGAATCGCTCACCGTCTTCGCGCGGCCCAACGGCCAGGGCGGTCTCGAGGGCCTGCGGCTCGACGGCGGGGCGATCGAGCCCGACAGCCCCGAGCTGCGCCGCAGCTTCCTGCAGACGGCCGGCGTCGAGCACATCGAGCTGCAGTGCTACGACGCCTTCCTGATCCACTCCTTCGGGCCCGAGCCGCGGCTCGTCTACGGCTGCGCCGCGACGCTGGAAGGCCACCACTACAGCGCCGCCCTGATGCGCGCCTACGAGGCGGACATCCGGCTGGACGTGAAGCAGCGCTACGACCAGTCGCCCATCGCCACGCTGGCGGGCCTGTTGCGCAAGGGCACCAGAGCGCCGGTGTACGCCACCCACAAGCCGCTGTTCGCCGAGAACATGCCTCGGCTGGGCCGGCCCTACGGCGCCGCCGCCTTCAGCTTTGCGAACTACCAGGAGGGCGTTCGCGAATCGTTTGCGGGCATGGGCTGCCGCCTCCTGCCGCAGCCGGCGCAGACCATCGTGGGCGGCTGCTTCACCGCGGCCCGTTTCGCGAAGGAGGATTTCATGCACATGGACGGCGACTACGGCCGCCTGGTCCTGCAGGAGCTGGCGGCCGCGCTCGCGGCCCATCGGCGGTAGGGGCGGGCTCGGGCCCGCGCCCCGGTCGCCTCAATCGCCGTCGCGCACGAGCAGCAGCTGGCCGCCCCAGAAATCCACCCCCACCTGGCCCTCGCCGAAGGAGAGGCGCCAGCTGTAGACGGGGTTCTGCAGCCAGTGCGTGCCGGTGTGGAAGACGCCGGAGGGGAAGCCGGGAAAGGCGCCCGGGTCGACGGCGGGGTAGTGCAGGTCGGTGTCGGCCAGGCTGGACAGCTCCTTCACGTTCGGCGCGCGCCAGGGCTTGCCGCTGGCCAGCGCCTGCGTCCTGGCGTGGTCGATCGCGTCGCCGACCGTGAGGAAGGTCGTCGGCGTGCCCTGGCAGGCGCTGCCGTTCCAGGCCTGGCCCTCGGCGCAACGCCGCCAGACCAGTCCGGTCGACTTGTCGCGCAGTTCGCCCCCTTCAGGCACCCAGCGATGAACGGGCAGCGGATTTCCGCCCCGCACCAGGCGAACGGCGAACTCGCCGTACTGGCCGCCGTACCAGATGGACTGGCCATTGCCGAAATTGACCGCCCAGCGATAGGCCGAGCTGCCGCCGTTGACCTTGGCGCTGGTGGCCGTCCAATGCAGGCCTCCGGCGCTGTTCGGGAACCAGGTGCCGTCGAGCATGGGGCTGCCCTCGGGGACGCTGAAATCGAGCAGGCTCTCCATCTCGCGGCGGGTCGGCAGCCGCCAGTCGCTGGCGCCGCACAGCGAGGCGGCATTCACCGACTCAACGTAGAAGCTCGCATCGCCTGCCTGCCCGTTGCCGCGGTTCCTGTAGCGCGCCCGGCCGTCGCGCGGGCCGCCATCGCTGGTCTTGACCTCCCACATCGCGCCGGTGACCTTGTCGCGCACGCAGGACCAGGCGGTCGCGTCGCGCGCCAGGACCTCGCCTGCGGCGCCGATCTTCTCGAACTTGAAGCCGGCGTGGCCGTTGCCCTCTTGCGGCGCGGCGGCATCGCGGCCGAACTCGCCATCGTGGCCGGTGCCGCTGCATTCGGGCGTGAAGACGAAGCCGCGCCCTTCGTCGTAGGTCACGCACTGGGTCATGCCGGTGTCGTTCAGGCGCGGCGCGCTGCCGGCATGGGCGCAGCCGGCGGCCAGGGCCAAGGCAGGCAGGACGGCCAGCATCGGCAAGGGCAGGCGGCGATCGGGTGGCGGCATGCGCGGACTCCAGGGGCTCGGGAAGGCCGCCAGTATGTCGACATGCAGCCTGCGCGCATGCCTTGCCGCCCCCTAGCTCAGCAGGGGATGTCGCGCCGGGGGCGTGACTTGCTTCACCACCTGCCGGGCTTCGCGGCCCGGGGTCTCGCCGCCGCTGCCGTCGCCCCACTGCCAGGCGAAGAACGCCAGGACGCCCAGCAGGAGCACGCCCGCCAGCCACGCGCGGTTGTGCCGCACGGGACTCGGCCCGTTGCCGGGCACGCGGCCGGTCAGCATCGGCAGGGCCTGGTTCTGGCGGCGCAGGGCGCTCAAGCCGGCGATGAAGCCGAGGTGAACCAGCACGACCGCGAGGAAGGCGTTGCCGAAGAACTCGTGCACCTCCTCCAGCCAGTCCCCGCCCCAGTCGTTGTAGGTGCCGTAGCCGCTGAGCGCGAGCGGCGTCACCAGCACGAGCATCGCGACGATGGCCAGCGCCACGAGCAGGTTCTGCCCCTGGCGCCAGTTCACCGCCGAGACGGACTGGCTCTTCCAGGCCGAGCGCAGCCAGGCGGGCAGGCCGGAGACGCGGCGCCGGAGCAGTCCCAGCCCGGATTGCCGCGGCCCGAACAGGCCGTACAGCACTCGAAATCCCAGCAAGCCGGCGAACGCGTAGCCGAGCGTCACGTGCATCAGGCGCCAGTGCTCGCTCTCCGCCGTGAGCCACGCTCCGAGGAACGTGGTGGCGAACAGCCAGTGGAACATGCGCGTCGGCGCATCGACCACCAGCCGAACGGGCCGTGGACTGCCACCCGGGCCGATCGCGCCGGCGGCGGTCGAGGGGGATGCATTCATGTGGACCTCCTGCGGGCATCAATCGCTGAAGGCGCCGCGCTGCCGCGGCGTCAGCCCGGCGGGCAGGCGAAGCGAGTCGTCGTCGAATCGGCCCTGCTCGGCCCCGACGTGGCAGGCGGCGCAGTTGGCCGCGCTCTTCACGCTCGGCAGTTGCCAGACCTCCGGCTCGATCTGGCGGTGTTTGCGCTCGAACCAGGCCGAGCGGGTGATGCGGTCCTGCGGCGGCTCCTCGGCCACCCGCTTGTAGGTCCCGGCGTTGGCCTGCAGCCAGGCGCTCAGCTGCTGGACGGTGGCCGGGTCGAGCGAGGCATCGGTCCCGTAGTGGCGTTCCAGTCCGTTCATGACGCGCTGCCAGGAGCGGGCCGGCAGCATGCCCGGGGGATAGGCGACGTGGCAGGAGGCGCACTCCTGCCGGTAGTTCTTCGGCACGGTGCGCGGCATCGCCACGCCGTCTGCGAAGGCCGATGGCATGAGGAGCGCGAGACCGGTGGCCACCAGGGCACGTGAAAGCAATGCGTTCATCGCGGCGCTCCTCTTCAACGGGCCGGCTTCAGGCCGCCGAGATAGGCGAGCACATCGGCCTTTTCGCCGGGGCTGCACTCGCGGGACACCACGTCCTTGCAGTTGCGGCGGAACCATTTCTCCACCTTGGCTACTTCGGTGAATCTCTGCGCGTTGAAGCCAGGCGCCAGCGGCTCGATCGTCTTGCCGGTGCTCGCGTGCTTGCCCAGGCCGGTGGGCGGGCTGCCGTGGCACGAGGAGCATGACCACTCCTGCCCGTGCCGGCTGTTGAAGAAGGCCTGGCCGCGCGCGGCGTCGCCGGGGGCGCCGGCTTGCGCGCTCCAGTGAGCCAGCTGCTGGGCGATCGACGTGTCGCCGGCGCTGGCCGGCAGGCTCAGGCCCGCGGCGAGTGTGGCGAACAGGACGGCTGATGCGATGGGGCGGATCTTCAAGGCGGGCTCCTGGGGAGGTGACGGAGCCAGTGTGCGAAGCCGTGCTTGAACCGCGCCTGAAGCCGGCGTTCATCGGCGGTTCAGCTTCGCCCGCGGACAATCGCCGGCGTGAACGTCCTTCGCCCCTTCTTCGCCGCCTTGCTGTCGCTGCTGGCGGGCATGCCGCCCGCATGGGCCGATGCGGCAGACACCGAGCAGGACCGCGCACGCGCTGCCGTGCAGGCGGGCCAGGTGCTGTCGTTGAAGGCCGTGCTCGAGCGCCTGGAGCGCGAGCATCCCGGCCAGGTGCTGGAGGTCGAGCTGGAGCAGGAGCAAGGGCGCTGGCTCTACGAGATCAAGCTGATCGAGCCGGGCGGCCGCCTGGTCAAGCTCGAGCTCGATGCGGCCAGCGGCGAGGTGCTGCGCCGCCTTGAGCGTCCGCAAAGGCAGCGGGAACGCCGCTGATACGCTGGGCAGCCGTGCGGATCCTCCTGGTCGAAGACGACTCCACGCTGCGCGCCCAGCTTCGCGCCGGCCTCGAGGAGGCGGGCTATGTCGTGGACGAAGCCGACAACGGGCGTGACGCGCATTTCCAGGGCGACACGGGCGCCTACGACGGCGTCGTCCTCGATCTCGGCCTGCCCGTGCTGGACGGGCTCACCGTGCTCAAGCGCTGGCGCGAAGCCGGCCGGACCATGCCGGTCCTCATCCTGACCGCCCGCGACAACTGGAGCGAGAAGGTGGCCGGCATCGATGCCGGCGCCGACGACTACCTCGCCAAGCCCTTCCACATGGAAGAGCTGCTTGCGCGACTTCGCAGCCTCATCCGACGGGCCTCCGGCCATGCCTCGCCCGTGCTGCGCTGTGGCGATGTCGCGCTGGACACGCGCAGCGGCAAGGTCACGCTGCGAGGCCAGGCGGTGACGCTCACCAGCCACGAGTTCAAGGTGCTGGACTACCTGATGCACCGGCCGGGCGCGGTGGTCTCGCGCACCGAGCTGACCGAGCACATCTACGCCCAGGACTTCGACCGCGACTCCAACACGATCGAGGTCTTCGTGGGCCGCCTGCGCAAGAAGCTGCCGCCGGGGACCATCGAGACGGTACGCGGCCAGGGCTACCGACTGGTGGCGGCATGAGCGCTGGGGCTCATTCCCTCCCGGAGGGACCGGGCCGCAGGCCCGAGGGTGCGCCAGCGAGCCCACGCGGCGGCTCGCTGCGGCTGCGGCTGCTGGCCGCGACGCTCGCCACGCTCGTCGTGGCCCTCGCCGGCGCGCATTGGTGGCTCGCCGGGCTGTTCCGCGACCATGTGCTGCAGCAGTTCGACCTCGCGCTGGGGCAGCAGCTGGACCAGCTGAGCGCGCGCCTGGAGTTCGATGCCGACGGCCGCCCCTTCATCGCTGCGCCGGGCATGAGCGACCCCCGCTGGGAGAAGCCGTATTCCGGCCTGTACTGGCAGGTCGAGCGCCTGCCGGCCGAACCGGGCACGCCTCGCGCCGTCCTGCGTTCGCGCTCGCTGTGGGACGCCGAGCTGCCGCTGCCCGCGGACGCCCTGGCCGACGGCGCGGTGCATCGCCATGCCCTCGCCGGGCCGCGGGGCGAGAAGCTTCGTGTGGTCGAGCGATCTCTGCAGGCCCCCGAGCCGGGCGAAACGCGATGGCGGCTGGTCGTCGCAGGCGACACGCATGAAGCCGCCGAGGCGGTCGAGCGATTCACCGGCGTGCTGACGGCCTCGCTCGCCGGCCTGGGCGTGCTGCTGGCCCTGGCCGCGCTGGCGCAGGTGGCCGTCGGGCTGGCTCCGCTCAGGACGATGCAACGCGGGCTGCAGCGCGTGCGGGCGGGCGAGGAGCAGCGCCTGGTCGGCCGATTCCCGGCCGAGGTGCAGCCTTTGATCGACGAGTTCAACGGCGTGCTCGACCGCAATGCGGAGGTCGTGGAGCGGGCCCGTGCCCAGGCCGGCAATCTCGCCCATGCCCTGAAGACGCCGCTGGCCATCCTCGGGCAGGCGGCCCGCCGGGCCGGGCCATCCGAGTTCTCGACATTGGTCGCCGAGCAGGTCCAGGCCGCCGAACGCCACATGCAGTGGCATCTCGCGCGGGCGCGCGCCGCTGCCACGCAGCGTGTGCCCGGGCAGCGGACCCGCCTCGAGCCGGTCCTGGCCGGCATCATGCGGGCCATGGACCGCCTGCACGCCGACAGGCACCTCGACCTGGGCATCGAAGAGATCTCCGCCGACCTGGCCTTCGCCGGCGAGGAGCAGGACCTGCAGGAGATGCTCGGCAACCTGCTGGACAACGCCTGCCGCAGTGCGCGAAGCGCCGTCTCCGTCCGCGCCCGGCGGGAAGGAGCGTGGCTGCACATCAGCGTCGACGACGACGGGCCGGGCATCGCGCCCGAGCAGCGCGAGGCAGTCCTTCAGCGCGGTGTCCGGCTGGACGAGAGCAGTGCCGGCAGCGGCCTGGGCCTGGCGATCGTGCTGGACCTGGCTCGCCTGTACGGCGGCGACCTCGCCCTCGACGCCGCCGAGGCAGGCGGCCTCAGCGCCCGTCTCTCGCTGCCCGCGGCGGGCTGAGCCCGGCGTTCATCCAAGCCATTCACACGACGACCACCAGCCAGCGATGCAGTTCACGAACCTGCCCGAAGACACGGAGGACTCGGGCCACACCCCGGCGGAGCGGGCCGCCGCCGCCTCCCGCAGCACCTGGGTCAGCGTGGGGGTCAACCTGGCCCTGACCTCGACCCAGATCGCCGCCGGGGTTCTCGCCCGCTCCCAGGGCCTGATCGCCGACGGCATCCACTCGCTGTCGGACCTGGTGGCCGATTTCGTCGTGCTGCTGGCGAGCCATCACAGCCAGAAGGACGCCGACGCCGACCATCCTTATGGACACCACCGCTACGAGACGGCGGCCTCGCTGGTGCTGGGCGCGCTCCTGCTCGGCGTCGGCCTCGGCATGCTGTGGTCCGCCTTCCTGAAGCTCGAGAGGCCGGAGTCGGTCCAGCAGGTCCACGTGGCCGCGCTGTGGGTCGCCGGCGGTGCGCTGGTCGCCAAGGAACTGCTGTTCCGCTACATGCTCTCGGTGGCCAAGCGGGTCAAGTCGAGCATGCTCGTGGCCAACGCCTGGCATGCGCGCTCCGACGCGGCATCGTCGCTCGTCGTGGGGGTGGGCATCGCCGGCAATCTCGCCGGCTACCCGATCCTCGATCCCATCGCGGCCGCCATCGTCGGCTTCATGGTGGCGAAGATGGGCTGGGAGTTCGGCTGGGACGCCCTGCACGACCTGATGGACCGCGCCATCGACGAGGAGGAGATCGCCGCCATCCGGCAGACGCTGGAGCAGACGCCGGGCGTCCATGGCGTCCACGACATCCGCACCCGCAAGATGGGCGACATGGTGGTGGTCGACGCGCACCTGGAGGTCGACGCCTCGCTCAGCGTCGAGGCCGGCCACGACATCGCCGTGGACGCTCGCAGCCGGGTGATGCAGAGGCACCGTGTCCTCAACCTCATGACCCACGTCGACCCGTGGCGCCGGCCCGACCTCGATCACGCGCCCACAGGCGGCGCGAACGCCTGAGCCGGGGTGGTCCTCAGGTCATGTGCCGTGGTTCGAGCTTGACGGCGACCGGTTCCGCGGGATGGCGGTTCAGGCTCAGCGGCATCGAGACGAAGGCCGTGAAGACCACCGGGGCCAGGGCCAGCACGACGGTGCCGGCGAGGCGGGACAGGAAGCTGTGCAGTTCGGCGTGCATGAGGGGCTCCGTTGAAATGATCGACGGGGCCAGTGTGGAGCGACACGCATGAACCTCGCCTGAACGGGCGCCAGGCCGCGTCAACTCACCGGCAGCAGGATCCCGCGGTCGACGTTGTCGATCTTCGTGTGGCCGCAGAAGGCCATCGTCAGGTCGAGCTCGCGCTGGATGATCTCCAGCGCCTTGGTCACGCCCTGCTCGCCCATCGCGCCGAGGCCGTAGAGGAAGGCGCGGCCGATGAGCGTGCCGCGGGCACCGAGGGCGCGGGCCTTGAGCACGTCCTGGCCGGAGCGGATGCCGCCGTCCATCCAGACCTCGATGCGCGAGCCCACCGCGTCGGCGATGGCCGGCAGCGCCTGGATCGACGAGGGCGCACCGTCGAGCTGGCGGCCGCCGTGGTTGCTGACGATAAGGGCGTCGGCGCCGCTGTCGGCGGCGAGCTTCGCGTCCTCGGCGTCCATGATGCCCTTGAGGATGAGCTTGCCGCCCCAGCGCTTCTTGATCCACTCCACGTCGGCCCACGACAGGCGCGGGTCGAACTGCTCGGCCGTCCAGGCCGAAAGCGAGGACAGGTCGCCCACGCCCTTGGCATGGCCGACGATGTTGCCGAAGCTGCGGCGCTTCGTGCCCAGCATGCCGAGGCACCAGCGCGGCTTGGTGGCCAGGTTGATCATGTTGGCCAGCGTCGGCTTGGGCGGCGCGGACAGGCCGTTCTTCAGGTCCTTGTGGCGCTGGCCGAGGATCTGCAGGTCCAGCGTCAGCATCAGGGCCGAGCACTTCGCGGCCCGGGCCCGCTCGATCAGGCGCTCGATGAAGTCGCGGTCGCGCATCACGTAGAGCTGGAACCAGAAGGGCTGGGCGGTGTGGGCCGCGACGTCCTCGATCGAGCAGATGCTCATCGTCGACAGCGTGAAGGGCACGCCGAACTTCTCGGCCGCGCGGGCCGCGAGGATCTCGCCGTCCGCATGCTGCATGCCGGTGAGGCCCGTGGGCGCGATGGCCACGGGCATCGAGACCTTCTGGCCGATCATCGTAGTCTCGGTCGAGCGGCCTTCCATGTTCACCGCCACCCGCTGGCGCAGCAGGATCTTGCCGAAGTCCGCTTCGTTGGCGCGGTAGGTGCCCTCGGTCCACGAGCCGGAATCGGCGTAGTCGTAGAA